>JAILQQ010000183.1 GCA_024698885.1 Lachnospiraceae bacterium | reverse complement strand
ATACGAATGATATTGATTTCGGAAATCCTTCTCATATCGCACTCTATTACAGTGAAAAAATGCGGCATCTGAATCATGAGGAGGCTCGCTTGGTCTGTCTGAACGGCTCAAACCGTTTCCTGGGCGATACGGTGCTCAGCTTTGGCAGCGTCAATCAGACGCTTTTATCGACCCGGGAGATTTTTCTGAAGGCACTTGAATACGGTGCCGTTTATATTGTGCTCCTGCATAATCATCCGGGCGGGAACCCGATGCCGAGCCGATGCGATATCGAAATGACGGAAAAGGTGGCAAAGGCCGGCGCGTTAATGGACATCCGGCTGATCGATCATATTATTATCGGGGATTCAAGCTTTGTCAGTATGAGAGAGTCAGGGTATATTTAGGAAATGATCCGGTCCGAAAAGCAGACCGGATCGGCATGAACAGGTTCATGCCTAAGCGCACGATCTGATAGATCAGATCGGCGCAGTAGGAGGGGAAAGACTTGGCTTCGAGTACATTCGGCATAGACCTTGGTACATATAATATTAAGATTTACAATGGCTTCCGGGAGACGATCTCAAGCCATAAAAATATCATAGCGGTACAAAACAGACACACGATATTTGCCTACGGCGATGAAGCTTTTACGATGTATGAAAAGGCGCCGGCGAGTATTGTTGTGTCTTTTCCGCTTATGAACGGCGTTATCGCGGATATCAATCATATGCAGTCACTTCTGAAAAGCTTTCTTTTGGATGAAATGGACGGGAACCTGAAAAATGCCGATTTTTATATATCCGTTCCTACCGATATCACCGATGTGGAAAAAAGAGCATTCTATGACCTGATCAAGGAAAGCGGCGTCAGGGCACGGAATGTTTTTACCGTGGAAAAAGCCATTGCGGACGCGATCGGGCTTGATGTGGATATCAGCCACTCCCAGGGCGTTCTGATCGTAAACATCGGCTATGAGACCACGGAGATCTCCATTCTGAGTTTAGGAGGCATCGTGCTGAGCAAGCTGATCAAGCTCGGCGGCAAGAAATTTGATGACAGCATCCGCACCATCGTCCGCAAGGAATATAATCTGCTGATTGGCATGAAGACCGCGGAAAAGGTAAAGATCGCGCTTCCGGAGCTGAAGGCCGCGGACTCCGATGCCGTGGTCTACGGAAGGGATATCGTAACGGGACTGCCGGTGGAACGGAATATCCCGACGGACCTGATCGAGAAGGCGATGAGCGAGCATTTCGATACGATCATCGACCATGTCCGGGTTATCCTGGAACGGACGCCTCCCGAGCTTGCGGCCGATATTTACAAGAAGGGGATCTTTCTGACCGGCGGCTCGGCCTCTATCGGGAATCTGCACGAGCTGATCGCCAGAAACACCGGCTTAAAGGTGAACTTTTCCTCAAACGGCGAAGGGTCTGTGGCTTACGGCCTTTCGCAGATCATCAACAATGAAAACTACCGCTTTGTCGTTTCCTCAAGCTTTGGCGGTGTTGATTATTAAATTTGGATTATGCCCGGAAACAGAAGAAACAAGATTTCGATCCAAAGTAAATATGTGCTGCTTTTCCTGACCATCCTCTGCATCGGCATGATGATCCTTTCCTTTGCGACGGATATCGCCTCGGGACCGCTGAATCTCGTGGCGGGCTATGTGATCGTTCCCGTGCAGAAAGGGATCGGAAAGGCAGGAGAGTGGCTCAGGAACCGGTCGGATGATATGAAGACCATGACCGAGCTTGCGGAAGAGAACAAGCAGTTAAAGGATGAGGTCACAAAGCTGCAGCTTTCCGTCAACGAGCTGCAGAGCGACAAGTACGAGCTGTCTGAGCTCAGGCAGCTTTTCAAGTTGAATGAGCAGTATTCCGATTATCCCGTGATCGGGGCCAGGGTGATCAGCAAGGATGCCGGCAACTGGTTCTCCACCTTTGTGATCGACAAGGGGAGCCGGGACGGGATTGAACCGGATATGAACGTGATGGCCGGCTCCGGACTGGTGGGGATCGTGACGGAGGTTGGGCCTGTCTGGGCTACCGTGCAGGCGATCATAGATGATCAGGCGAATCTGTCCGGCATGGTCATGTCGACCTCTGACCATCTGATCGTTTCCGGTGATCTGGAGCTTATGAAAGATGGCTATATCCGCTTCAGCCAGTTAGTGGACAGTGAGGACAAGGTGGTGCAGGGGGATCAGATCGTCACCTCCACTATTTCGGACAAGTATCTGCCGAACATTACGGTCGGCTATATCACTGAGATCAGGCATGACTCCAACAATCTGACAAAATCGGGGTTTCTGACGCCGGTGGTGGATTTCAAGCATCTGAGCACGGTGCTAGTGGTGCTCGAGAAAAAACAGGTCAGGGAAGAGGCGCATGAAAAGAATTCTGATTGAGATCCTGATCATCATAGCCGCCTTTATCCTGCAGACGACCGTATTCCGCCTGATCTCCCTCGGCGGGATCGTTCCGAATCTTCTGATCATCGTCACCTCGTCCTTCGGGATCATGCGGGGACGGAACGAGGGTATGTTCGTGGGCTTTCTCTGCGGCATTTTGGTGGATATCTTCTTTGGTTCCATACTTGGATTTTACGCGCTGGCCTATACGGTCATCGGCTATGTGAACGGCATATTCAAGACCATGTTCTATCCGGAGGATGTGAAGCTCCCGATGTTTCTGATCTCGGCCAGTGAAGCGGTATATTGCTTTATCTGCTATATTTTCCTGTTTATGCTGCGGGGCAGGATGCATTTTGGGTATTATATCGTACACATTATCCTTCCGGAGATCGTTTACACCATTGTGGCAACGATCGTGCTGTACCGGGGGATCCTTTTCGTGAATGAAAAGCTGGAGTAACTGAAATTGCTGAATGATATCAGAGAATTTTTAAAAAATACAGTCGTATCACGTCTCTTTATCCTGCTGTTGGTCATTTTTGTCCTGTTTTTCGTACTGGTCCGCAGGCTTTTTGCGCTACAGATCATCGACGGGGCCAAATATCTGAACAATTTTACGCTGAAGATCAAGAAGGAGATCACGTTAAACAGTGCCAGGGGAAAGATCTTCGACCGGAACGGAAAGCTCCTTGCCTATAATGAGCTGGCCTATTCCGTGACGATTGAGGATAATTATGAATCCTCCTCCACCAAGAACCGGGACCTGAATGAAACGATCCTTGAGACCATCGATATCGTGGAAGCGCACGGCGACAATGTCATCAGCAATTTCAATATCATTCTCCGGGACAATGGAGAGTATATGTTTACGGTTTCCGATGCGAAGCTCTTACGGTTTTTAGCGGATATCTACGGTTACAAGACTACCGACGAGCTGACGAATGAGGAACGAAACGCGACGCCCCTTGCCGTCGTCCGGTATCTGTGCGAGTCCAAAAACTACGGCATCGGCCGCTATGAGGAAAATGAGAACGGAGAACGCTCGTTCCGCCCCATGGAGGGATATTCAAGAGAACAGATCTTAAAGATCCTGACCGTACGCTATGCCTTAAGCACCAACAGCTACCAGAAATACCTTTCCACGGTGATCGCCGAGGATGTGTCGGACGAAACGGTCGCCGCCATCCTTGAGAACAAATACAGGCTGCAGGGCGTTGACGTGGCAGAAAAACTGTTAAGGCGCTACAACGACTCGGAATGCATGGCGCATATCCTCGGCTATGTGGGCAGCGCCTCCACGGAGGATCTGTATGAGCTGCAGGATTCCTCCCACAGCTATACCATGACCGATATCGTCGGAAAGGCCGGCGTGGAAAAAGCCATGGAGGAGGATCTGCAGGGCGTTAACGGCAAGGATGTGGTATTCACGGACAATATGGGAAAGATCCTTGAAACCTCCGAGCATGTCGATCCGGAGGCCGGGAATAATGTCTATCTTTCCATTGACGCGGAGCTGCAGCGCTCGATCTATAATCTGATCGAACAGAAGTTAGCGGGTATCCTCGTTTCAAAGATCTTAAACGTGAAGGAATATGATAATTCCGTCGTAAAGTCCTCCCTGATGATGATCCCCATCGACGATGTATATTACGCGTTGTTCAATAACAATGTTATTGATATCAGCCGTTTTTCAGACGAAAACGCCCATCCCTATGAGCAGGCGACCTATGCTGCCTTTGAGCAGAAGCTGTCGGAGGTACTGGCTACGCTCTATACGGAATTTACCGAGACCCATACCCCCTACCGGGAGCTTCCGCAGGAATATCAGGTTTATGAAAGCTATATCATCCAGCGGCTGATGTCACAGAATACCGGCGTGATCCTTTCCTCGGCCGTCAACAGGGAGGATCCGACCTATATCGCCTGGGCGGTGGATGAAACAATCTCCATCCGGGATTACCTGAATTACTGTCTGTCCCAGAACTGGATCGATATTGCCAAGTTCAATACGAACGCGGATTATCTCGATACGGAAGAGGTTTATCTGA
>JAILQQ010000234.1 GCA_024698885.1 Lachnospiraceae bacterium | reverse complement strand
TGATCGCTTCCTACTACAGCGATGCCGATATCTATACGGTACGTTTTTATAACAACCAGGTGATACTGATCGGTGAAATCGAACGAAATCCGACTGTAGATCCGACACAGTGGATCGTAAACGCAACAGATGATGATATTCCTGACAGCGTGAAAACCTTGAATTCGAATCCGAATCTTGATAGATGGATTCCTTATAATTTTCCGTTTCCACTGAAGGAAAAATCAATCTCTTTGTATGCACAGATGAAGGTAAATCCCACTGGTACGCCAGCGCCTACGCCTACAACCACTCCGACACCGACGCCAACGGCAACGCCGACAACAACGCCTAGTTCGAGTGGCAGTAGTTCCAGCTCTAGTTCGAGTAAACCAAATTCGAGTTCTAGTTCCAGCAAGAGCAGCAGCAGCTCCCATAGTTCGTCGAACGTGAATTCCTCGACGGTGCCGGTGGTGGTCAGCGGGGCGGTTTCCGGCTATGCGCCGGCGGGCTATGCCGGAACAGTGACGGGAACCGGAACGACGGGCGGCGGAACGAAAGCGAACGGCAATACGAATGTGATATCAACAACGCCCGGTATCTCCGATGTCGGGAAAATGAGCGCTACCGTGAACGGCAGTTCGGACAGCTATGTGCTGAAGATCACCGAGACCGATGAGGCGAACCGCATGGCGGCGCAGGCGCTGACCAATGAATTCGGGGATCTGAATAATATCCGGTATCTGCCTTTTGATATCAGTCTCTATGACAGCACCGGCACAAATAAGATCAGTCCTATTCCGGAGGGGACCAGCGTCAGCGTGACGATGCCGATCCCGGACGATCTGGCGATCTATGGCGGTAACGCGAAGGTGGCCTGCACGGAGAACGGAACCCTGCAGAAGATCGATCCGCGATTTACCGTGATCAACGGCGTACCCTGCATGAACTATACCTGCACCCATTTATCGCCCTACGTGGTCTATGTGGATATTGCGAATCTCGGCGATCCCTCCATGATGGATACAACGCCCAAGACCGGAGATATGATCCATCCGAAGTGGTTCCTCGTGATCGGCCTGATGGCGGCGAGTATTTTCCTGTTCTTAAAGCGCGACAAGGGCGAGCGCGTCGCAACGGCGTGATATATGTTTTTAAGGAGAAGCTCTAATGGATAAACGCATGACATGGAATGAAATCACACAAAAATATCCCGAAAGATGGGTTGCCCTAAAAGAAGCCGAAATGGATGGGCCTAATATTATTTCGGGAATTGTTACGGCTGTTAAAACGGACGATGAAATCTACGATTATGAGCCGGAGCATCTCCATGAGGGATTGATCTTTGAAAGAACAACGGAAGGAGAGTGGAGTGGAATCATCGACTCAAACCTTGCAACAATGATTGACAACGTTACGATGGAATCCCTATGAAAAAGATCATCCGAAAAGTCATTGCCGCACTGCTTTGCGTGACGGCGCTCATACTGATCGTTCTGCCGTCTCCCGAATCCTACGCTTCGACGGTGCGGGGTGATTTCGAGATGGACGGCTCCGTTATCGTGAAATATCTGGGGAACGCGGAGCATGTGACACTGCCGAATACGGTGACGGAGATCGGGAAGGATGCTTTCACAGGCTGCATAAGCCTTGTCAGCGTCACGATCCCGGATTCCGTCAAAAAGATCGGGTATTCGGCTTTTGAAAACTGTATCAACCTCGAGTCGGTCAGTCTGCCGTCCGGTATAAAGGCCATTGATTCCAGTGCCTTTTCCGGCTGCGGCAGGCTCAAGACGGTCAATATTCCCGCAAAGACAAAGAGTCTTGGTTCCGGCGTCTTTGCGGGCTGTAATTCCCTTTCTTCGGTAGCGATCTCGCCGGATAACCTGGATTATGTCTGTTCCGACGGCGTGATCTATACAAAGGACGGGAAAATGCTGGTGCAGTATCTGGCCGGACGGCCCCATACCAGCTTTACCATGCCTTCTAACGTCGAAAAGATCGGAGAATACGCCTTCTGGGGCGCCAATAATCTGACCGATATCTCAATCTCCCCCAAAGTCAAAACCATACCGGAATATGCCTTCGCAAACTGTGCGGGGCTGACGAATGTCGTGCTGCCAAACGGCGTCGAGTCGCTCATGGCCTTCAGCTTTGCCGACTGCAACAGCCTGCGAAACATGGTGATCCCTTATTCCGTCGGGTATATTGATGTCAATGCTTTTGCGAGCAGCAAGAGCGTTGCCCTTGACTTCGAGGGCGGTGCCGTACAGAGTGCAGAGGTTATGCCGCCTGCGCCTTCCGTATCCGATAATACGGTTTCCGGTAATGTTTTGGAGCGCGAGGATGACGGAACGGCGGTTTATCACGGAGATGAGGCACTTTTGGATCGGGGCCCCACGACGACCGCGGGCCCGTATCCGAGTAATGCCGACTACGGCTATACAAAGATCGTCGGCGGGAACGCGCTTGTGATGCTTTCAAGGAATGCGCCGGTTAAGGGGCTTACGCCGGAAGCAGCGGAAACCGAGGATGACGTTTCCGAAAGCGACGCGGACAGTATCCCGATCCCGCCTAAGGGCGATTATGAGCTGATAAACGGGATCTATTCCGATTACCGGGGGAGCGACAGTGTCGTGGAGGTTCCGGAGGGGACAAGCCGGATCGGCAACCGCGCGTTTTATAAAAATGATCTGATCACCGACGTGAGTCTTCCGAATACAGTCGCGACGATCGGAGATTTTGCCTTTGCCAAAACCAATCTGACCTCCTTTGCGATCCCCGAAAGCGTGACGGATATCGGATATGCCGCGTTCTATCAGTGCCAGGATCTTTCCGAACTTTCGATCCCCGAAAGCGTGCACAGCATCGACTCCGGTGCCTTTGACGGGACGGCATGGCTGGAAAGCTGGCGGACCGATCCGAACCGCGGCAATTATCTGGTGGTGGGAGACGGGATCCTGCTTGCCTATAAGGGCGACGGCGGCAATATCACGATCCCGGAGGGGATCAAGACGGTCGGCGCCCAATGCTTTTTCGGCAATACGAGCATTACCGGCGTAAGTCTTCCGTCTTCCCTTGTAAAGATCGGAGAGGACGCTTTTAACGGCTGCAAGAAGTTAAAGACCGTAAACCTTCCCGAAAATCTTTCGATCATCGAGGACCGCGCCTTTATGAATACAGGCCTGAGCGAGGTCATCATTCCGATCTCTGTCGCCGCCATCGGCATCGGTGCCTTTGATAATACCGGCACGAGCCCCATGCGGGACGTGGTCTTCCTCGGCAATACGATCCCGGCTTCGGTCAGCAAATCCACGGCCTCACGGCTTTCGGCATTGGAGCTTCGGACGCCGGCCTTTTATGGCGTGGACAATGCGATTGTTTCAGAAAACGCAGACGTTTACCGGAGCGGTTCCGTACTTTCGCCGGACTCCCTGGGTTTTCGCGGGCAGGTCTATAAGATCACCGATCCTTCCACCGATCCGGGTTTTTTGGAGCTTGAAACCGTGCTTTCCGAGCCCGACGCAAACGGCGTGATCACGATCGATCCCCATGTCGATGCCGGGACGAGAAGCTATGTGATGAACGCGGTTTCGGATCATGCCTTTGACGCTTATTCGGAACAGTATTATTATAACGGCGTGCCTGCCTGGCTCGGTAAGCCGGTCACGGATATACGGATCGCCGGAAACGGGAGCGACGCGTTAAAAACGCTGCTTGCCGCAGTGCCAAAGAGTACGGCGCCGGTTGAGACCACGGATCAGAACGCGATAAGGGTGATCTGCGACTCTGAGCTCTTCCCCTCAGCGCAGGCAGCCTCCGCCGTGATCCCCGGAAACCAGGAGACTCTTGTCTTAAGCGTAAACAGCGACGATTATTACCAGAATATCTTTGAGGATGCGATCCGGCAGGAGTACGGGGTCTATGCCGAGTCCATCGTTCCGTTTAAGATAAGCCTCAGGACCATGGCCGGCAATATTCCGATCACAAAGCTCGGAACGGGGAAGCTTGAGATCTGTTTACCGGTTCCCGAAGCGCTGAACGGACGGACCAATCTGAAGGCGGCTGCTTTAAATGACAATAATGTTTATGAGCCTCTTGCAGTATCGGAGATCATGGTGGATAATATACCATGTGTGCGTTTTGTGGCCAGCCATCTTTCGCCCTTTGCGCTTTTCTATGTGGAACGGCAGGAAGCTCCTGCCGCGCCGGAAGAGGAGGGGCTTAGCGGGCTCAGTATACTGAACGTCACGAATGTGGATCTTCTTTCCGGCAATACGGTGACAACAGGCGTCCTGCAGACGCTCCACAAGCAGGTGGCGGGCGGTCTGGAGGTCAAATGGTTTGTGATCGTGATCCTTTTATGCCTGGCAGGAATCCTTTTTCTCTATAAAGATAAAAACAAAGTGAAAGGCAAATCCCATGAAAAATGAATACAGAGAGGTAAAGCTGAATCCCTCCAATAATCTCCTGGAATTAGAGGAGCCCATTTATCATCTGGCGGATGTTGAGACGCCGAATGTTTTCCGTAATCTTTTCCCCTATGACGAAATTCCGAAGATCGCCTTCAACGATCGTATCGTACCCCATAATATGCCAAAGGAAATCTGGATCACGGATACGACCTTTCGGGACGGCCAGCAGTCCCGGGCGCCGTATACCACCGAGCAGATCGTTACGATCTACGATTATCTGCATAAGCTCGGCGGGCCAAACGGCGTGATCCGGGCGAGTGAATTTTTCCTGTACAGTAAAAAGGACAGGGACGCTGTCTATAAATGCATGGAGCGGGGCTATCAGTTTCCGGAGATCACCAGCTGGATCCGGGCCTCAAAGGAGGATTTTAAGCTCGTCAAGGAGATCGGCATGAAGGAAACGGGAATCCTTGTTTCCTGCTCCGATTATCATATTTTCTATAAGTTGAAGATGAGCCGCCGCCAGGCGATGGATCATTATCTGAGCATTGTCAGGGAGTGCCTGGAAACCGGCATTTCTCCCCGCTGTCATCTCGAGGATATCACGAGAGCGGATACCCACGGTTATGTGATACCCTTCTGCGTGGAGCTCATGAAGCTGATGGAGGAGTATAAGATCCCAATCAAGGTCAGGGCCTGCGACACCATGGGCTACGGCGTCAACTATCCGGGCGCGGTGATCCCGCGAAGCGTCCAGGGCATTATCTATTCACTGCTCAAGCATGCCGGCGTTCCTTCGCATCTGCTTGAGTGGCACGGCCATAATGATTTCTATAAGGCGGTTTCGAATTCGACGACGGCCTGGCTCTATGGCTGCGCAAGCGTCAATACGTCTTTATTTGGGATAGGAGAGCGGACCGGCAATACGCCGCTTGAAGCCATGATCTTTGAATATGCGCAGTTAAAAGGTTCCTTAAACGGGATAGATACCACCGTGATCACGGACCTTGCGGAATATTATGAAAAGGAGATCGGTTATCATATTCCGCCGCGGACGCCCTTTGTCGGGGAGAACTTCAATGTAACGAGAGCCGGGATCCACGCGGACGGCCTGTTAAAGAATGAGGAGATCTATAATATCTTTGATACCGAGAAATTCTTAAAGCGGCCGGTGCTCTGCGCGGTTTCCAATACCTCGGGGCTTGCGGGGATCGCGCACTGGATCAATACCTTCTATAAGCTTTCGGAGAAGGAGCAGGTCGATAAACAGTCGCCTCTCGTAAAGCGTATCAAGGACGAGGTGGACGCCGAATACGAAAGCGGACGGGTTACGGTAATGACCAACGAAGAACTTGACGGCATGATCAAAATGGCCTGTCAGGATCTGGGCATACTGATCAAAAAGTGAATTGACGAGGAGAATATATTATGGAAAAAATCACAATGAAGACACCTTTAGTGGAGATGGACGGCGATGAAATGACGCGCGTCCTATGGGGCATGATCAAGGAAGAGCTTCTGCTTCCTTTTATCGACCTGAAGACCGAATACTATGATCTCGGGTTAAAGCACCGCAACGACACCGATGATCAGGTAACGATCGATTCGGCGCACGCGACCGAGAAATACGGGGTTGCCGTAAAGTGCGCGACGATCACGCCGAACGCGGCCAGGGTCGAGGAATATGATCTGAAGCAGATGTGGAAAAGCCCCAACGGGACGATCCGGTCCATCTTAAACGGTACCGTTTTTCGTACACCTATTATTGTCCGGGGGATCGAGCCCTGCGTCAGGAACTGGAAGAAGCCCATTACGATCGCAAGGCACGCCTACGGTGATATTTACGCGAATACCGAGCTTAAGGTCGAAGGGCCCGCAAAGGCAGAGCTTGTCGTGACGGATCAGAACGGAAACGAAACGAGGGAGCTCATTCATGAATTCAAAGAGGGCGGCGGTATTATCCAGGGGATCCATAACGTAACGTCTTCGATCGAAAGCTTTGCGAGAAGCTGCTTTAATTACGCTCTGGATCAGAAGCAGGATCTCTGGTTTGGCGCCAAGGACACGATCTCGAAGAAATATGATCATCATTTCAAGGATATCTTCCAGGAGATCTACGACAAGGAATATCGTGCCCGCTTTGAGGACGCCGGCATCGAATACTTTTATTCCCTGATCGATGATATCGTGGCAAGGATCATGAAGTCAAAGGGCGGCATGATCTGGGCCTGCAAGAACTACGACGGCGATGTGATGAGCGATATGATCTCATCGGCCTTCGGGTCTTTGGCGATGATGACTTCTGTCCTCGTATCGCCAAGCGGCGTCTACGAATACGAAGCGGCGCACGGAACGGTACAGCGGCATTATTACAAGCATTTAAAGGGAGAGGAGACCTCCACGAATTCGGTGGCGACGATCTTTGCCTGGACCGGAGCGCTCCGTAAGCGCGGAGAGCTTGACGAGATCCCGACGCTCATTAAATTCGCGAATAAACTGGAGCAGTCTACGATCGAAACCATCGAGCACGGATTCATGACAAAGGATCTGACGCTGATCACGACGATGGAAGAGACCGTTACGTTAAACAGTCTCGATTTCATCAAGGCCGTCCGGAAAACACTGGAAAACTATATCTAAGGGTTATGCATGATGGATGGAAAAGGGATACCCCGCGCGGTCATTGAGAGGCTGCCCCGATATTTCCGGTATCTGGGTGATTTAAGGGACAATCATGTCGAGCGGATCTCCTCGCAGGATCTTTCGGTCCTGATGCAGGTCACCGCCTCCCAGATCCGCCAGGATCTGAACCATTTCGGCGGCTTCGGCCAGCAGGGGTATGGCTATAACGTAAACTTCCTGTATACGGAGATCAGTAAAATACTGGGCCTTGACAAGAAGCACCGCCTGATCCTGATCGGCGCCGGTAATCTCGGACAGGCGCTCGTTAACTATGTGACCTTTGAAACAAGGGGCTTTAACATCAGGGGCATTTTTGATATCGACCCGAAAAAGCAGGGGCTTCTGATCCGGAATATCCCGGTTCTTCCGATGGAGGAGCTGCAGAGCTTTATCCGGGATAATGATATCGATATCGCGGTGCTTACCGTGCCGAAATCGGAAGCGGTCGGCATCGCTGAGCTTTTGGTGAAATACGGCATCCGGGGCATCTGGAATTTCGCCCATACGGATCTGAACGTGCCGAAGGATGTCGTGACGGTTAACGTTCATTTGTATGACAGTCTGTTGAATCTTTCCTATCAGATCAATGAAAGGGAGGAATAAGCATGGCCTATTCGGAAGAAAAGTTCCGGGAAGCGATCAAAGAGAAAAAGATTCCCGTGCTGGTTCTGGATAATAAATGGCATAAGCTTTTCAAAAAGACCGGCACTACCGATGAGATCGTAAAGCTCGAAGGGGAACTGACGGCTCTTTTAAAACGGCAGGGAAAGATCAATACGGATCTCAAGGGACTGAAAAAGATCAAATCCGATCTGATGAATGATATCGTCGCGAATATGGACAGCGGAGAGGAAAGTCAGTCGGAGAGAGAGGAAGCAGAGCGAAAGATCGCGGAGAATAAGCGTCTGATCGACGAAGCCAATGACAAGATGGCGGCTTACGATGATGAGCTGCTAGAGCTTCCCCACATGATCAATCAGGTGAACAGGGAACTGATGATCAAGACCATGGATCTCTGTTATGAAAAGCTGGCCGCCAATACCGATGAGATCGAGGAGATCGCCGACTGGATCCATCATATTAGGATCGAGCTTAAGAAAAATCTGATCACCAAGCAGGAGAAGGAATTCTATAACGCGGAGCTTTACTCCTTTATGCATGATATTTTCGGTCCGGAGGTAGTGGAGCTTTTTGATATGCGCTATGAGCCTGTGATAAAAAAAGAGAATAATGGATAAACAGAGCAGCTTTGAACGAATACTGACCGCGGCCGAAATGAGCCGCTTCGACCGGGAGACCATAGAGTATGTCGGCGTGCCGTCGCTTGTCTTAATGGAACGTGCCGCGCTTGCCGTGGTGGATGCCATGGAGCAGGCGGAATATGACCTTTCCGATGTGCTGGTGCTCTGCGGCAGCGGCAATAACGGCGGCGACGGGTTCGCGATCGCAAGGATCCTCAGGGAGCGCGGTTACCACAGCCATATTTTTTATCATGGAAAACCCGATTTTTCCACGATGACAAAGGATACCCGCGCGCAGAAGGAGATCTGCGACAACTACCAGATCCCCGTGGAAAGCGATATCAATAAATGTACCGAATATGTCACAGCTGTCGTGGATGCGCTGTTTGGTATCGGTCTGAACAGGCCTCTGGATGAGAAGACCTGCGGGATCGTTAATTTTGTGAATAAGGAGCTTCGTCCGGAGGGCGTCCGGGTGATCTCCGTAGATATCCCCTCCGGCATTGCCGCCGATACCGGAAAGGTCATGGGAGCTGCGATCCGGGCCGATCTGACCGTGACCTTTGCCTATCGGAAGTTAGGGCATGTGCTGTATCCGGGCACGAAATATGCCGGCAGGGTCATCTGCGCCGATATCGGGATCGCAAAGCATATTGCCGGAAGGATAAGGCCCGAATGCATGGTACTCACTGACGCCGTGCTGCCGGCGGTCAAACGAAAGCCCGATTCCCATAAGGGAACCTACGGCAAGGCACTGATCATTGCCGGCTCCGAAGGGATCGGCGGGTGCGCGCTGTTAGCCGCGAAGGCCTGTTTTATGACCGGCGCCGGCATGGTGCGCGTCTTTACCCACCGGGCAAACCGCGATATGATCCTCGGCCATCTGCCGGAGGCGATGGTAGATACCTATTCTGACGATAAGGAAAAGGACGGTGGGAGTAGCTTTGATAAGGCCCGTTTTCTGGCGGCGCTTGCGTGGGCCGATGTGATCGGGATCGGTCCCGGCATCGGATTTTCAGAGGCTGCGAAAGAGATGCTTTCGTTAGTTCTGACAGAGTGTAGCAAGCCTCTTTTGGCGGACGCCGATGCCATCGCTCTGCTTAAGGATCATGAAGACTATCTGACCGGCAACGAAACCAGGGATATTATCATTACGCCGCATATCGGAGAGCTGGCAAGGTTTCTGGAGGTGGACAGGAGCCTCGTGATCGATGATTTTGTCCATGTCGCAAAGAACGTGGCCGAACGTTTTCATCTGGTCTGCGTGCTGAAGGATGCCCGTACCGTGATCACGAAGCCGGATTTCGGCTACCGGCTGAACCTGACCGGGAACAACGGGATGGCAAGCGCAGGCATGGGCGATACGTTGTTCGGGATCATTCTGGGGCTTTTAGCCCAGGGAACCGGCGCTTTTCATGCCGCGGCACTGGGGGCTTATATCCATGGCTACGCGGCGGACCGGGCGATCGAGGAGACCGGAAAGAGCGGGCTTTTGGCTAGCGATGTCATAAAGTATCTGAAATACTGTTTGGAATAAGAGAAAATGAGCAAAGAGAGAGTACGGGCGGAGATATCCTTATCTGCCTTTCACCATAATATTGCGGAAATACAGAAGAAATGCCGGCCGGAGACGAAGCTTCTTGCCGTGATCAAGACAAACGCCTACGGTCATGGCGCAGAGAGACTCGCAAAGGAGCTGGAACCGCTTTCCTTTACCTTCGGCTACGCCGTCGCCACGGCAGAAGAAGCGCTTGCTCTGCGGGAAGCCGGTCTGAAAAAGCCCATCCTGATCTTAGGATATACGTTTCCCGAGGATCATGAAGCCCTGATCCGGGCTGAGGTCCGTCCTGCGGTCTTTACGCTTGCCGCGGCAGAGGAGCTGAATAAGACCGCCGAAAAACTTGCACGGAAGGCAAATATCCATCTGAAGGTGGATACCGGTATGGGAAGGATCGGCCTTTCCTGTGATGAGGAAGGTCTTTCGATCGCCCGTTCGATCGCGGCGCTTTCCCATATCAGCATAGAAGGGATTTTTACGCATTTTTCCCGCGCGGATGAAACGGATCAGGCGTTTGCTTATCTGCAGTTTCAGCGCTTTACGGATTTCTGCGACAAGCTATTAAAAGAAGGGATCTCCATTCCCATACGGCACTGCGCAAATTCCGCCGCCATCGCGACGATGCCGGATACGAGCCTGTCGTTATCAAGGGCCGGGATCATCCTCTACGGACTCTATCCTTCGGACGCGGTGGGAGAGGAGAAGATTTCGTTAGAACCGTTAATGTCGCTAAAAAGCAGCATCGTCTATATCAAGGAGCTGCTCCCTGGTGCTCCGATCAGCTACGGCGGCACGTTTGTGACGACAAAGAAAACAAGAGTCGCCACGATCCCCGTCGGGTACGGAGACGGCTATCCCCGCATGCTTTCCGGAAAAGGGGAGGTGCTGATCCGCGGGAAACGGGCGCCGATCCTCGGCCGTGTCTGTATGGATCAGTTTATGGCGGACGTCACGGATATTCCGGAGGCTTCGCTGTACGATGAGGTAGTCCTGATGGGAAGGCAGGGAAATGAAAGGATTACCGCCGAGGAGCTCGGAGCGCTGTCCGGACGCTTCAATTACGAGCTGGTCTGCGATATTTCCGGAAGGGTTCCGCGGGTTTATATATGATGGCGCACGATTTGCAGCGCAAATCGGCGCAGTGCAGACTTGTGGAAAACGGGAAAAAATGTTAAACTTTTAACAAATAGAAATGCATTACAGAAAGGTTGGAGGTATTTATGTCAGGTCATTCAAAATTTGCCAATATCAAACATAAGAAGGAAAAAAACGATGCGGCGAAGGGTAAGATCTTTACGATCATCGGCAGAGAGCTGGCGGTGGCCGTGAAGGAGGGCGGACCGGATCCGAATAATAACTATAAGCTGCAGGCGGTCATTGCCAAGGCCAAGGCCAATAATATGCCCAACGATACGATCGAGCGCGGGATCAAGAAGGCCGCGGGAGACGCCGGCAACGTGAATTACGAATACGCTACCTACGAGGGCTACGGGCCTAACGGCATCGCCATTATCGTGGATGCGCTGACAGATAATAAAAACCGGACGGCGGCAAACGTCCGCTCGGCTTTTACGAAGGGGAACGGCAATATCGGCGCGCCGGGCTGTGTTTCCTTTATGTTTGACAAGAAGGGGCAGATCATTATCGATAAGGAAGAGACCGATATCGATCCCGATGAACTGATGATGCTTGCGCTGGACGCCGGCGCGGACGATTTTTCCGAGGAAGAGGACAGCTTCGAGATCCTGACGGCGGAGGACAGCTTTGAGGACGTGCGTAAGGCGATAGAGGAAGCGAAGATCCCCATGCTTTCCGCTGAGGTCACGATGATCCCGCAGACCTATGTCAAGCTGACGGATGAAAATGCGATCAAAAGCATTCAGCGGACGTTAGATCTGCTGGATGAGGACGACGACGTACAGGCCGTATACCATAACTGGGACGAATAAAGAATTAAAATGAAGGAGCTATATGCCGCAAAAGAGCAATAAAGCGACAATACTGATCGGCGTATTGACTCTGATCATTCTTGTATTTATTCTTTTTTCTACCATATATGATCAGATCATCGCCCAGAACGAAGGATTCTTCTATATGCTGGTATTTGGAGGGATCCTTGTTTTGGTATATGTTTTAACAAGGCTCCTCACCAAGCTCTTTGCGATCAGCTCCAATAATTCGGCTTCCGTCGGTTACGCGATCCTCCAGATCTTAGCAATGATTGGGATCGGCTTTGGTTTTGTCTATCTCAGGCTGCAGTATACGTCTACGCTGCCGGTAGAGGAGACGCTGTTTTACCGGGCGGCTTCCTTTATCGACGAAGGCAGTCTGAGCGGAAGCCTTGACGTCGTGACCAAGCTCTTAAAGAATCCGACGGATTACGCGTATGCTTTTTTGCTTGCCATTGTATTTGATTTCACCTCCGTGCTGCCGGAGGTGGTTGTCTATGTCAACGTCGCGATCGTTCTTCTGATCGCCGTTTTCGCGGCGCATATCGCGCAGGCTATCGGGGGAAGAGTCATTTCGCTCATGGCGTTCACGGCAACCCTCGTGATCCCTTCCCAGGCCTACGGCGTTTATTCCTATAACTCCGTTCTTTTTTTTACGCTGATCCTGCTGATCACGCTTGATTTCTACCTTCATATCGTTCTCGTGGAGCATTACATCCATCCGGTGCCGCATATCCTCTGTGATATCATGTTCGTTATTGCCGCGGCGCTTTTGGTCTTTACCGACCCCATTGCGATCATTTTTATCTTTCTTCTTCTGTTTCTGCATTATCTCCTTTATATCAGAAATAACTGGGGATTTTTCATCGGCTCCGCAGTGGGGATCATTGCAGTCTATATTCTTTTGATCGTTCTGAAAGCAAATTATCTCGGCGTTCCCGTTTCGGACGTTTTTTCCTATTCTTTTTCGCGCTTTAACGTGACCGCCGATCAGGAGACCGGCGAAAGCTATGAGTTCTCCGAGCTTTTTGAAGCACTGCAGGAAAATATCGATAATCAGAACCAGACGATAACCGATAATTACTATTTCCTCTATAAGGATGACGGCACAAATATATCCGCGATCCAGTCCTCCTGGCTGCAGCTGGCCACGAACCTGATCTATATGTTTTCCCTGATCCTTTCCATCAGCTGCGTGGTTTTTATGTTCCGGACAAAAAATCCCAAAGCAGTACCGCTCATGCTCATGTGTATCGGCATGGTCTTCACTACCTTTTTCAAGGCGATGGTTGACGCAAACGGTTATTATGTCTTTGAGCTCCTGATCATTCTGGGCTGCGGCGGCATCGCCTATATGTACGAAGGCCATCATCCCGAACAGTTTGAAAGCATGGATATCTGGTCGGAGGAAATCGAAGAGGAGGAAGAGGAGGAGCTTTCCGAGGAAGAAGAGGAAGAATTAATGAGGCGGGCAAGAGCTCTGGTCTTTATCGGGGAGGATGACGAGCTTTATGAGGAGATCAAAAAGGAGGAACAGGAAGCGCTTGCGGAGGCCCTGAAGGAGCGGGAGAAAGCTCTGGCCGAGGCGGAAAAGGAAAAGAGCAAAAAACCTAAGAAAAAGCAGGATGAGGATAAGACCGGAGAAACGAAACCGAAAAAAGGTGAGCCGCTTGAAAGCCCGCTGCCTTTGCCGAAGAAGCATGTTCCGAAGAAGCTTGAATTTGATCAGGATGACGAGGACGACTTTGAGGATGATGAGGACGAATATGAGGAGGATGAAGAATTCGAGGACGAAGAATTTGATGACGAGGATGACTTTGGTTACGACGAGGATGAAAATGATGAGGATGATGAAGATGATGAAGATGAAGACTTCGGGGACGATGAGGATATCGATGAGGATGACGAGGATATCGATGAGGAAACTTCCGATGACGAGGATCCGGACGACGACGATTTAGATGATGATTTAGATGATGATCCAGATGACGACGATATAGACGATGATGATGAACCTGACGACGACCTCGATGATGATGAATCAGATGATGACCTCGATGATGACGACAATTTAGATAAATATTTTTAAGGCCACTCAGGCTGATTCAATTGACGGCTGGACTGAAAGACGCTATATTGTAACTAGAAAATAGTTGCAAAAGGAATTACTGTGCCAAAGAAATCAAAATTACTGGAAAAACTATTATCAAAGCCAGCACCAACAAGCTTTACCATAAGAGAACTTGATGTACTAATGAAACAGTGCGGCTGCGAAAAGTTCGAGGGTGGAAGAGGATCCGGAATTGGTTATTATCATGTTGAGACCAAGCGTATCCTTCAGTTTGATGGGCCACACCCTGGAAGTGAACTTTATAGGTACCATGTAAAGATGGTAATAGCGTTTCTAAAGGAAATAGGTGAGATAGAATGATAAGTTCACTGATGGAATACAACGGATATCACGCAAAGGTTGAATTTGATCAGGAAGATCAGATTTTTATCGGTCACGTTCTTGGAATCAATGATTCCCTGAATTTTCACGGAGAATCAGTAAAAGAACTTACCCAATCAATGCATGACTGTATAGACAATTATCTTGATTATTGCAAACAGATTGGGAAAGATGCTGAACGTGAATTTAAGGGTTCCTTTAATGTCCGCATTAAACCTGAGCAACATAAGAAAATTGCATTATATGCTGCCAATGAAGGCATTACAATAAACCAGTTCGTATCAAGAGCTATTGATGATGAGCTTGGACTTCTAGAGGGATGATCAAAAGGCATAAAATTGTCGATAGGGGACTATATGCAACTATTCGCGAAAGACAACTTTAACGAATAGTTCAGGCAGTTTTTCAGGTCAGCTCTCCGGCGTCTGTTTGGACGCCGATCCGTTATTTTTTTCCTTTCTGGGACGTGTCTTAACGCGGCTTCGGTTATCCTGGATCCGTTCGCTGACGGTACCGTCTTTTAAGATCAGATGCTCGCCGGACAGCGAGGTCAGCTTGTCGGTAACGGAAATCTCTGCCGGATAATAATCCGAATTGATATAGAACTCGGTATCGCTTGGCATTTTTTTCCGCTTGAGACGGCTTTCCAGATTCGCCCGAAAAGCGGCGTAGATCACGGAAAAGATCGGTACGCCGATAAACATTCCCACTACGCCGAAAATTCCGCCGAAAAGCGTGATCGCAAATATCACCCAAAAGCTCGGAAGCCCCGTGGAATCGCCCAGGATCTTCGGACCGAGGATATTTCCGTCAAACTGCTGCAGAATGATCACGTAAATGATAAAGACAAGGCATTTCATCGGACTGATCAAAAGAATGATAAACGCCGAAGGAATGGCCCCAAGGAACGGCCCGAAGAACGGAATGACATTCGTCACGCCGATAATACAGCTGATCAGCAGCGTATAGGGCATTCTCATGATGGAAAGTGCGATAAAGGTGATGATCCCGATGATCAGGGAATCGAACAGCTTGCCGGTAATAAAACCGCCGAAGGTCCTGTTTGTGAAACGGGCGTTATTTATTAATTGATTGGCTCTTTCCGGCGAACTCATAAAAGCATAGACGACTTT
>JAILQQ010000178.1 GCA_024698885.1 Lachnospiraceae bacterium | reverse complement strand
TGTGTTAAATCTCAACCTCATGCATATAGAAAAATGTGAGGAAGGAATCAGCACGTATCAAGCATACGGTGAAACATACGAGCAGCCAGCTATAATTGTCCATGCCCGGCCATTTAAAAGGTCCCAATGCCTCTGCCCTGTGTATATTCTATCGTCCTCAACAAAAGCTGCGGTAGCCGCCCAAAAGGCAGAACAGGCGTATTATGATGCAATCAATGAACTTGCCGTAATGCCACGTCTTGGACGCCCCAGCAAACGCAAAATTGTAATCGGGTAAGTAGCCAAGGAACGGGAATATACTAATCACCGTTCTGCAGACTATTTCCACGACCGGAAAAGAGACCTCCCTTTCGGAAGGTCTCTTTTCATCTCTTCAGGCTAGCTTGCAGCCGCTGCAGGGCCTCCTTATGGCGAAGCTTCACCACGCCATAGGAGAGCGACATCATTTCAGCTGTTTTCTGCAGCGTATAGCCCTTATAATATCTGAGTACAACAATATCCCGCAGTTCCTGCGGGAGTTGTTTTAATGCCTCTGCCAGTTCGGAAAGCGTTTCTTCGTTCAGTAATCCACTGTCTATCTCATCGGAGCTCTCGATCTCCTCCGGAAGCTCCTCGCTCACATGATATCGTCTGTAATAATCAATGACCTTATTCTTTGTCATCTGGTAGATCCAGGTAGACATGCTCGCCTTCGATTCATCGTAGGTATCGAGCTTTTCATAGACCTTCAGAAATACTTCACTGACAATATCTTCCGCGTCCTCTCTGGATCGTACATGACTTAGTGCGTAGGCATATACTTTATTATGATAATCCCTGTAGATCTTCTCCTGTAATGAAACAGTCTCCATAAGAAAAATTAATTTTCCTTCTCATCGGGCGAAAAGTCCTCCAGCCCACAGATCGGCTGCATACCCGTCCCCGCCACTGCCAGATTCAGCAGTTCGTCAGACAGAGGGATGATCTTTGCGCTCCGCGGTTTTTTCTGATAGCGTTCCGTCACCGAGTCAATAACTTCTGACAAGGCTTTGTTCTGCTCAAATTTTTGAAAATCAAACAACCTGTTCAGTACTTTTTCCATTCTGTTCTCCCTTCCATTCCTCCGACCATTTTCAGGCTTCTGCGAAAAAGGGATCTACGGAAAACATCCCTTTTCCTATTATACGAGGAACTGCCGATTCTGGCAAACTGTTTTTTATCAGACATATACGGCATGAACAGTTATACTCAACCATCCATGGTGATCAGGGCCTGGCAGTTGGGACATCTGCAGGATGGCAACTGCACATTGATCTGAAATACCTCATGGCAGCTCGGGCACTCAAAGCCCATGGTCTGCTCCTGCTCATTCTGGCTGCTGACATTTGTATTTCCCGCTATCGTGGTCGTACTCATCAGCTTTGTATTATTCGTTTTCTTATTGACAGTCTTGTATTTAGGATGCTTTGACGTAACGCCGCCGCTTACCTGTTCAAGGTCGCTGTCATGTAAGGCCTGAAATCCTTTTTTTCTGTCAGAGATCATGATGACTCCTCCTTTTTTTAATGCTGTTTATCTCTTTCTGTTTATTTATACGCACCAGAGATCAGGATGGCAAATTTTTTTTTACCTGTGCGGTTGCCGTGTATGATCATATATGCATGCTGCTTGCAGCAAAGCAGATATGATCATACACGAGCAACCCACAGATGGAATTTTTTTCACCTGTGCGATTGTGCTCCCGCATACCCAAACAGCAGAAGAAACATCAGGCAAAAGGGGGCAACGATGATATAATTTTCCAAAAAGGCGGTAAAGAGCATCGCAAAAATGCCGGCCATCGCCGTTTTTGCCATATGTTCTGAGGCGCAGCGTTCCCGTATGAAAAAAAGACGGAAAACGAGAAACGTGCAGGTAATGAGGAAAACGATCAGGCCATGTACGATCAGAATGTCAAGCAGACCCGAATGCACCTCGAACAAACCGTTCATTTCCTCAAGCTGCATCTGATAGGCCGAGCCGATCCCGGTAAACGGCTGCCTGAGGTAGGCCTGCCAGAGCTCCGACCAGACCGCTTCGCGGCCGGAAATGATATCCTTATAGTAAAGCTGTACGGTAAAAACATCCTTATTTTTACCGAGGAAGACATAGAGCAGGGAAAAAAGCACCGCCCCGAAGGTTGCCCCAAAGGAAAGCAGTCCGTAAAGCACCCTGTTCTTCCAAAGAAAAGCCGGCAGAAGCATAAGAGCTAAAAAGACGACAAGGCCGATCAGCGCGCAGCGGGAACGGTACCACGCGATGATATTAAAAGCAAGCGCAAACAGAAATATCTCAACGACCCGCATAACGTAGAGACCCTTACGGTGTCTGCTGATCATAAGCTCCCAGAAGAAGATCAGAAAAATGAATCCGGAGATCAGCACAAGCCCCCCGTAATTCGTATTATAGCCCTTAAAATACCCCTTTACGTCAATCGTCCAGTAAAGAAAGAACACGCCGAGATACGCTGACGATACCAGGATCTCCTTCTGCGAAAGCATAAGCTTATTTGACAGATAAAGGATCAGCAGAAAGTCGGCAACGGTCAGGATGGCCCCCATGTGGGAATGGACAAGGAGCAGATGGACAAGCGCCAAAAGATCCGTAAAGATCATTAAATAGAATACCGGATCCCGCAGGGCATAGGACAGATCCACATAGCAGAAAAATGTGACCGTTAAGAATACGGCGGCCGTCAACGTCCCATAGGGCGCTAACAGGCTGTACCAGCTGTAAAAATGAAAATATGCGGTTGTTAACACAAAAATACAGGCAAACAGTGAAAGATTCCCGATCCGCCGCCTCTTTTCGCTGATGCCGCATACGCTGCAATAATCCATATGCCTACTCTAGCATGCTTTCCTCGGCACGTCAATCAGCGCGTCCGCGAAAAAGAGAGGTCCGAAGCTTTTGAAGGATTTCCTTGACAAACGGGAAATATAACAGGACTAAAAGCAGAAAGCAGACGCCGGATAACAGAGCGGGAAGCCTCTCCCCCTCCTTAAAAAGCAGCATGGCCGCCGCCTGCAGAAGCAGCAGGAAAAAAGCCGGCAGATCCCGAAGCGGCTTTACCTGCAGACGGACGTAGCGCCCTGCGAAGAGAAACGCCATGCCGTACATCACCGCATAGGAAACAGCCGTTGCAACGGCCGCTCCCATGGCTGACAGAACGGGGATCAGACAGGCGTTTAAGATCACATTGACCGCCGCGCCGATGCCGGTGGCGATCCCCATGGCCTTCGAATCTTTATAGGCTAAGCAGATCGACCCGAGAAAGCCGGTCATCGCGCCAAACACCACCGATATCAGTAAAGGCGGCACATAGCGCCATGCCTCAAAAAAGTCCTTGCGGAACATAAACTGCGAAAGGGGCTTTACGATCAGGATCAGGAAGGAACAGCCAAGGAGCATAAATGTGAGATATATATTGTACATCTCTGAGTAGAATTCTTCGCTCTTTTCCTCGTCCCGGCTTTTGGTCGCCGACATCTGCCAGGCCTGGGCAAATATCCGCTGAAAGACCGTCAGGACGGAGGGGATCTTATAGGCAATACCGTAGAGGCCGTTTGCCGCGGCGCCGCAGAGAAGCAGGACAAAATACCTGTCCGCGGCGTTATTGACCCATGCGCCGGTGGAATACAATATCATCGGCTTTCCGTACGCAAGAAGCTCCTGTTCAAAAGCCTTTTCCTCTGCCTGACCGCTTCCCCGCAGGGAGCGCAGCGAAAAAATCTCCGGCAGAAAACGCTTTCCCAGATACAGCATCAAAAGAAGCGAAAATCCGTAGGAAAGGATCTGGGAAAGAAGATAGCCCGTGAGTCCGATGCGAAAGACCAGAAGAAAGAGAAGGTTGCTGCCGATCAGGACTATGGTGGAAAAAACGCTTCCGGCTACCACGAGCTTTACCTGCTCGCAGCCCTGCAGATACAGGATCATAAATTCATAGATCGAATTCGTAAAGAACAGCAGCGCAAAAAGAAGCATCAGATACGGCGGTAAAAAAACCGAAGCAATGCCTGCGGGCAGCAATATAATGAGCGTAGCCCGCAGTACGTATTTCATGCCGATCCTAAGGATCTCCCCACGTTTTTTCTCCTGATCGATGCCAAACCGCAGGGCCGCCTCTCCCATATTGACCGTAAGGGCCGGCACAAGCAGAAGCAGCGTTGTCTGCATGACGTCCGCGATCCCGTAGTCGGCCGTGGAAAGGATATTGGTATAAAAGGGGACTAAGAGAAAAACCAGTATTTTCGATACGAAATTGCTGACGGAAAACAGCGCGATATGATTTGCCAGATATTTATACTTCCCCATGACAGATCACCACACATAAAAACAGCAGATTTAACGAATAATCCGCCCAGATCAGATCCACATCGAAAAAGGACTCGAAAAATACCGCAAGAAGGATCGTCAGCGCACAGAGAGAAAGCGGCGATGTAAGGTATTGAAACGCGTGTGCCGCAAAGCGGAAGATCAGATACAGGATCCCAAGGAATACGAGGATCCCGTCGATCACCAGAAAATTATACATCGCGTTATGAACGTTGAATTCAAAAAAGGATTCGATCGTCACATTGGTGCCGATCCCCGTAAGCGGTTTCTTAATGAACAGCGTAAAAAATTCATACCAGATCTTATCCCGTCCGGAAAAAATATCCTTATAAAAGAAAGGAAGCCTGAAGTTTACGCCGGTAGCGCCGACCGCAATATAGAGCGCGACAAAGCATAGGGAGCCCAGGGTCGCGGCTGTCCACACACCATAGTAAAAAGACTTTTTCCGCCACCATTTTTTCGGGACCAGAAACCATAACAGCATAAAAACAAGCAGCATGATAAAGGCGCCTCTGGCCCGGTGCCAGAGAGCAAGCTGCAGCCCCTTTACCATCAGGATCGTCATAAGAAGCTCTGCCAGCCTGTATTTTTCGGCTAACAGCATCGTAAAGAGAAAGGCCGTAAGCAGCGTATAGATCGTGAAGGTCGCGCCGGTATTGGTATTATAGCCGTAGAAGGCATAATCCGCAAAAAGCTTCGGATAAGCCAAAAAAAACCAGATCATCAAAACCGCAAAAAAAGCGGCGGAAAGGATCAGGATGCTTTGCTTTGAAAAGCGGATATACGGCGCCGTATAAAAGATCAGGATAAAATCCGCCGTGACGAAAAACGCGCCAAGGCCGGAGTTTACCAAAAGAAGATTGATAAGCGTCAGCAGAAGCAGCGCAAGTAACAGGAAAAAATCCCTGCGGCTTTTGCCGGAATTTTGCAGCAGAGATAAAATATCAACGTTATTTAAAAATAAAAACGCGAGGCACCCAAAAACAAAGACGCCTACGTAACGGTCCGTCGCACCGTAGAATTTCGGGACCATAAAGGTAAGCGCATAGCCTGCCAGCATGATCAGCATAACGATCAGATTGACAGGTTCTCTAATTTTTTCATGAGCTGATCCGTCCGGTCTTTCCATGTTATCTCCCCGTAAAGCGCCGCCCCAAACAGGGCTGCGTTGCCGCTTCCTGCCGCTTTTTCGATCTTTTCGGCGATCTCTTTACTGTTCTCGCAGTCTTTGATCAGATAGTCGGCGGGCAGCTTTTTTTCGTCAAACAATTCAAGCGCGCCGATCTCCTCCGATAAGAGCAGGTCACAACCTGCGGCTAACGCTTCCATGGGCGCCAGTCCGAAGGTTTCAAAGCAGCTGTTCTGGATAAAAAGCGATGCCTCCCGGAAGAGACGCGCTGTCTCCGTCTGGTCCACCACACCGAGATCCCTGACAAAATCATAGCGGTCTATGGCATCGCTGAAGGCTCCCTTGGCGCCGATCACGGTCAGGCAGAGGTCCTGAAAGCCTTCCTTTTTTTTTAGGCTCGAAACCGCTTCGCAGATACGGTTGATCCGCTTTCGCGGCATACCGCCGCCCACCGTCAGCAGCATACCGGGCTTTCTTGCGATGCCCTGCCCATCCGGCACGGCTTGGTCGATGCCGTTTGTCTGGGCCTCGATCTTATCGGAAAACTCCGGATACCTTTTTCCTAACCATGCGGCAAAGCGGCCGGAAACCGCAAATATCCTGTCGCAATGACGCATTGTTTCATATTCCACGCGGGTCATCTTCGGATCCGGACAGAGATTGATCTCATTCTCATGATCCACCGACCCGTGCATGAGATAAGCGCATTTTTTTCGAAAGACATGCGCACCTTTTGCCGCTAAGATATTCTGAGCCGAATAACCGGAGCACAGTACCACGGAAGCAAACGGGAGCTTACAGAAAAGCTCCAGCGCCCGAAGGGGCTTTGCGCTGCTTTTCAGGCAGAAGGCTTTTTCCCCGAGCAGGCCGATATACCGCCCGGTCACAACGGCAGGGCCGCTGCCGGTCTTATGATCCCCCACTATCAGTACTTTCAACGGTATCTCTCCCGGTCAAACTCCTTTTTCCCCATAAACATATATCTGACCGCGTCAAAAAGCTTCATGTCGCCGCCGTAGAGCTTCTGCTTGCGAAGCGCAAACTGCAGGATCAGAAGGAAAGAAAAGCTTTTTGTCATCGCCGCGTAGCCGGCCCCCCGGGAAATAAAGAACTGTTTATCATAGCCCTTAAACCAGGTCGAGGGCTCCTCTCTGAGCGACGCGATCTGCACGGGAACATAGATGATCTTTTTATGCTTTTTCAGGCATTCATACAGGAAGATGTTTTCCTCTCCCATGCAGTATTTTGCCCCTGCCCCGAAGCGAGGGTCAAAACGGATCTCCGCAAGGCTTTTTCTGCGGAAGGCGATTTCCGGAGAGAAGATCTTTAGCACCGAAAGGTATCCCATTCTTTTTTCCCGTGGAAAATTGGGCACCGGTTTTTCCTTCCGCTTAATATAAAACACGATGACGTCCGCATCCTGATATTTCTCGAATGCTTTCTGGATGATGCTGTCATAAAGGGGAACGTATTCGACGTCATTATCGCAGAAAATGCAGATATCCGAAACAGCCTGATCCATTGCCATGTTCCGGCTTCGGGAAAGCCCCTTCTCAAGGGATTCGATGTAGGTGACCTCATGCTTCTCCCCAAGGAGGTTTTGGCGGCGGATCCGCTCGACGCTCAGCATCCCGCTTGCTCTCCCCTCCGGTCCTTTACTGTCCTTGCACTGGTTTACCACCACCGCGTCAGAGGTAATATTTAACGAATCCACGTAAGATTCATCCTTCAGATTCATGGCTGACAGAAGCACCTGCAGATGCGTTGTGCTCATTTATAATCTCCTTAATACGGCCCGCACCGCCCAGAATACAAAGCAGTACGCGCTTTTTAGCACGGAAAGGCCCTCCGCCTCCCGGTAAAGGCGCCAGATCCGTCTTACCGCCGTTCTTTTATCGGAAGAAAGAGTGCCCCGGCTGCGGCGGTAGAGCGTCAGCGATTCGTCCAGGCCATAAGCCGTTACGCCGCTTTTTAAGATCCGCCACCAGGTTGCGGTATCCTCGCTCTCGATCTGCGGCATTCGGATCTCCTGCTTATTTAAAAGCGTCATATCGAACATCACCGTGCTCGTAAAGATCGTGGTATTTTTCAGGGCTTCCTCATAGATCAGCGTATCCGGTACCCTTACGAACTTTTTCAGCCCCTTCCCGTTTTCATCGGCAAACTCATAGCCCGTAAAGGAAAACGCCGCATGGGTGCGTTCCATAAAAGCCGTCTGCTTTTCTAACTTTTCCGGATCCCAGAGATCATCCGCGTCAAGGAAGCATATATACCGCCCCGACGCGTTTTCCGTTCCGAGGTTTCTCGCATGGCATGCTCCGTGCTTTCCGGTATTCTCGATCCACCGGATCCGCGCGGCGTCATCGGCGCTTGCAAGGAAAGGTGCCGCAGCATCATAGCTGTCATCGGTAGAAGCATCGTTCACTAACAGCAGCTCAAGCGGCCGGTATGATTGTTTAAGGACCGAAGAGATCGTTTCCTTTAAAACCCGCCCCGCGTTATAGACAGGTACGATGACGCTGACCAGTTCATTCATGATTCGTTTCCTTTAGGGCGGTAATATTCCCCTCCTCGATCCCTTCGGTACTTTCAAAGGTAAAGAGGATCTTCGCGGTCAGAATGATCAGCTTCAGATCCAGCCAGACCGAGAAATTCTCAATATAGTACAGATCCAGCTTGAGCTTATCATAGGGCAGGGTATTATATTTCCCGTATACCTGCGCATAACCCGTGATCCCGGCCTTTACCTTGGTCCGATAGGTAAATTCCGGCATTTCCTTCTGATAGGTTTCGATGATCTCCGGCCGTTCCGGGCGCGGGCCGACAAAGGACATTTCCCCGGACAGTACGTTAAAAAGCTGCGGCAGCTCGTCGATGCGCATCTTTCGGATCACCCGCCCCACCGGCGTGATCCGGGCATCATTCTTCGTCGCGAGTCTCGCGGTACCGTCCTTTTCCGCTTCCACGATCATGCTGCGGAATTTACAGATCAGGAAAGTCCGGTTATCCCGGGTCACACGCGTCTGCCGGTAAAGCACCGGGCCCCTGTCATAGAGCCTGATGCAGAGAGCCGTGATCAGCATGATGGGAGATAAAAGGATAATGAGAAGCAGCGAAAACACGATATCAAAAAACCGTTTCAGGATCAGCTGCTCAAGCTCTAAGGGCGAGCTTTTCGTGAGCAGTAACGGTGTATCGAAAAAATGCAGGGTATTGGAGCCCATCAGGATGATATCCATGATCTTCGGCATCGTATAGATTTCCACGGCATTTTCATAGCAGTATTTAAACAGGGTATTCCGAAGCGTAAGCGGAAGATCCCACATCATGACCGCTTCATGACGGTCTATCTCCCGGAATATCTCGGAAAGCTCTTTCTCTTCCGCCCGGATCGAAGCGTTAATGGCAAACTGGTGCCGTCTCGTCCTGACCTTTTCCACGAAAAGGTCCTTTTTCCGGCCGCCGTAGAGCAGCAGGATATCAAGAGGCGGGAAAAGCCGCCTGTAGATCATCGTAGCCAGATAAACCCAGGCGCCGATGCAGAAGCTCTGCAGGATAGTCACAAAGAGCACCGGCAGCGGTGTCGGAAAATGATAGGCGATCATACAGATGATCAGGTAAAACAGGATATTCGTGACGACGGTCGAAAAAACCTGGGAAAAAGTCAGCTCGATCATCCGGTAGGAGCCGATCTTCAGACCGCCGTACATGATCGAGATCAGAAAAAGGATCAGCATATAGACGACAAAAATAAAGATATGACCCCGGAAATAGTAGGCCTTCGGCAGCTCATGATTGTAAAATACCACCCAGGTATACAGCATGATCCCGCCTTCCAGGGCAACGATCAGAAGCGCCATCAGAAAGCTGTATATTCTTTTTCGCATCTGCGCTTTCTGCAGAAGTTCTTTTTCCACCTTTTACTCCCTGCCCGTGAACTTCAATGCCGCCATGGCGCCCAATCCCGGAAGGAGCCAGAGAGAAAAGAAGGACAGCTTCCTCCCCGCTCTTTTCCGATAGACCAGATAATATCCTGCGTATTTCACCTTTAAAAGCGACGGCGGCGTGATCTTAAAGCGCTGTTCATAATAAAGAAACCAACCCGTCGGATTCTCCCTTTTGAGCTTTCTCAGGGATTCCGTATAGCCGCTTTCCGTAACCTCGCAGATCGTTAAGACCCGCGGAACGACCTTCAGGACATACGCCCCGTCTATTTTATCATAAATATAATCCTCGGGCACATATTTTTCGCCCGGGATCTCCGGAAACGGAAACTGCCTGAGCACCTCCGTCCGAAATACCAGGGTCGTTTCTCCCCGGAAGCCCTTTAAATAGAGCCCGTACAGGGTGCTGTAGGAAACAGTTGGAAAATCAGTGTTATATAACGGCGTTATGCTATCCTGCCCCTTATGGGCCGTCAGTCCCGCCGGCTGCCCGGGAATCTTCTCGGATCCCATTTCGCGAAAGCTTTCATAGATAACGGAAACCGCGTCCTCCGTCAGCCAGTCATCGGAATCAAGGCACAGGAACCATTCGGTTTCCGTCAGGGAAACCCCGCGGTTATGGGCCCGCATTTTGCCGCCGTTTTCCTCGTACTCATAAATGACGGGAAAGGGCGCTTCCTCCCGGAAACGCCGTACTGTCTCCTTCGTATCATCCGTGGAGCCGTCATCTACGATCAGCCAGACAAAACGTTTATTGGTCTGGCGCTTCAGGCTTTCATAAACCCGCGGCAAAAGCGCCGCCCGATTGTAGGTTGGCGTAAATACAGTTAATAAGGTCTTTTCCGCTTCCAATCAGTACACCACCGAATAATCCACAAGCTCAAAGGTATAGGGTTCCTTCAGCCTGTATTTCAATACCACATGATCCCCCGCTTCTCCCACCGTCTCAAGGCCTGCCTCCGTAAGCCAGGGAATCCTCTGGTTCTGCCTGTCAAGCACCACATACTCCGTATGGGTCTCCTCCAGAGCCGCCAGAAGATCAGACATATCCACCTTCTGATCTTTGATCAGCGCGGCGATCAGCTTATATTGCGGATGAGCCGGATCCTCAAGCATTTCCTCCGTAAACTGGTTTCCCACCGCGTAAAGATAATCCTCTCTGTCGATCGTCAAAAGGAGCTTCGGATCATACTGGCGCATCTGCATATTGTATTCATATTCGAGGAAGACCTTCGGATATTCCGCTTCCGTATCCTCATGGATCAGCTTAGAAACCGCCATCAGATCCTCCGGCATTTTATAGATGTTGTCGGCCCACAGGATCCCGTTACGATACAGGAAACGGCCGGACAGCAAAAGCATGCACGACAAAAGCAGCAAAAGCACCCATCTGCTCTTCCTCTCCTGCACCCCAAAGATCAGCTTTACGGTTAAAAACGGGATCAGCAGCACAATGGGCGTGATCCAGAAAAACCGGTAGTATTCACTGTTCACATCAAAGAAATGATCCAAGAGTACCGGCGCGACCGGATTATACACGGTAAGCAGCAAAAAGATGCTGCAGGGAAGAAATACCTGCTTTTCCTTTTCCGTGCCCTTAAGCAGCAGATAGATCAGTCCCAGAACATAGAGCAGCATATAGGCCGTCTCTCCGTTGTAATAGGAAAGGCAGGCCTCCAGATATCCGATTCCCTTGTCAAATACACTCAGCCCCTGCATCCTTTATCACCTCGGATACGTGTAGAATACAAAATATCCCTTCACATACAGAACATAGCTAAGGGTAAATATCATGCCGGGCACCGCGCAGGCCGCATAGGGCAAAAGCCACCGGTAACGCCTGATCCTGAAGATAAGCGGCAGGAACAGGACCGTCAGCTCTACGGGCATCAGCATATTGGCCGTACTTGAGATCGTAGAGGCGCCAAAGCAGATCAGAAAAACGCAGAACCAGGGGCGTATCAAAAGCCCCCGTTTTTTTTCATCATTCATCAGTAAAAACAGATAAAACACGGACAGAAGCGCCAGATTTCCGACGATCGCCTTTCCTTCATAGGTACGCGTCATCAGAAACTGGGAGGCGGTATAGATCGTATGGAAGGTCAGATTGACAAAAAGGATCACCGCGGTCATGGCAAGGATCTTCGGCTCCGCAGGGCTTTCGGCCTGTCCGCCTTCCGTCCGGTCCGTAAGGGCAAACAGCTCCCTTGCTGTCATGACATAGACTAAATTCGTCAGCAGGATGATCACCGTCGCCATCACGGATTTCGTCCAGATCAGAGGGGCTATTCCCGTAAGCTGGCAGACCACGGCATCCTGTACGGAATAGGTCGCGAAGAAATAACGCATTTCAAAATGATCCTGCCAGGCGCCGGTAAAGGGATCATAGACATTGATCATATTGGTGTCCACATTGGTCGCGACCCCCGCGACGTAATACGCGGCATCCAGTGTAAAATGATAGGTGCAGGCCACGAGAATGATCTGCACTGTAATAAGGATGCACAATCCCGCCACGTACCGGGGATGCTTCCCGATCCGTTCACAGGCAGACGAAAACATGCGCTTCCAGTTTCCATGGTCTGTTATACAGACCATAACCACCGCTATGACCACGACCGCCGACCAGATCTTCGTCAGCACGCTGAGCGGCCGGTAATATTTCATGACCGGAACACAGAAAAAGAAAAAAACAGCGTAATAGGAAAAAAAGCCCACGATGACCCGCAGGGAAGGGGGTGCCAGCGAGCCCCGTCTGAACAGGACCAGCGAGCCAAATACATAATACAATATAAAATTCACTGCCACCGAACAGACGATGATGAGAATTTGCGTCACTTTGGCCGATACTCCTCAATTCCCGTATTATAGACCGTATCCACGGGGAGTCCGCGTTCTGCGCATATTTCATACGCGCCGGCCTCCTCCGGATCCTCTCCGTTTAAATACCAGGCAGTCACCGCGTCGCAGCCGTGCTCCGTCAGAAAATCATACAGAAGTTCTCCTTCTTTTTCGCTGCCCCCGCCAAGCACGATAAAGCCGCCCTGGTTTCTCTTGACCAGATAGGCCTGAGGCGTCCCGTCTTCCTCCGGAACAAATTCATAAACCTTCAGACTTTCGTTCAGCTCGTTCTGCAGATTCACCGCCGCTTCATAAAGGTTATTGATCTTCCGGTTTAAGACAAAGCCCATTCCGGCACAGATGACAGCCAGCACGATAAACGCTATCGCCAGATTTCTCGTATTAATGATCTTATGCTTCATATCCCACTCTTCCTCCTCCGTGCTTATTTCCGCCCGGGCATCATTTTCCTGCGGCTCACGTCTCTTGCCGGGCTCCAGGCAAAACCAGAGGAGACAGGGCAGCACACCGTGTACAAAAAAGACAGCGCCTGAAAAAAAAGAAAAAAGAAGCGTTATCCCGATAAAAGCCTGGGACTGATACGCAAAGAGATGCAGGAATGAAAAGAAAAGCATCATGATGAGACTTTTTTCTTCCCCCTTCTCTTCCTTCTGAAACAGCTTCTTCGCAAGGCTCCATTCCAGCCCGAAATACATCGGCAGCAAAAGCACCGGTGCCACCGTATAGATCATCGTCAGCGGATGGACCCGGATTAGCAGGGACAGCCAGGCATAAAACATCATCATCGGAGACGCCGCGACGATCCGCCCCGAATCATAGGAGAGCGTGGCATCCTTCAGACTGCCGATCGCCGCCGGCTGGTCATAGAAAAAGCCGATGACAAGAGCGGTCTGTAAAGCCATCATCAACAGAACGCAGGCCTTCAGAAGAACGCGCATCCGCTTACCGGAACCGTCAGCCTGCGCCCGGATCCTTTCCTGGCGCCATAGCCGGAAGAAGCGGGGAAACCGTCTGCTATCCATAAAGATAAACAAAAGCTCCAGAACGAAGATCACGGCCAGCCACAGCGCCCCCGCGAACCTTATACTGGCTCTGAGCAGAGAGCATATCCTTTCACAGACCATGAACAGTAAAAGAATACAGACCATTCCCTGCGAGCAGATCGTGATGATATCCACGGTCCACCGCTTCGTCAGCACCCGCAGGGCAAAGCCGGCGATAAAGGACAGTACCGCAAACAGCAGAAAAAGAAAGAAGGTAACAAGCCAGATCATTCTCCTCCCTCCCTGTGGTCTCCTGCGTAATACAGTTCATAGTCTCCGACGGTATCCACGAGCTCATAGTCAAATTCCGAAGCCTTAAATTCCGGATAATACCTGCCGGTATCCACAATGAGCCAGTCATAGTCCATACGGTGTCCCACATCCGTGATCACCTTCATATCCGGCACGGACGTAGAGAACTGATGATAGACGATGCGCGCTTCTTCAGGCAGCGTTTCCGGATCGCCGTTCTTCGGATATTCATATAAGGGCATAAATCTTGAGCTGTAGGGCTTAAAATAAGGAGAAAGCTCCGGCGGCGCGATAACGCTGATCACATTCTGACCGGCACCCTCCGCAAGCAGTCTGTCCATCACCATGATATACTCTGTCCGGATATGCAGGGTATTGGCAGCCGGGGCATAGAATTCCTCAGAAATGATCCTTTTTCCGGAGAGGAAGACCGCTGTCAGGCAAAGCAGCATGAGCAGAAGCTGTCTGAACAGGATACGGGGCATTTTCCCCTTTTTTTGCTCCGAAAAAAGCAGTTTGGTAAAGGCATAGGCAATGGCAGTCCGAAAGGATAATAAAAAAACAGCCGGATGCGGTTCTTTCTCCGGGCAGTCATTATCCTTATGGTTCCACGCATAAAAGCAGATCACTAAAACAGCCGCGGCAAACAGGATCAGAAGCCTTCCCGCTCCCCTGAGCGTCTCTATGCCTGCCGCCGCTGTTTCCAGAAGTTCTTTCACTTATAATCCCCTGCTGATTTCCTGATTCTCAAGGAACCACTGATAAGCCATTTGGATTCCCTCCGGCAGCTCTACCTTATGGGTAAAGCCAAGGGAATGGAGCTTTGAAACATCATTCAGCTTACGAGGGGTCCCGTCCGGCATGGAAGTGTCCCATACGATCTCCCCTTCAAAGCCTACGGCGTTTTTCACAAGCTCCGCCAGCTCCTTAATAGTTACCTCTTTTCCGGTGCCGATATTCACATGCTGTTCCCCGCTGTAGTTTTCCAGCAGAAAAACGCAGGCATCCGCCATGTCATCGACATACAGGAATTCCCTGAGCGGGCTTCCCGTGCCCCACAGCGTTACCGTTTCCGCATGGTTTACCTTTGCTTCATGGAATTTCCGGATCATCGCGGGCAGAACATGGGAATTCTGCAGATCATAATTATCAAAGGGCCCGTAGAGATTCGTCGGCATACAGCTGATGAAATCATCTCCATACTGCCTCTTGAAAAACTTACACATTTCAAGCCCGGAGATCTTGGCGATCGCATAGGCCTCATTAGTCGTTTCAAGCGGTCCCGTAAGCAGGGCATCCTCCGGGATCGGCTGCGGCGCCAGACGCGGATAGATACAGCTGCTTCCCAAAAACAGCAGCTTCTTTACCTTATGATCATGCGCGCATTTGATCACATTGCACTGTATCTGCATATTTTCATAGGCAAAATCCGCCGGCATCGTATTATTCGCGTTAATTCCGCCCACCTTTGCCGCCGCAAGCACCACGTATTCCGGCTTTTCTTCCTCAAAAAAGGCCTGCACCGCCGCCTGGTTTAACAGGTCAAGCTCCCGGTGCGTCCGCCCGATGATATTCGAATAGCCCTTTCTTTCAAGGCTTCGTACGATCGCGGAGCCCACCAGTCCCCGATGGCCCGCCACATATATCTTTCCGTTAATGTCCATGTTTTTCCCTGCACTCCTCCGCGCTCATACCGGCGATGCTCTTCATATCGGCATCCACCATCATTGCCACCAGATTCTTAAAGTCCACCTTTCTCTTCCAGCCCAGAACCTTCTCTGCCTTGGAGGA
>JAILQQ010000225.1 GCA_024698885.1 Lachnospiraceae bacterium | reverse complement strand
TTTGCCTGCTTTTCTGGTTTTTTGAGCTTGCTTCCGCCCTCCGTGGTGTAGATATCCTGTAGTCGTTTTTTATCGATCTCCTTGACGGTGTTTTCGCCAAGACCAGTGATTTCAGCAACCTGCTTGTTTGTATAAGTTCCTTTGGCAAGCAGATCGCAGGTGTATTGGTGCAGAGCATCTGTAATAAAATGGCCAGCTGCCTTGAAAGAAATAAACTGGCTTTTGGTGGCACCGCATTCCGGACATCGGAGCTGATTATGCGGAAACAATAAACCGCTAAGATTTCCACCGATGCATAGATGCCGGATGTAAATATCAGGATGCGAATTAATATGCATCCTTCGGCCGCAGGAACAGAGCCGCTCTTGTTCAGGAAGCTCAAGATTCCCTTTGTGGCAGTAGACAAGCCTTCCGGATCTGGCAGTTTCAACGGTTGTCTCTGTAAAGGGGGGGTGGTCGTCTGCACCACACTGCCGGACAGATATGTAAAGCCCGTTGGAGTTGAGAACCTCTTCGGACCGGCCAGTCTGCATCTTATAGACTATACGGCTTATTGGGACAGTCTCCGTGAAAACGTGAAGACCAGGACGAAGGCGTATTTTAACCGGAAATGAAAGACAACAGGTAATAATATGGAACAATACAACGTCACCGGAATGAGCTGCGCTGCATGCCAGGCCAGGGTTGAAAAGGCTGTAAGCGCCGTAGATGGTGTTGAAAGCTGTGCTGTAAGCCTTCTGACCAACTCCATGGGCGTTCAGGGAAACGCATCCCCGGATGAAATAATTAAGGCTGTAGAGTCAGCCGGTTATGGCGCAAGTTTAAAGAGCAGCACTAGAACAAAAGCTGATCCTGACAGTTATGAGGATTCGCTGAAAGATACGGAAACACCGCTGCTGAAAAAGAGATTGACAGCCTCGGTCATTTTGCTGATCCCCCTGATGTATGTTTCAATGGGACACATGCTGTGGAACTGGCCGCTTCCGCCTTTTCTTGACGGCAACCATGTGGCAATGGGATTATACCAGCTGCTGATAGCCGGATTTATCATGGTGATAAATCAGAAGTTCTTTATCAGTGGTTTTAAGGGGCTTATTCACAGGTCTCCGAACATGGATACTCTGGTGGCTCTCGGAGCAACAGCTTCCTATGCATACAGCGTATACGCTCTTTTTGCCATGACCGGAGCAGTAATGGATGGAAAAACAGATCAGGTCATGTATTACATGGACCAGTTCTATTTTGAGTCTGCTGCAACGATCCTGACGCTTATCACAGTGGGAAAAACCCTTTAGGCGAGATCTAAAGGAAAAACCACAGACGCATTGAAAGCCCTTATGAAGCTTGCTCCGAAGACCGCTGTTATTCTGGACGGTGATACAGAAAAAACTGTCGGGATAGATGAGGTTAAGGTCGGAGACAGATTTATTGTAAGGCCCGGTGACAGTATACCGGTAGATGGTATTGTAAAAAAGGGGGAAAGCGCTGTTAATGAGTCTGCTCTTACGGGAGAAAGCGTCCCTGTGGAAAAGCAGGCGGGAGACAGGGTTTCTGCGGCAACCATCAACACTTCCGGATACATGGTGTGCGAAGCAACAAGAGTCGGAGAGGATACCACTCTTGCCGGGATCATACGAATGGTCAGTGATGCTGCTGCAACCAAGGCACCGATCGCAAAGATAGCCGACAGAGTTTCGGGGGTATTCGTACCGGTGGTCATCGGTATAGCGTTTGTCACATTTGTTGTGTGGTTATTGGTGGGGCAGACCTTCGGATACGCTATAGCAAGGGCGGTATCGGTTCTGGTAATAAGCTGCCCCTGTGCTCTGGGCCTGGCGACACCTGTTGCGATAATGGTCGGAAACGGCGTAGGAGCCAGAAACGGAATCCTGTTTAAGACCGCGGCAGTACAGGAGCTTACAGGAAAGACCCGGATAGTGGCCCTGGATAAGACAGGCACAATAACCACAGGTATCATGCGTGTTACTGATGTGATCCCGGCTGACGGCTTTGGCGAAAACGAGCTGCTGACTACAGCTTACGCACTGGAATCTAAAAGTGAGCATCCTATTTCAAAAGCAATTATCGATCATGCAAAAGAGCATGATATAGAGCTCCGGGAGACATCGGAGTTTGAGGTGTTATCAGGAAACGGGCTCAGGGCAAAACTGGATGGAGCGCGTATAGCAGGCGGAAACGCAAGATTCATCACAGGAGTTTTGAAAGATAATAGTTCTTTGCCCTGCCTGGATGAACTGTCTGAGAAGGGCAGGACGCCGGTCCTTTTCACAAAGGATGACAGGCTGCTCGGAATAATTGCGGTTGCCGATACCATAAAGGATGATACGCCCCGGGCGGTCAGCGAGCTTAAGAAAATGGGTATCCATGTGGTGATGCTGACCGGCGACAATGAGATCACAGCCGGGGCAATTGCCAGGGAGGCCGGAGTTGATGAAGTGGTGGCGGGTGTACTTCCTGACGGAAAAGAAGCTGAAATCAGAAAGCTTATGGAAAAAGGCAAAGTTGCCATGGTTGGCGACGGAATAAATGATGCCCCGGCGCTTACCAGAGCAGATGTCGGAATCGCCATCGGGGCAGGAACAGATATTGCTATTGATGCGGCGGATGTTGTGCTTATGAAGAACAGTATTCGCGATGTTGCAGCTGCTATCAGGATCTCAAGGGCTACCCTCAGGAATATTCATCAGAATCTTTTCTGGGCGTTTTTCTATAACGTCATCGGGATCCCCCTTGCTGCCGGCTGCTATGTGGCTGCATTCGGCTGGACACTTAATCCGATGTTCGGAGCTGCTGCCATGGGACTTTCAAGCTTTTGCGTAGTAACTAACGCGCTTAGACTTAACTGGCTGAAAGTATATGACGGAACAGCCGATACTGCGACTGATCATGATACAAAGGCAAATAATAATAAAAAAGAAAAGGTGGACAGAGAAATGAAGATCAAAGTTAACGGAATGATGTGCGCACACTGTGAAGCTCATGTAAAGAAGGCCCTTGAGGCGATTGACGGAATTGAATCCGCAGAAGCTTCTCATGAGGAGAATCTGGTAACTATCACAAATTCAAAGGATGTTGATGAGGACCTTATCAAGGAGGCTGTTACGGAAGCAGGCTATGAGTACGCGGGAATCGCATAAAATCCCGGTTCTATTCATCACATATTTGTGTGTTTACTCGATAATAGCTGTCTTTTCTTCCAGGGTCGATCTGGTGCTTGCGTGGCTCATTGCGTCCACTGAATAGTCGGCTTTTCCGACAATCAGAACCGCTACTGCTTTCAGGCTTTCGTCAACTCCCAGCTTTTCGCAGATACTGTCATGCTCGTCGCCGTTGAGAGCCATTGTGGGCGAGGAAATGATCTTTACCCCGTAACCCAGAGAGGCAGCACAGATACACATATTCTGAAGCATTCCATGGCGGCAGCTTTATGGATTAAGGAACCGTATAGTCCATGACTATGAGGGAGTAAATCTTGACCTTGTATGGCAGATAGTCAATGATGAAAAAAATCCGCAAGCCCTTTAATTTAAGGGGCTTGCGGGATTTTTTTGCCGGCAGCTTCTTACTTAAAACCGAAATAGTCGATATCCATAAGATAGCTGCTGCTGTCGCTCTTAAAGACAAAATAGAGGTCATGGACACCGGACGGGCTCTTGGAGAGGGGAACACTGACTTTCGCAAAGTCGCTCCAGGCGCCGGTTGTCTCTGATTCAGGCGATTTATAGCTTCCGATCAGGGTGCCCTTCGGGCTGTCCAGACGGATCTCCATGGTATAGGCCAAAGAATTGGGCTTTGAGGCAAGCATGACAAAGGTATCGACGCCGCTGCCGAAGTCGACATCCGCGTATCCGGCGTAACCTCCGGCGGTAACATAGCCCAGGTTTCCTTCTTCGCCCTCGGAGGCTTTAGCCACGCCTTTGCTTAAGCTTTCGTCAAAAGCTTCACCCTGTATCTTCGTTGAGAGCGTTCCGGTCCCGTCTTTGCCTTCGTTTTTGCCGGGCTTTACAACACCGTTGGAGCCGGCGTTGACCAAAACCACATCGTCGAAATAGGAATCGCAGTCGCTGCCGACATTTCTCTTTGCGTGAAGAATAACCCGGACGTATCTGGCAGACCCGGTATTTGTTAGGGAAACGATCTTCTGAGTCCACGTATCCGTTTTGCTTACGGTCTCTGTTTTTGCTTCTTCCAGAACCTGTTTGTCTGAATCCAGAAGCTGGAGCACCAGTTCGCTGTCGTCCCCGTGATCAGTGGTGTAGTCGCGCATATAGGCGCCCGCTACGAAAACGTCGCCGCTTTTTGCGTTGCTGATATCGACGGTCTGGAAAAGATAGCCTTCTCCGGTCTGGGTCGGCCAGAAGAAATAAGAGCCTTTATGCGGGGTTACACCGGTAATATTTTCCGCCGCTTCCCAGTTGGCGTCCTGGGCTTTCCAGCCGTCGATCGAGCCTTCCTCCGCATCGCCGTTTACAAGGAGATTGTCATAGCCGGAGAAGTCGAAGCTGTCGAAATTACCGGGTGAAGTGCCTTCGGTATAGCCGTAGATCTCCACAAAGCCCATTCCGTTCGAGCCCTGGTTATGGCTCCAGGTCTCCTTGTCGGAATCCAGCACCTGATATTCTCCGGGCTCCAGATCGATGTCGGCGAAGGCTACCCAGTTCGCGTTCTTGACGTGGCCCATGCCGTCATAGCCTTTCGCTTCCCAGGTGCCGATGGTTTCCCCGTTCTTTTTTAAACGGATCTTTCCCGGTTTTGTGCCCTTGCCGTTGTTCCAGTGATAATTCATGATGTAAGTGACATGGCAGGGTTTGTCAAGGGTAAACTTTGTTGCTTCTTCGGGCGTATTGCGGACACCCGAGATGTTATAGCAGGTCCAGACGATAGGATCATCGGTGGAGAAATATCCGGAGGGGCTTTCCTGGGAACCGCCTTCGGTTGTACCGCGAAGCTCTGCAAACCCCATTTTGTCGGAACCCTGGTTGCAGCTCCAGGTATCCTTGTCGGAATCCAGCACCTGATATTCTCCGGGCTCAAGGTCGAGATCGACATAGGCGACCCAGTTCGCATTCTTGACGTGGCCCTGGCCGTCATAGCCTTCCGCCTTCCAGGTGCCGATAGTTTCTCCGTCCTTTTTTAACCGGATCTTGCCGGGCTGTTTGCCGGTGCCGTTGTTCCAGTGATAGGTCATGATGGAAGAAACGTGACAGGCTTCGTCAAGGGTAAACTTTGTTGCCTTTTCCGGCCCGTTGGTGACCCCGGAGATGTTAAAGCAGGTCCAGATCACCGGATCGTCGGAAACGAAATATCCGTCGGAGCCCGCTGCGAAAACCGCGCCTGTCGAGCCGAGTGTCATGGTAAACACCATGACCGCGCATAAAAAGGATATCAACAGTTTTTTTGGTGTTTGCATTCTTCTTCCTCCCGTGTTGTCAAAATACACAAAAAAATGTTTCGGAAACATAAAATGTTGTAGATTTTTATGATATCATGTAAATATTCCGGTGTCACTAAGCGCCGGGCCGTGACAAGGACAATGTCAATGACAAAAAGGAGTGTCCCATGGAAGTTTTTATTATTACGGATGAGCTGAAAAAAGCATATACAGACTCTCTTCCGACTCAGGTTCTGGATGAATCGGATCTGTTTTTCGGGGCCCAGGAGGGAGCGGATCCTGCAGGTGTTGCCGCGATACGGGCCATGGGGAATGAGTTTCTTCTGACATATATTTTTGTCAGGAAAGAATTCCGCAGACAGGGAGTCGGCACGATGCTGATGGATACTGTCAAGGATACGCTCCAACAGATTGGCGCAGACCGCCTGGAAATAATCTACACATTAAATGAGATGACTGCAGAGCTTCATGACTTTCTGGAGGAGCAGGAGCTTACGGAGGACAGGGATGAAGATGAAAAACCCGTGATGCGCATGTATTTTAAAGATATCCCGGAACAATACCGGACCCGGAAGACAACGGAAACGATCGTCACGCTTAAGGACGTATCCGGGAGACAGTGGTCAAAATATACGGCGGATTACGAAAGGATCAAGGAAAAGGTTCCGGAATATGCAATTGAATTAAAACCCAGGGATTACTATGATCCCGATTATTCCGTAGTCCGCCTGAACGACAGAAAAGAGATCGAAGCAGCCATGCTCTTTTCAAAGTATGGAAATGATCTTGTCCTGGAATATATGAACCGGCTCACGTGGCCGGAAAAGGCGGATTTCATGTCCCTGTTCTTCGGGGCCGTGCAGAAAGCCAAAGGGGCAGACCCGGATATGAGTATATCGTACTGTATCTATAATCCCAGGTTTCGCAAGGTGTCTGACCTGATCTCCGATCAGAGGGCAGAGCAGATCGGAGTGTCGATGACACAGTACATTGAATTTTAAGGAGGAAGCTTATGTGCAGTGGCAATGTAACTTCAAATCCGGTGCAGGAACAAAAGACAGACAGCGAGCAGAAAAATGTTATAAATACGCACCTTGATGAAAAGGAGACCGCTCTGACCCGCTCCGGCCCCGAGCAGCCGCCGGTAGTTGAAAAAGAGACTGCAAAGGAGGCTGACCGGCTTGAACGGATTAAGCAGATCAAGATCCAGCCCGTTCCGGAATTGAAGATCCCGGAGAGAACCCTTTTTGACGAATACCGGACAGCATATGAGGTGGATGCACAGCAGGTAAAGATCGTCGAGATCGAAAAGCAGGAATATGCTGATCGTTATAAAGAGAAGAATATATCCGAAAACAAGAGGGCCGGGAAGGCAAAGAATCCGAAATCCAGATTGTACCGTAAGGCGGAAAACGCGAGGCGGATCGAAGACGCGAAGGAGAGGGAGCAGGAGCGCGAGATCCGGCTCCTCAGGAATGCTTCCAAAGACCTTTCGATCAGTCTGAAGGAGGAAGATACGCTCATGCTTACAAAGCTGATGAGCGGAGATGCAGAGCACGATAAGGAGCTTCTTACGCGTTATGCCGGGGATAAGACGGCAAAAGAAGAGGTTATGCTTCAGCTCCTTGAGGAATTCATGCACATGGATCTTACGCTTTACGATCTTTCGAACGAGGAAGCCATAGCAGGGAATGCAAAGGGCTTTGAAGCGCTGAGCGCAAGGGTGGAAGCCATGTTCATGCTGGAGGAGAAGAACCCTGCCTTTTTTAAAGCACTTCCGTCGGATGTGAAGGATTCCTTCAAGATCCAGAAGGAAAATGCCATAATGGTAGTTTCCTATTACCGGCTCACAAAAATGATCGTCACGGACCCTTATTACCGCACGCATTATAATTCGGAGATCTCCAGACAGTGGAACCCGGAGGATCCTCCGGCAAAGCAACGGCTTACCCGGCTTTTATGGATGCGAACCTCTGTTGCGTCGCACCGGTTCCGGGGAAAATCCTGGAAAAGCAGGCCTGATGAGATCGCCATGGACGATATCGGCCCGGTTAAAAAGAAGCATGAAAAATACAAGGATATCTATTGCGGAGTGGTGAGCTCGGACGGAGAATTCGCAAAGTCAAGCAAATACCATGATGAGACCAATCCGCATTTTGATTTTTTCAGACAGCTTGAAAAGAAAGATCCCGAACTTGACAGAAAGATCAAAATGCAGATACCGGCGCTCGCCGGCACTGGTATCAAAATGGACGAAAAACTCGTAAGGACGTCAACGAGAGCAATGGAGGGCATGAGAGGGATACGTAATCTTACACAGGAGCATCTGGTGCAGATGCTTAACGATATCTATGCCGTACCAAAGGAGGGAGCCACACCGGAGGAGATAGAAGCGGTCAGACAGCAGAATCTGGCGGGTCTCAGGCAGTATAAACTGATCGTGGCAGAGCAGATCGCATATATCGACCGCAAATATCCGTTTCTTCATGAGTTCGCAACGGCAGACGAGGTGGAGAAGCATATGTTTGAAATACAGGATGATCTGTGTGGGATCCAGATCCTGATAGGTTTTATGAAAATGATCCAGAAGATCCCGGAGCTCTATGATCCGGAGGATCCGAATGATCGCTGGATGTATCATACTGCGGATTCCTTTATGTATTTGCAGGGACCGGAACGTTTTGCCGGGACGGCATTTGACATGAGAGGCCACGGAGCCGCACAGACCATGGTAGGAATGCGGATGGGCCATTCCATCCATGCGATGACGTTTGGGCTTGATAATGCAAATTACGCCATGATCAGCTTGCTGGATAAACTGGAAAAAGGTGCTCTGGAAGTCAGGTGGGACGAGGAGATCATCTATGAGCCGTTGGCCGTAGCAGAGCCCGAGTCCGTTTCGAAAACCCTTGAAAAGATGGAGCGCAGGTTTGTGCGGGAGAACAGGTCAAAAGAAGCATCAAAGGCTGCCGGAACTTTAAAGGACCAGGACTTTTCAACGGGGACGGGTACACCGAAGACGTCGGATCTTATGAAGCATGTAAAGTCACAGTACTTCGAGATCGATCGCAGGATGCAGGAGCCGATCCCTGATGACGGAACCCTGTTTAAAAACGCAGTGGACGAAATAGAAGACAGCTACTTTGAATTGATCAGAGCCTGCACCCTTTATGAGGAAAAACGCAATCCCCGTACAGACCTCGGCAAACAGCGAAAGGAAATGGTCCGTACGATCCGGGAGAACGCCGTTCGGGAGAGGGATATTTTCCATGTTCATGCCGGGGAATACTTCGAAAGCGCCAAAGGCGGTACCTTCGGAGACGTGATCGGCGACTTTCAGCGTACAGAAGCGCTTCAGGCTTTACAGAAATGACAACAACCAAAATTAAAACGATCTTTAAGGAAGGGGCCCCGTTCAGGCTGTTTTTTGCCTCCCTGCTGCTCTCGGGACTGGGATACGGCATATACAAGGGGATCCTTGACAATTATCTCGCCGAGATAGTCGCGATGACGGAATTTGACCGCGGCGTGACCGAATTCTTCAGGGAGCTTCCGGGGCTGATGCTGGTTTTTATCCTGGCGGCCTTTTATACGTTTTCGGCGGAAAAGCTGTATAAGATAGGAGCGGTCATCATGCTTGCGGGGATGGGGCTGATCTCAGTCGTCCCTGCAGGGAGGGTGCTCGTAACCCTTTCTATCTTTGTCTATTCCCTGGGGGAGCATATACAGCTTGGCATGAAGAACACCCTTACGCTTGAATATGCCAAAGAGCGCAAGGGCGGGACCGCTCTGGGATACCAGAGCGCGATCTACCAGGCAGGCACGCTTTTCGGGTTTCTTGTGATCATGGTCTGCTTTAACCGCCTGATCGCCGGAAGCCCGTTCAGAGCTTTTTTCCTTGTATCCACGGCACTTTTTGCCCTGAGCCTGTTCGTCAGTCTGAAAATCTCGGGTAAGAGTGAGCTTAACAGGAACAGCAGCCGTTTTTATTTTAAGAAAAAATTCCGGAAATATTACATGCTGGAGATATTCTACGGAGCCAGAAAGCAGGTCTTCTTCACCTTCGGTCCGTATGTGCTGATCCTCTTTTACGGGGCGGATGCAGCCCGGATATCACTGCTCTTTGCAATTTCCGCGATATCCTGTTACTTTCTCGCGCCTCTGGTCGGAAGGATCATAGACAGTCTGGGCTATAAGGCAGTTATGATCGCGGACACGCTGATCCTTGTTGTGGTCTGCTTTTTCTATGGTTTTGCCCATCACATATTCCCGAAGGATATCGCATATACGGTTTGCTGTGCAAATTATGTGCTGGACTCCATAATATCTCTGGCCTCGATCGCATCAAACGTCTATGTCCAGGATATTTCGGACAGCACTGATGAGATGCAGAAGACGATATCCACGGGAGTGTCCGTAAACCACATGATAACTATTTTTATCGCTTTGTTCGGGGGACTTATCTGGCAGAAGCTGGGAATTGAGACCCTGTTCGTGCTCTCGGCAATACTCGGGCTTTGCAACAGTGCCTATGCAGCCACTATCAAGGTACCTCCCGCGAGACAGGGGGGCAGAGGCAATGAAGGATTAGAAGGGCAGGATTAATGCACGAAGACCACAATCTCGTCTTCCTTCAGACCGACCACATATTTATAAAGCTCGTAGGCAAAAGCCTTCGGGAGGTTTATACAGCCGTGGGAACCGTTGCTCAGATATATCTCTCCGCCGAATCTTCCCCGCCAGGTGGCATCGTGCAGACCGACACCGTCGTTATTAAGCCGCATCCAGCGATTGACGAAGGAAGCGTAGCCCTCGCCTCTTAAGGTCTTATTGACCGCTTTTTCGGATATAAAGAAGATCCCGGAGGGGGTGGTATGGTTTTTCGGCCGCCCGGTAACGCAGTCTGATTCCATCACGATCTCATTGCCCGACACAAGATACAGATGCTGCTTTTGCTTGTCCACCTCGATATACCTGTCGGGGAAATTCCAGGAAAGATACTGCCTCATCTCCGGCAGCCTGTTTTTTTCGCCCCTTCTTAAATGGTCAAAATGGTCCGTCATGCGTTCGACCTCGGCTTTGGTGTCGGCGATGATCCCCCAGGTTCCGCCGCTGACGGTAAAGTTGCCGCTCACGCCCTCAAAGCTTATGCTCTTTTTTCCTGCGTCATCATAGGAATTGGCTATTTCTGAAACCAGTACCTTAAGAAATTCCCTGTCATAGCTTACGAAATTATCCGAAGCGCTGTATTCCGGATAAAGATCGTTAAGAGAGATGCTTCTGCCGTTGCTGTAGGTTATGGTGCAGTTTTCCATCCGTTTATACAGAGCCTCGAGCTCCGCCGCCTTCGGATCGGGCTCCACCACATAATAATCCGCGGCATTAAAGCTTACACGGGAGGGAAAGGAAGCGGCGATGGAACTCTTCATCCTGGCCAGATCCGTGAAAGTCCCCTGCTTTGTGGGGAAAAAGCGGCAGTCCTCGGTAATATGAGCCGCAACAAAGCTTTCCCGCTCTTTAGCCGCAATAAAATCCTCTACCGCCGTATCAAGCTGCTCATCATTGACGGAAATGCTGATCTTTGTCGCGGAGGAATCGTAAAGAGGGTATATTGAAGAAGGTGCCGGATAATAATGTATCAGGGCATCTATATCATAATTTACGGTTCTGTCTCCCTCGGAAAGAGAAAGCATATAGGAGACGGGCTCGGTCCGGTCGGATACGATCACAAGAGTCTCAAGGGCGGGATCATACCGGTATCCCATCTCATAGCCTGCCGCTCCGGTAACGGCCAGCAGCACTGTTACGAGGGCAAGAACAATACAAATCCTTTTTTTCATACTTCCTGTCTTATTAATTAAGTTTTGCGGCTGCATTATTGAGTATAACTCCTGTATAATAATATTGCCATAACATATTATCTTATCGTATAAATCATATGTAGGTATCGTTTAAGGGGGATCAGAGCTGTTCTCCGTAATAGCCGGCGGAAAACGCGGCGGAAAGGAAAGATATGCAGTTATCGGGGGTTGGATCGGAAAATGCAAAGGCGTTTGAGCCGCTGATGGGCGCTCTAAAGTATTCGGATTATCTTATCTGCGTCGGAGCGGTCGAGGAAAATGAGCCCGCCGGGGTTGCTTTATTCAGCGAGCTTGGAGGTTCTCTTTTTCTGGACTATATTTTTGTTTCGGAAAAATTCCGAAGACGGGGGATCGGAACGGCTCTTGTGAAGGAGACCCTGAAGGAGCTTGAAGAGGTGGGGTTTGTTGCGCTCCATGTAAACTATCCGGAAAGGGCAGAGGATATCCATGGATTTATACAGACTCTTGATTTCAAATTATTCCGGGACGGAGTGGCGTACAGGACAAAGATAGAGGATCTTCTGAAGTCCGAGGTCACGGAGAAGCTCTTTAAGGGAAATCCGAAGAAGCGGGTCGTAAAGCTCTCCGACCTTACCCTCCATGAAAAAGGGCTGCTGAAAAAAGCGTTGGATAAAGAGGAGCTGGATCCGGAAGCCATTGATGACTCCGCTCTTTCACCAAAGCTTTCCCTGGCGACCTTTGATAATGAAAATGACGCTCCCGCGGGGCTGATCCTCTGCACCCAGAGCAGGAGAACCATCGTGATCTCCTATCTGGTGAATTTCTCGAAGGATGCTTCCGAGCTTCTGGAGATCCTCCGGGTGTTTAAAAATACGGTGGAAGAGGAAAACTATACGGATAATGATCTGGTGTTCTTAACCATGAATGACGAGATGGTAAAGCTTCCCGAAAAGCTGCTCGAATCAAAGGAGCTGCTGCATCAGGAAGGAGCTGTTATCAGCGGGATAAAAATGCTGTCGGATGAAAGAACCATTTTTGCTCCCCTTTTGAGGGAGATGTTGTAAGGCTGACAGGCGTTTTGAAAAAATTTTGAGAATAAGGTGAAGACAAACTCTAAAAGGAGAAAAAAATGACAAAAAAGCAGGATCAGGCTGGCAGCCTTAAAATTCAAAAAAAACCCGAAAATCTGTTTGAGAAGCCTCAGTTCGACTATAGATCCGGCCGTACCGAGGAAAGTGTATTTGTTGAGGGACAGAAGATCGACCGGCGGATCCGCGGAGTTGTGCAGGCGGCAGGAAAGCATGATGTAGCTGAAAGGGAGCTCAGAAACGAAACCCGGCTCGCGATCCAGCAGTCTTCCTGGCTCAGTACGCATACGATTCCGTCCGAAGAGGCGATCTATGAGGCGATGGATCGTGCCACGACGACTCTTGAGATCAAATCCTTAAGCCGTTCCCAGAAAACAAAGCGCGGAAAGAAATTCAAAAAAAAGGCCCAGCAGCAGGCTGACATGATAAATATTATGCAAAAGTGTCACTGGGAGAGAAAAGGAGCCTTAAAGGATCTGCTTGAGCATGGGAAAAATGCCAGGCTGGGTTACGACATTACCGAAAGCGTTGAGGATGGTAAAACGGTTGAAGGCTATCTCCAGGATACGGATTCCGATACATTTCTGGAAAATTTTCAGGACGGACAGGTGGACCGGAGTTTCGATGGGGAAAAGGATGAATATATCCATGACAAAAATGAAACGGTTTCGCTTTTTCTTCAGGATCTGTCCTTTTATTATGAAGAGAAAAAGGGCATGGATGATAAGGGGGAAACGGTTTTGCCTGTTACCAAATATCATTACCAGACCCTGGAGAAGATCGCGAATCCCGAAACCCGGGATGATGGCTATATGAAGGTGCTCGAAGAGCTGGACAGCCTCGATTTTTCCATTTTTAACTATAAAAGCAACGAGGAGTTCATGAAAAATGAAGGGGACAAAGCCTTTATAAAGCGCTATTCCGCTCTTCGTGCCTTCAGGCATGCAGGTGATATCGTCAGCTATTTCGGGATGAAAAAACTCGGCCGGAAGAGGTATGATGTGCTGATGGGAAAGGCCCTGCTGATCGTTGATATTTTGGAAGACTATGAAGACCGGGCCATGCTGCTGCAGTCGCCGTATTATGTGCTTCTGGCGGGGAAGGATCTGGACTCCATCAAGACAGAGGAGCTGGAGGAAAAGATAAAGAAAACCAACGACCCTCTTGCAAAGAATTTCCTGCAGCGGGTGTTAAGAAGACGCTGGAAAAAAGACGAATATTTCGGGATAGGGGTAAAAGCCGACAAGATCTTAAAGGACGGGCTGAAGAATGCCGGGGATCCGGGTTTGCTGGGCAAATACGCGCCCTTTGATATCTGGGATTAACGGCAATAAAACGGATACCGGATTTCATCAGAAATCCGGTATCCTTCTTTTAATTTTTTACTGCAGAGTGGGAAAGAAACCGGTTAGATCCTTACTGTCCATATAGCCCTTTTCCACCCAGAACTGCGCCGCCATATCGGCGATCTCCGTAACATTCTGCGAAGCTTTCGTATCGTTAAAGGCTTCGTTCATGGCCTTGTCATAGAAGGTGATCCCGGCACACTCCTCCTTTACCTCATCAGGCTCAAGATCCAGGCCTTCCGCCATGATCCGGCAGCCGTCCTCAAAATTCTCATTCAGGTAATCCACAGACCGGTACCAGCACTCGGCAAGCTTATCATAGATGTCGGGATGGTCCGCGGCGAAGTTGCTGTTTACGGTAAGCACGTCTATGATCGCCTTGGGGTAATCGGCACTTGTCACAAGCTTGTGTCCGCCCTCTCTTTCACTGCAGCTGGAAAGAGCAGGCTCCCAGGTCACAGCTGCATCAACGCTTCCGGCAAGAAAAGCTTCCCCGGCTTCATCGTTGCCCATCTCGATGATATTGATCTGA
>JAILQQ010000200.1 GCA_024698885.1 Lachnospiraceae bacterium | reverse complement strand
TAAAGCCTGCATTCTTCCTCCAGAGTGCCGATCAATTCCTCCATTAAGCTTGCCACGAATCAATTCCTCTTTCCCTTAGAAAACGTATTTCTCCTGATATTTCGCCATAAGCTTCTCCGCGAAATCACCGGTATCCACATTATAGGTTCCGGCGTTCAGGCGGGATTGAATCGAAGAAGTCAAATCCTCTCTGATATCAGGCGCGCCCGAAACAGCCTGCTTCACGGCCTGAAGATCCCTTCCGAAATTCGAGATCTGGAGCTGATCCGGCTGATATGCTGTCTTTTTGACATTGTTTACCTTCGTTTTGGCCTGGGGTTTGTAGATCTGGCTGACGTTATTATATGCCTCGATACGCATAAAACTCACCTTCCTTTACATCAATCCGGCCGGTGCTCAGACCGGATCAATTCCTTTACCTGTCAAATCCGTTAATTGTTCAGAACCCTTTATCTTCTGAACCGTTATCAAATCCGTTCAATATCTTTATCGACTGATTTCATTTTTTCTTAATATATGATCTGCTTTTTCTTTAATCGGATAGGAAAAAAACAATCGCCACGCGGTATCGTGGCGATTGTTCTACCTGCACCATATTATGATCTGAGGATCTGCGCAGTGCTTCAAGCCTTTCCGTCGGAGCCAAGCACATACTTGATCTTATGCGCCACCATCTCCTTCACGGCCTGGCGTGCCGGCTTCAGATACTGACGGGGATCGAAATGATCCGGATGCTCCGCGAAATACTTACGGATCGTACCGGTCATGGCCAGACGGATATCGGAATCGATATTGATCTTGCAGACCGCTAACTTCGCCGCTTCTCTGAGCTGCTCCTCCGGAATACCGACCGCATCCGGCATCTTGCCGCCGAAATCGTTAACCATCTTAACGAAATCCTGCGGTACGGAAGAAGAACCGTGCAGAACGATCGGGAAGCCCGGCAGTCTCTTGATGCACTCCTTCAGTACGTCAAAACGAAGCGGAGGCGGAACCAGAATGCCTTCTTCATTTCTGGTGCACTGCTCCGGGGTAAACTTATAAGCACCGTGAGAGGTACCGATCGCGATCGCCAGAGAATCACAGCCTGTCTTGTCGACGAATTCCTCTACCTCCTCCGGACGGGTATAGCTTTCCTTGCCTGCCTCGACCACTACTTCATCCTCGATGCCGGCCAGGGTTCCTAACTCAGCCTCAACCACTACGTTGTGCGCATGCGCATACTCGACAACCTGCTTGGTCAGAGCGATATTATCCTCAAAGGACTTCGAGGAAGCATCGATCATGACGGAGGTAAAGCCGCCGTCGATACAGGACTTGCACAGCTCAAAGGTATCGCCGTGATCCAGATGCAGCGCGATGGGGATCTCGGGATTCTCGGCGATCGCCGCTTCCACTAACTTTACCAGATAGGTATGGTTCGCATAGGCTCTCGCACCCTTGCTGACCTGCAGGATCACAGGGCTCTTTAACTCACCGGCCGCCTCGGTAATGCCCTGGACGATCTCCATGTTGTTCACATTGAAAGCGCCTACTGCATAACCGCCGTCATAAGCCTTCTTAAACATTTCGGTAGTCGTTACTAATGCCATTTTATGTCTTCCTTTCTTTCTTTATTATACATGAACGTCTGCTACGGCAAACGCTGCTGTACGGTAAATCTATCGGGTATTATACCATCTTTCCCTCTAAGTTACAACAGTTCCGCTTTCATATTCAAAAGCAGCTCCGTCACGAAACGTAAGAGCCTGCTGCCCTCATAGACGATCCCTCTCGAAAAGCTGTAGATAAAATAGGGCTTTGCGATTGTTTTCAAAGTTAACTGCCCCTTATAGGAGGCGATAAACGATCCGATCTTCTCGTTTACATAGGCCGCGTTCTCGTAGATCGTAAGCTTGACCGCCCGGCTCTCCCCCTTGATCTCCGTTATATAGACCTCTCTGGCCAGTGCCCGCATATACGCGATATCCAAAAGATTGATCACGGGGGCCGGCAGCGCGCCGAAGCGGTCCGTCAGCTCTCCCATCATCTCCTCCCGCTCCTCCTCGCTCCCTATCGCCGCGATCCGCTTATAGATATCGAGCTTCTGAAATTCATTCATGATATAGGCATCGGGAATAAAAGCATCCACACTGAGTTCGACGCTGGTTTCGAAATCCTCCCTGCTCTGAAGGCCCTTCTTCTCCCGGATCGCCTCATTCAGCATCTTACAGTAGAGATCATAGCCGATGACCTCCATATGGCCGCTCTGACGCTCTCCGAGAATATTGCCGGCGCCCCGGATCTCCAGATCCTGCATCGCGATCTTAAAACCGGAACCAAGCTCCGTAAATTCCCGGATCGCCTTCAGGCGCTTCTCCGCCACCTCCTTTAGGATCTTATCCTTTTTATAAAGCATAAAGGCATAGGCTGTCCGGTTGGAACGGCCGACCCGGCCTCTGAGCTGATAGAGCTGTGACAATCCCATCTGATCGCTGTCGTGGATGATCATCGTATTGACGTTCGGGATATCCAGTCCGGTCTCCACAATCGTGGTCGACACTAATACATCGATATCGCCGTTGACAAAGTCCATCATGATGCGCTCCAGCTGCTGCTCCTTCATCTGCCCGTGGGCAAATTCGATCGCCGCCTCCGGCAGGAGTCTTCTTAAGGCCGCCGTCATATCGGCGATCGTATTCACACGGTTGTAAACGTAAAATACCTGCCCGTTCCGGGCAAGCTCCCGTCCGATTGCCTCCCGTACCAGCTCCTCGTTATATTCCATCACAAAGGTCTGGATCGGAACACGGTCCTGCGGCGCCTCCTCCAAAACGCTCATATCCCGGATGCCGATCAGGCTCATATGCAGCGTACGGGGGATCGGTGTCGCGGTTAAGGTCAGGACATCCACGGATTCCCGGAGTTTTTTGATGGTTTCCTTATGGCGCACCCCGAAGCGCTGCTCCTCGTCGATGATCAGAAGGCCGAGATCCTTAAAGCTTACGTCCTTTGAGAGCACACGGTGGGTTCCGATCACAATATCCAAAAGCCCGCTGCTTAACTCCTTGATGGTTTTCTTTATCTCCGTCTGCGTGCGGAAGCGGGACAGCATATCGATCCGGATCGGATAATCCTTCATGCGCTGCACAAAGGTATTATAGTGCTGCTGGGCCAGGATCGTCGTCGGCACCAGATACACCACCTGCTTGCCGTCCTGCACGGCCTTAAAGGCGGCCCTTATCGCTATTTCCGTCTTTCCGTAGCCCACATCGCCGCAGATCAGGCGGTCCATGATCTTTCTGCTCTCCATGTCCCGCTTGGTATCCCCGATAGCCGTCAGCTGATCCTCGGTTTCCTCAAATTCGAACTTATCCTCAAATTCGCTCTGCCAGACCGTATCCGGACTGAACATATAGCCGCTTCTTTCGCGGCGCTTCGCGTACAGGTCAACAAGATCCGAAGCGATCGCGTCGATCTCGCTCTTTACCTTCTGTCTGGTCTTTGTCCACTCCCCGGTGCCTAACTTATTCAGCTTAACGGATGCCGCTTTTTTCCCGGCATATTTCTGAACGCTGTCAAGAGCCGTTGCCGGTACGAACAGTCTTCCGTTGTCCCGGTAGCGGAGCTTGATATAGTCCTTGGTGACATTATCCACCGTGACCTTCTCGATCCCCTCGTAAACGCCCAGCCCATGGGTTTCGTGAATAATATAGTCTCCGACGGAAAGCTCGTCGAAGCTGCGGATCATCTGCCCGTCTGAGAACTTCTTTCTTTTTTTCTTCTTCCGCTCCGTAAAGATATCACTTTCGGAAAGCACCACAAACTGGATCAGCGGGTATTCAAAGCCCTGCCTTAAAGCCCCCTGACAGAGCATGACCTCGCTCTTTTTGATCTCTCTGTCGGGATTTTCGGTATAGAAAGCGTTGATATCGTTTTCGAGCAGATCCTCCGAAAGCTTCCTTGCCCTGGTCCGGCTCTTCACAAGTAACAGCACCCTATAGCCGTTTTTCTTAAACCGCCTGAGATCCGAAAGCAGCGCTTCAAAACTGTTATTATAGGAATTGACCGATTTGGCCACAATCGAATAGCGCGAGGATATCTGGCAGATCCCCTTCGGAAGCGGCAATACGCAGAGAGCCGCCGCGTGAAAGTCGTAGATCGCGGAAAGGACCTCGTTTCCCTTTGTCAAAAGACCGATCTGCTTCGGCAGGATCAGACCCTTTTGCAGGCGGCCGGTCATACTGTCCTCAAATTCCGCCTCGATCACCCTGCTTTTCTCCTTCAGCCGTCCCGGCTCATCCAGGATCAAAAGCGTATCTTCTCTATTTAAATAGGAAAGCAGCCCTTCCGTTTTCTCGTAGAAATAGTTCAGATAGCTTTCGATATTGCAGCCCTCGATCCCGATATGCCGGATATGCTCGGTGATCTCCGAAACGGTGTTTTTGACACTGTAGGCTTCCTTAGTGAGGAACTGGTCTCTGAGTTTTTTTTCATAAGCCTCCCCATCCTTCTGAAGCCGTCTCAGTCCTTCCTCGATCTCTTCCTCATCGAGAATGATCTCCGAGGCCGGATAGCAGCGAATGGAGGTCAGCTTCTCCAGAGAACGCTGCGTCATCACATCGAAGCTGCGGATGGAGTCCACCTCGTCGCCCCAGAGCTCTACCCGGATCGGGTTGATTTCGGTTAACGGAAAGATATCCAGGATCCCGCCGTGAACCGAAAACTGTCCCTTATCCTCCACCTGATAATTCCGTCCGTAACCAAGGGTTGTGAGTTCCCTTTCCAGATCGCCAAGATCCACCGTATCGCCGACGGAAATACTGACGATATGCGACAGTAACGCCTGAAAAGGCGCAAGCTGCTCCATCAGCGCATCAAAGGTCGTCACGATCGTCACGCCCTGATCCTCAAACAGAGGACTGATGGCCTCGATACGTTTGGCCTGCAGGAGATTGCCATGGATATCCGCCTGATAGAATATCAGATCCCTGGCGGGATACTGCCTGATCCTGTCATCATAAAAGGCATAGTCCTCCCGTATTTCGGCAGCCTTCTGTTCACTGTAGGTGACGATCAGGGTATGGCGGAATCCCCGGCTCAGTCCGTAGATAAAATGGAGCTTCTGGGAATCCACGCATCCGTTTACCTCGACGATCCCCGGATGTGCCCTGAGCTGTTTATCGATTTCCTGAAACTGTACCACCTCATGAAGTGGTCTGCTGATCGCTTCCAATTATTTTTGCTCCGCGCTGATTTGACTGTTCCTGTTATATTCGTTCATCGCAATATCGATCCCCTTCTCAAGAACCAGGCAGACCGCTCCCGCCGTATGGATCAGGGCCTCATCGATCTGCTCCCGTTCCTGCTCGGAAAAATGGCCCAGCACATAGTCCTTCAGCTCATAGCCTTTGGGCTTTCCGCCGACACCGATACGGATCCGCGCAAAATTCTCGGTCCCAAGGTGCCTGATGATATCCTTCATCCCGTTATGCCCGCCGGCACTGCCCTGCTTTCTGATCCGGAGCCTTCCAACCGGCAGATCGATATCATCATAGATCACGATCATCTCGCTTTCCGGGTCCGCCTTATAATAGCGCACAACCTGGGAAAGGCTCTCACCGCTTAAGTTCATATAGGTCTGCGGCTTGACAAGGATCACCTTGCGGCCCTCGATGGCACCTTTCCCGAGCGCGGCGTTAAACCGTATGGTATCGATCGGGATATCAAACCGGTCCGCGATCAGATCCAGCGCGTCAAAGCCGACATTATGCCTTGTATGCGCATACTCCCGTCCCGGATTGCCGAGTCCGCAGATGATAAAATATTTTGTCGGTTTATTTGAAAAAAACCTGCGAAACATATCACTATTTCCTCTCTGCGCCGATCCGGTCTGCTTTTCTGGACCGGATCATTTCCTTGTTATTTCCTTATAAAAAGACGAAAAGGGACAAAATAAATTTGCCCCTTATGCGCCGATTCGCTTGCGAATCGTGCGCTTAGGAATGAGCTTCAGCTCATTCCGATCCGGTCCTCTTTTCAGGACCGGATCATTTCCTTATCTGCGCCAATCTGTTTTCGGCCGGCTTCAGAAAACGTACCTCTCGTTCTTCTCCAGCACGATCTTGATATCGCCCTCTCCCTTGAAATAGGAATTCGCGCGGATCGTATCCCGGCTCTCCACGATACAGTTCTCGATATGGGTATTATCGCCGATATAAACGTCATTCAAAATGATCGAATTTTTGATCGTACAGTTATTTCCCACAAAGACCTTCTTAAAGATCACGGAATCCTCCACGGTCCCGTTTATGATGGTTCCGCTGGCGATCAGGGAATTTCTGACGTTTGAGCCTACATTGTATTTCGCGGGCGGCAGATCATCCACCTTCGAATAGATCTCGGGATAGCTCTTAAAGAAGTAATCCCGGACATCCGACTGCAGAAAATCCATATTGGTGCGGAAATAATCCTTGACAGAAGCGATATTGCGCCAGTAGGAATCGATCTTATAGCCGTAGATCTTCTTCACGTCCGTATAACGGATCAGGATATCCCGGACGAAATCATAACGCTCTTCCTCGATGCATTTTTCAATAAGCTCGATCAGCTGGCGTCTGCGGATCACATAAATACCGCAGGAGATCGTATTGGTCTTTGCGACCATCGGTTTCTCGTCAAAGTTCTCGATCCGGCAGTCCTCGTTCATCTTCACGATCCCGAAGCGTTCGGTATCCTCTCCCTCCGGAAACTCCTTGCAGACAACGGTGATATCCGCTTTCTTGTCAATATGATATTCGAGCACCTTATTATAGTCGAGCTTGTACACCGCGTCGCCGCTTGCGATGATCACATAGGGCTCATGCGAATTTTTCAGAAAGTCCAGATTCTGATAGATCGAATCCGCCGTGCCCCGATACCAGAAATTGTTTTCCGTCGTCACCGTCGGCGTAAATACATAGAGACCGCCCTGCTTTCTGCCGAAATCCCACCATTTGGAGGAGGACAGATGCTCATTTAAGCTGCCCGCGTTATACTGGGTCAGCACGCCCACCTTGGAGACGTGAGAGTTCGACATATTGCTGAGCACGAAGTCAATGGCTCTGAAGTTTCCCGCCACAGGCATCGCGGCGATGGCTCTCTTCTGAGAAAGTTCTTTCATGCGGAAGCTGTTTCCGCCTGCTAAAATAATCCCTATTGCTCTCACCGTTCATCACCTGCCTTCACAAAAGTTTTTCCGCTGCCGAGGTATTTATCGCGGTAGTCCGATTCCTCCGTGACGCCGGAGACCATACTGTTCTTTCCGATCGTGATCCCGTCAGGCAGCACGCTGTTCTCGCCGACGGTGACGATCCCGTGGGTATAGATCGTCGGATCCGTTTCGTTTTCCGCCTCTTCGCCGGCCCCTAAGGTCACGCCGTTTCCGATCACCGCGTTTTCGGCGATAATGGCTTTTTCGATGGTGCAGTTCTGTCCGATCTCGACATCGTTCATGATGATCGAATCCCGGATCACCGTATTCTCGCCGATGGTAATATTGCAGCCGATCACGGAATTATATACCTTGCCGAAGATATTCGTTCCCTCGCCGATAATGCTCTTCTCGATCACGGAATCCCTCGAAACATACTGCGGCGGAAGGGCATTGCTCTTCGTATAGATCTTCCAGTATTCCTCGTAAAGGTTAAACTCGGGAATAATATCGATCAGCTCCATATTGGCCTCCCAATAGGAGCTTAACGTTCCGACATCCTTCCAGTAGCCGTTGAACTCATAGGCAAATTCGCGATTGCCGTTCCGGTGGCAGTAAGGGATCACATGCTTACCGAAGTCGAGACCCGGCTGCTCGGCGTTCTTGATCAGCGCATCCTTTAAGATCTCCCAGTTAAAGATATAAATCCCCATCGAAGCCAGATTACTTCTCGGGTTTTCGGGTTTTTCCTCAAAGTCGGTGATCTTGCGGTCCTCGTCTGTGATCAGAATACCGAACCGTCTGGCTTCCTCATAGGGAACCGGCATCGCGGCAATCGTAATATCCGCGTTGTTCGCTTTATGGAAGTCCAGCATGACCTCATAATCCATCTTATAAATATGGTCGCCGGACAGGATCAGAACATAATCCGGATTAAACATTTCCATATAATCAATATTCTGATAGATCGCGTTGGCGGTACCGGTATACCATTCGCTGTTCGTACTCTTTTCGTAGGGCGGCAGCACCGTCACGCCTCCCACATTCCTATCCAGATCCCACGGGATCCCGATGCCGATATGGGTATTCAGTCTGAGAGGCTGATACTGCGTCAGGACGCCTACCGTATCGATCCCTGAATTAATGCAATTACTGAGCGGAAAATCTATGATCCTGTACTTCCCGCCAAAGGCCACTGCCGGCTTCGCTACCTTGGAGGTCAGAATTCCCAGACGGGAGCCCTGCCCGCCTGCCAGCAGCATAGCTATCATTTCCTTCTTAATCACGTGATCACCTCTGTTTTAGTTCATATTTGGATAAAACTTTGTAATCAGTATATCATATTTTTTGATGATAGTGAACAAAGAAATCATGAAGAAAAAATTTTTTTTGTTGATTTTGTCGCATGAGTGTCTGGTGATGGAGGCGTCCAAAGTCACATGGCACAAAGTGCCATGATGAATTTGCACAATAAACCGCTCTCGCAAGCAAGCTTGCAGAGACGGTTTACTGTGCAAATTATACATGTGGCTTCGCCACATGTAACTTTGGACGCCTCCATCATCTGCTTCTCTACAAACAGAAAAAAATGTGGTATATTAATAGAAAATATCAAAAAAACCTGAGGTGACGGGATTTATGTATCAGATCAATTTTGAGGCACCCGTAAAGGTGCATTTTATCGGCATCGGCGGCATCAGCATGAGCGGACTCGCGGAAATACTGTTAAGCAGAGGCTTTCCGGTTTCCGGCTCCGACAACAGGGCCTCCGCCCTGACGGAGGCTCTTAAAGAAAAAGGCGCCGTCATACAGATCGGCCAGAGGGCCGGCAATATCACGGACGATATCGGTCTGGTAGTGTACACTGCCGCGATCCATGCGGATAATCCCGAACGGGCCGAGGCGGAGAGGCGGGGGCTTCCCATGCTGACCCGCGCAGAGCTGCTTGGGCAGATCATGAAAAACTATCCCGATTCCGTCGCGGTAGCCGGTACCCACGGAAAGACCACGACCACCTCGATGCTGACATCCATTCTTCTTTCCGCTGAACTTGACCCCACGATCTCGGTGGGCGGGATCTTAAAGGAGATCGGCGGCAATATAAGGATCGGCCGTTCCGGTTATTTTGTGACCGAAGCCTGCGAGTATACCAACAGCTTTCTGAGCTTTTTCCCGAAGATCGATATCATTCTCAATATAGAAGAGGATCATCTGGATTTCTTCAAGGATCTTGACGATATCCGGCATTCCTTCCGGGAATTTGCCTGCCTTGTTCCCGATGACGGCAGCATCATTATAAACGCGGGCATCACCGATTATCAGGAAATCTGCAAGGGCGCGGCAGGCAATATCATTACGTTTTCGGACGATCCCGAAAAACAGGCAGATTATTCCTGTTTCGATATCACCTATGACGAGCACGGCTGCGGCTCCTATGTTCTCCTGATCCGGGGGAAGGAAGCGGGGCGGATCACGTTAAGCGTACCCGGCAGACATAATGTCTTAAATTCCCTGGCAGCCATTGCGGCGGCAAAGACGCTCGGTGTTTCCGATGACAGTATCAGCGCAGGACTAAAGCGTTTTACCGGCACGGATCGGCGCTTTGAATACAAGGGAAGCATCGGCGGCGTTACAGTCATCGATGATTACGCCCATCATCCCACCGAGATCAGGGCAACCCTGGCCGCGGCAGAAAACTATCCCCATAACAGGCTCTGGTGTGTTTTCCAGCCTCATACCTACAGCCGCACAAAATCACTGTTTTCGGAATTCGTCGATGCCCTGTCCTTAGCAGATCATGTGATCCTTGCGGATATTTATGCCGCCAGAGAACAGGATACCCTCGGGATGAGCTCCCAGCTGTTGATGGAAGAGATCAATCGAAAAACGGGTGATGACAGGGCCAGGTACTTTAATTCGTTTGACAGGATCGAAGCCTTCCTTTTGGCAGAGTGTACGGAGGGCGACCTGATCTTAACGATGGGTGCCGGCGATATCTATAAGGTCGGCGAAACGATCCTGGGAAAAAACTGATCCCGAAATCCTGAAAATGTTCCGGTGGGGAAAAATCAATTTACATAAAAAGTATTACCCGTAAAGAGCGCTGCGATTTCATCGATATTTGAAATGGTTTTCATAATTATCGGCTGTGTTATCCACATTTTCCACAGGCTCCGAAACCGCAGTTTTACAGCGTTTGTGAGTATAAGTATTTATTTTATTTCCCGGATCCGTATGCTATACTGTGTCTTGCTGAAACAATACTGAATGTTTAAGATACAGGGTGATAAAATGAATACACTGACACTGTGTGGTGATTATTCATCTGCCTTTACCTTTGTACAGAATGAGTTCATTGATTATTATATGAAGGATATCAATGAATCACAGATCAAGATATATCTGTACCTTTTAAGGATCATGGGCAGCCACGGATCGGTGTCCGTTTCCTCTATTGCGGATTTCTTTAACGATTCCGAAAGGGATGTGATTCGGGCGCTGAAATATCTGGATAAAAAAAACTTAATCATGCTCGAATATGATAACGATAAGCAGCCCGCCGGGATCCGCCTGTTAAACGCAAAGGAGGAGCAGCCCGTCATAGCGGATACGAAGGAAGCATTGGAAGAAAAAACGCCCAGGAAAAAGAATTACAGCGGGGAGGAGCTTCTAGGCTTTCAGGAAAGAAGTGATATCAGCCAGCTTATTTACGCGGCTGAAACGTATCTGAACCGGACACTGTCCCGCAATGATCTCTGTCTGCTGCTATATATGAATGAAGGTCTGAAATTCAGTCCGGAGCTCATAGAATATCTGATCGAATACTGTGTCAGTAATAAGAAGAAGAGCATGCGCTATATGGAATCGGTGGCGCTTTCCTGGGCACAAAAGGGCATTACGTCAGCGGAAGAGGCCAAAGCCGCCACGATGAATACGGCGCTTCCGGGAGAGGTCTACCGGGTATTTCATGCTTTCGGCATCAAGGGCCGGGCGCCCGCCGATCCGGAGGTGCGCCGGGTAGAGGACTGGCAGAACCGGTTCGGCTTTCCCGCAGAGATTTTAGAAGAGGCCTGCGCGCGGACCATCATGCATATTCATGAGCCAAGCTTTGATTATGCCGAAAAAATACTGGAGCGCTGGTTTCAGGCCGGCGTAAAGAGCATGTCGGACATAGCAGGGCTTGACGAAGCCCATGAGCAGAAGAAGCAGGGAAAAAGGGACAGAACGGCTTCTCAGAAAAAGGCCGGTTCCTCTATCGTACGGGGAACCGATTATGATGCTTTAGTCAGGGAGTTAATGGCAAAGCAATAGGAGGCAGGGCATTTATGGCGCTTAGCAATGCCAAATATGACGCGATCATGCGCCGGTATAACGAGAACCGGATACAAAACGAGCGGGAGCGCAGGGAACGGATCAGGGAAGTCTGTGAAGCGCTTCCTGCGTACAAGGCTTTAAGCGATGATATATCCTCCATGACGCTTTCCTACGGATTAAGGGCGCTCGACGGCGAGGAAGGCGCAACGGAGGAATTCAAGAAGCGCCTGCGTGAGACCATCGAAAAAAAAGAGGCACTGCTTGCGTCCTCACCTTTCGGCAGCCACTATCTGGATCCCATCTACAGCTGTCCCGACTGTCAGGATACGGGCTATATCGGAAACGAAAAATGCCACTGTCTGAAGCAGGCCATTATCACAGAACTGTATAAACAGTCCAATATAGCAGACATATTATCAAGAGAAAATTTCAGTACCCTTTCTTATGATTATTATAACGATGACGAGATCGGCCCGATGCGGGAGATCATTTCCGATTGCCGGAAGTTTGCGGATGACTTCGGCAACCGGTATGAAAACCTGTTGTTCTTCGGTCCGCCCGGGGTCGGCAAAACCTTTCTGACAAACTGTATCACAAAGGAACTCCTTGACAAAGGATATTCCGTAATATACTTTACTTCCACCCAATTATTTGATACACTGGCAACGTACCTGTTTCGCAATTACGACACGCCCGAGGAGATCGTAAGCCTTCATGAGGATATTTTTTCCTGCGATCTCTTTATCCTGGACGATCTGGGTACGGAGGCAGTGACAAAGATCGTTGTATCCCAGCTTTTCCTCCTGTTAAACGAACGGCTCTTACGCAGGAAATCGACGATCATCTCAACAAATCTGGCGATGAACGATCTCTCGGAACGATATATGGAACGAAGCGTTTCCCGGATCATCGGAAATTACCGGCTCATAAACCCGAAGATCGATGATATCCGGTTCCGGATGAGAAAGAGAAAAATATCGGATTGATCCGCAGGCGCAGAAAGAAAAGGTGAGTGAGAATATGGCAAGACGCGAGGAAAAGCGCAATCTGGAAACCATTCCGGTCGGTTCCCTTCGTATTATCCCGTTGGCGGGTTTTATGGAAATGGGGCGCAAGATCGACGGATATCTCGTCAAGTGGAGAACCGAGCGGGAGGAGGAGCATCATTCCTCTCTGGCGTTTAACGGTTACCACAGAGATTCCTATATCCTCGACGCCAAGATCTCCCGCTTCGGCACCGGCGAAGCCAAGGGCGTGATCAACGAATCCGTCCGCGGCACCGATCTTTATCTGTTAATCGATATCAGTAACTACAGTCTGACGTATTCCCTCTGCGGCCACGAAAATCATATGTCTCCCGATGATCATTATCAGGATCTGAAGCGGCTGATCGCTGCCGTCGGCGGAAAGGCGAGGCGCATCACCGTGATCATGCCCTTCCTGTACGAGAGCAGGCAGCATAAGCGGGCCGGCAGAGAATCCCTCGATTGTGCCATTGCTCTGCAGGAGTTAGTCCACATGGGCGTTGACAATATCATTACCTTTGATGCCCACGATGCGCGGGTTCAGAACGCCATTCCGCTTTCGAGCTTTGAAACCGTACGGCCGGCCTATCAGTTTATCAAGGGCCTTTTAGGCAGCGTAAAGGATCTGACCATTGACTCCTCCCATATGATGATCATCAGTCCCGATGAAGGCGCGATGGAACGGGCGATCTATATCGCGAACGTCTTAGGACTTGATATGGGAATGTTCTATAAGCGCCGGGATTATACAAAGGTCGTGAACGGCCGGAATCCTATTATTTCCCACGAATTCCTGGGGTCCTCCGTAGAAGGAAAGGACGTGCTTGTCATCGATGATATGATCTCCTCCGGAGAAAGCGCTCTGGAAGTAGCCAGACAGCTCAAAAAAAGAAAGGCCGGGCGCATCTTCATCGCCGCGACCTTCGGTCTGTTCACCTATGGCCTCGAGCCCTTTGACAAGGCTTATGAGGAAGGCCTGATAGACAAAGTCCTGACAACAAACCTTGTCTATCAGATGCCCGAATTGCTGGAAAGAGAATATTATATCGACTGCGACCTGAGTAAATATATCGCCTATATCATCGATACCCTGAACCATGATTCCTCGATCAGCGATCTGCTGAATCCCAGCGACAGGATCCAGAGCCTAGTCAAAGAATATATGGCAAAATGATCATACCACAGACTTATTCAGATACGCCTCCTGCTCCGGCGTCAGAACATCGATCTCCTTCCCCAGGAATTTAAGCTTTCTGACCGCCACGCCCCGGTCCACTTCTTCCGGTACGTTTATGATCATTTTCTCAAGCTTCCCCGCATGCTCGACCAGATACTTCGCAGACAGCGCCTGAATCGCAAAGGACATATCCATGATCTCGGCCGGATGACCGTCGCCGGCAGCCAGGTTCACCAGTCTGCCCTCTGCCAGAACATAGATCCACTGACCGGTGGGCAGCAGATAGCCCATGATATTCTTGCGCATTTCCCGCGACTCGGTCGCGATCTCCCGCAGTCTCGCCATATCGATCTCACAGTCAAAATGACCCGCGTTACAGAGGATCGCGCCGTCCTTCATCTGTGCGAAATCCTCCTCGTCGATCACCTTGTCACAGCCCGTAACGGTAACGAAAAAGTCCCCGAGCTTTGCAGCTTCCTTCATCGGCATAACATCAAAGCCGTCCATGACCGCTTCGATCGCCCGGACCGGATTGATCTCCGTCACGATCACTCTGGCACCGAGACCCTTGGCCCGCATGGCTACGCCCTTGCCGCACCAGCCGTAACCGGCCACGACGACGATCTTTCCGGCCACGATCAGGTTGGTCGTCCGGTTAATGCCGTCCCAGACCGACTGTCCCGTCCCGTAACGGTTATCGAAGAAATGCTTGCAGTCCGCATTATTCACAAGAACCATCGGGAACTTCAGGTCTCCGGCCCGGTCCATGGCCATCAGCCGGATGATGCCGGTGGTGGTTTCCTCACAGCCGCCGATCACCCCGGGGATCAGATGCGTAAGCTCCGTATGCATCATATGCACCAGATCACCGCCGTCGTCAATGATGATGTTCGGCCCCGGCTCAAGTACCGCGCGGATATGGCTGTTATATTCCTCCGGCGTCGAATCATACCAGGCATGCACCTCGAGTCCTGCCTTAACGAGCGCTGCCGCCACATCGTCCTGGGTGGAAAGAGGATTGCTGCCCGTTACGTACATCGTCGCGCCGCCGGCCGCCAGCACCTTGCAAAGATAGGCGGTCTTTGCCTCAAGATGTACGGAAAGAGCGATCTTCTTTCCGGCAAAAGGCTTTGTCTCCGTAAATTCCTTTTCCAACGTCCTTAACAGGTCGCAGTTCTTTTTCACCCACTCGATCTTTCTCTCTCCCGATTCCCATAGGTTGATATCTCTGATTTCGCTGTTATTGCTCATGAAGTTCTCTCCTTTCTCAACCCAACCATTATATCAAGTTCTCCGGATTTAAACAAGCCAGCTCCTCCGTGACAAAGCGGCCGTCCTTACGGATCAGCACGTCGTCAAACCAGATCTCGCCGCCGCCGTATTCCGGCCGCTGGATCCATACCAGATCCCAGTGGATCGCGGAATGGTTTCCGTTTGGCGCGTCATCATAGCAGTTGCCCGGCGTAAAATGGATCGAACCGTTGATCTTCTCATCAAAAAGAATATCCTTCATCGGTTTATTAACGTAGGGGTTTACCCCAATAGCGAATTCACCGATGTACCGGGCCCCTTCATCGGTGTTGAGAAGCTCCGTCAGCTTCTCGTTCTCATTGGCGGAGGCCTCGATGATCTTTCCGTTTTCAAAGGTAAACGATACATTCTCATATGTCACGCCCTGATACAGGGACGGCGCGTTATAGCGGATGGTCCCGTTCACCGAATCCCTGACCGGCGCCGTAAAGACCTCGCCGTCCGGAATATTCACCTCGCCGGCGCAGGGCACGGCGGGAATATCCTTGATCGAAAAGGTCAGATCGGTCCCGGGCCCCTTTAAATGAACACGGTCCGTCCGGTTCATAAGCGCCACGAGCTTCTGCATGGCCTTTTCCATCTTCGCGTAATCCAGACAGCAGACCTGATAGAAGAAATCCTCAAAGGCCTCGGTGCTCATATTGGAAAGCTGGGCCATCGCGCTGTTCGGGTAGCGCAAAACCACCCATCTGGTCTTGGGAACCCTGATCTCATGATGAACAGGAGTTGAATACAGCCTTTCATAAAGCTTCATCTTTTCTCCCGGCACGTCGGAAAGCTCGGAAACATTCTCGGAACCCCTGATCGCGATATAACAGTCCATATTCTCCATCTCAAGACTGTCCACCCTTGCCATGAGCTTTAACTGCTCTTCGTTACAGTTCATGATCATCCTGCGCTGCGCTCTCTGACTGGTAAAATGCGGAAACGCAAGGCCTCCCGCCGCCTGCACCGCGTCCATTACCGCCAGCACCAGGGGCTCTGTTTCCTGTCCTATATAATGGACATATACCTTGTCCCCCTGTTTTACCTTACAGGAATAATTCACCAGTCCATCCGCCAGTTTTTTCATTCTTTCATCCATTTTGTTATCTTCCTTTCTGCGCCGGTCTGCTTGCAGATCATGCGCTTCTTATTCCACATAGGATATAAACTGATCTCCGTTTCCCTTAAACCAGGCAACGGCATCGTTCATACCTTTTTTGTAGCTTTTTTGTTCCGCCGGATCAAAGATCATGACGTTTTTATTGTCATAGCCGGTGATCACCACGGCTCTTTCCGGCTCCGCGTAGGCAAACACCGGATAGCCTCTGCTGATATAATAGAGAACGGAAGAAAGCGAACAGCCCGAAAGATTTAATACCTGTCTGTCCGGCAGCTCTTCCGCCAGAACCGACAGAACGTTCACGGAGCCCGTGAAGGCTTCGCTGTCCTCATAGATCCCCGCGTACTTTAGCATCGCGTCCAGGCAGACGGCCGTACTGCTTGTCCCCTCCTCGAAGCCTGGCATCTCGGGAAAGCCTTCCAGCGTATTACTGAGCCTTCGGTCTCCCGCCTCAAAAATATAACCAAGATTCCCGTCTACCGCAACGCCGAACTGCTCCTCCGCCAGATCCACCGCCTTCGCTTCATTGGTATGGACAGCCTCCACTGCCCCCTTTACATATACGTAATATCTGGTAAGCGTGTCCTCCTCGGGAAGCGTCAGGGTCCTCTGATCCTCTAAAATGACCTCCTTGGGCGTTAAGACCTTGATGGTCTTGTTGACCTCTTCTTTTTTCAAAACGGTCTGCCAGGTCGTTTCCCATTCCTCCGTGACAACGCTTTTATAATGGTTTAACGTCGCCTCTGTCTTCTCGTTGCTCATCAGCTGATCATCCTCGGCCATCTGAAAGCTGCCGTCCTCCTGCCTCACCGCCCGGCTGATATTGATGATATTGCCGCGGATCTCTATGTCCATCACATAATAGCCTTCTCTGCTGTGCTCGCGTAAGAGCCTGCCGTTTTCATCCACGATGCAGAGCGCGTACATGGGCGTGATCGGATCACCGGCAGGGCTGAAGGACAGATCGCTTTTGTGAAGCTCTCCGTAAACGAGGTCATCTCCGATAAAGCCAAGGGGAATGAGGAGATCCTGTTCCTTGGCCCTGATCTCCACGATACGTTCCGAATCAAGCGCCATCAGCTCAAGCGTCGCATAGGCGGAAATATCGCTTTCCGGCTGCCAGGCGATCATATCGTCGTCGTCATTTGCGGCAAAACGCTGTTCATCGAGTCCCGAGGCGATGATCTCACAGGACTGGTTTTCCACATTGACGCGGTAAACCGTACCGCTTTCGTACAGGAAAAAAGTCCCGGCAGGGTTCATGTGGGACAATACCCTCATATCATGGTCAAGGACCGCCGAGGAACTCTTGATCGGAATGAACAGCTGTTCCTCCAGGGAATTGAAAACAGAATCATAATAATAGACAGCGATCCCCTCTTCTCCTTCATGGCTTCCCCGGTTCATATAGCCGTAAACCAGAAAGGTCACATTCCCCTGCTCATCCATGCTGACCGGACAGATCGTATGCTCATCATGGAAGGTCCTCTCGTCCTGATCGTTCTCATCCCAGAAGGAAAAGATCCGCGCCAGATTGCCGTTTTGCGTGTTAAAGCTGTAGAGACGGTCTTCCTGTGCAAAGCAGATGATACTGCCATCTCCGTTCTCAAGCGTTTCGACCGGCCTGCTCAGGATACCGTGCAGGAGCTTTCCGTTTACCAAAAGCTCCTCTTCCTTCGTGATGATCTGATCCATCGTCCGTTCATATTCCATCAGGTACATACGCTCAGCGCCTTCTCTGATACGGAAGAATTCCTTTACGACGTAGCGCTCCTCCCGACAGGAAACCTGAAAGGACAGCATGAAGCAGCCGTTTTGTCTGTCAGCCTCAAGGATCCGAAGCTGCTTCTCTCCGATCAGCTCGGGCATTAGGGTCCCGTAGGTCAGCTGGTCAAAGCTTGAGTGGATATTGACATAGCCAAAGCTTGAATTATCTCCCTCCGCATTGGATTCCATGTATTTTTTGAGTTCCATGGCTTCGGCCGTTTCGCGCCTGAAGGCTGCGTCGGAGAAGCTCCTGACAAAAGCCATCTTCTCAGAAAGCCCGAGTTCCTCCTTCTGAAGGAAGCGGATGTAGTATTTCGGGATCAGACCGTTTGAAAGCCGCAGACGGACGATCAGCATATATTCCTTCTCCGGCGTAATCAGATCCTTGATATGGATCGGCGCCGTCAGGATCCCCGTTTCCTTATCATATTCGTATTCTTCCCCGAACAGGATATGATCCTCCACAAGCCGCTCCATATCCAGACTTCTGACCTCATAGGCGACCTCGGAAACGCCTGTGCCGAAGGTTCGTATTTCGATCGGCAGCGTCCGTTCCCCGTCCAGAGGACTGATGGTATCACGGATATAATTTCCGTCCATTTCGGTTACATATCCATAGTGGGGATTGACAGGCTGATTATCTTCTATGGTATAGATCACGGGAAGACTGGCCGCGCTCATCTCCTTGGTCATATCCCGGCTGTCCTGGTTGATGATCAGACTCGTAATGACCATGGACAGAAGAAAGCAGAGGCCGAACACCCCGAGCATGATGATTCTTCGTCTCATGGATAACATCATATCACAGCCGCCGCCTGTTCACAAATTCAATTTTCAAATTCAATTTCAAAAAACATAGAACTTGATAAAAAAAGTGATGTTGTGTATACTGTTTGCATGAGAATGCTCGAAGCTACCATAAAGCAGGAACGGGACCGAATAGAATACATGCTTCTCAGGTATCAGAAAATGCTGCAGGAACTGCCGAAGGGAACGCTTTCTGAGAAAAAGGTCGGTACCAAGACCTATTTTTACCTGAAATACCGGGTCGGAAAAAAGGTTGTTTCGGATTACGTGAAAAAGGAGCAGCTGCCGGAGCTTCTGGAACAGCTCGAGCATAAAAAACATATCAAGACCATGGTCCGCTTTTTGAAGGAGGAGCTGGCTATGGCCGATAAGATCCTGAAGAGTAAATAAGGGATTACTGTTCGGGACAGCCCGAAGCACTTGCTGTTTGGGGCGTACCAAAATGCAGGTTTTGCGATGCGGCCCGTCCTTTTGCGAAGCAAAACTTGAAATGACGGGCCGCGTATCTGTTCAGAAGCTGAAGGGTTCTGAACAGATACAATGAGGGAACCTTTCAGGACAGCGCAAAAGGGGAGTATAAAAAATGAAGAAGGAAAGCTTTAAGGTCATTATGATCCTGCTTGTCCCAAAGATCGTGAGTCTGATCATGGAACGGGAACAGCTGGATGAGATTCACGCGTGCATGGAATTCTATAATTCCGATCTTTACGCCAGGCTGGAGGAGGAGGAAAACAACCTCTATCAGCTGGGCGCGGGAGAGCTTTACGAGCTCTGGCATGAAGAAGGTCTGGTAAAGGCTGGCTGATATGAGCAATGAGGGAAATTTCTTAACCTACTGTATTGAACAGTACAAATGTGATAAAGAGCTGACAGGGCGGGAGGTTATGGAGCTTTTCGGGAAATATCAGGTTCTCGAATATATCTTCAGCTTCTGCGAGCCTCTTCACTCGGAAAAGGCCCGCTATATCACGGAGGATATCGATCTCTATATCGAAGCCTGCGAAGCTACTGCCGCTGAAAAATAGAATTCTCGTTCTTTTTCAGGATCGAAAAAAGCACGAGTCCGAGCACGCCGCAGGATATCACCTCACCGATCCCTACCGTCAGCATAAAATACGGGATAGAACCCTCGAACTGATATACATACGCAAGAACAAAGGGTACGATCAGGGTATTGGCAAGGATCGGCGGCAGCGGCAGAAGCCATTTCGCCTTTTCGCCGCCCGGTCTCTTCACTCCGATATAGTAGTTGCCGAGGGCGCCAAGGAGCGTTGCGAGGGATCCGAAGATCACGTCAAACAGCGCGCAGCCCGTCAGCATATTGGCCAGGATACAGCCGACAAACAGTCCCGGCACCGCGCTGAAGGTAAACCAGGGCAGGATCGTCAGCGCTTCCGAGATCCGGATCTGGATCACGCCCGACGCCAGTCCCAGCGCGTTTGCCACAAAGGTCAGAATGACATAAACGGCGGCCACGGCGGCCGCCTCTGTTATTAATGCGATTTTTTTATTCTTCATATCTTTACTTCTCTGCTGCTTCTATTCTCGCTACAGACCGTTTTAAAGCCAAGCTCGCCCGGTTCAGATCGGTGCCGAGCGCTTTCTCCGCAAGCCTTCTTTCGGCCCGGAGCTTTGCCTCCTTCGCGCGGTTCAGATCTATCTCACCGGGCCACTCTACGATTTCAGCCAAAACCGTAACCTCTTCCGGCAGGATCTCAATAAAGCCGGCGATCAGCGAAGCGACCCGGATCTTTTCTTCCGATTCCTTTATGTACATCACGCCCGGCGCGATCACGGCCGTCAGAGGGATATGCTTTTTCAGGATACCGATCTCTCCCTCTGTGGTCGTAAGCTCAACCATGATGACGTCCCCTTCGTAGAACACTCTGTCAGGCGCGATCACTTTCAGCTTGAATGCACGTTCGTCCGCCATAAGCCCCCCTACTTCACCTTCGCGAGAACATCGTCAATACTGCCGGCGTTCAGAAAATAGCTCTCCGGAATATCATCATGCTTGCCTTCGATGATCTCCTTAAAGCCCTGGATCGTATCGGCAATCGGTACATAACGTCCCTCAAGACCGGTAAACTGACCTGCCACAAAGAACGGCTGGGACAGGAAACGCTGTACCTTTCTCGCACGGGACACCGTAAGCTTATCCTCCTCGGAAAGCTCGTCCATACCAAGGATCGCGATGATATCCTGCAGCTCCTTATACTTCTGAAGGATCTCCTGTACGCCTCTGGCCACATTGTAGTGTTCCTCCCCGACAACACGGGGATCCAGAATACGGGAGGTGGAATCAAGCGGATCCACCGCCGGATAAATTCCCAGCTCCACGATGGAACGGGACAGCACTGTCGTCGCATCCAGATGGGCAAAAGTCGTAGCCGGCGCCGGGTCCGTCAGGTCATCCGCCGGTACGTAAACCGCCTGTACGGAAGTAATGGAACCGCTCTTTGTAGAGGTGATCCGCTCCTGCAGCGCGCCCATTTCCGTCTGCAGCGTCGGCTGGTAGCCTACGGCAGAGGGCATACGGCCAAGCAGTGCCGAAACCTCTGAACCGGCCTGCGTAAACCGGAAAATATTATCGATAAAGAGAAGAACGTCCTTTCCGCCCTCATCTCTGAAATACTCCGCCATGGTCAGACCCGACAGACCGACCCGCATTCTGGCCCCGGGGGGTTCGTTCATCTGCCCGAAGACCATCGTCGTCTTGTCGATAACGCCGGATTCCGTCATTTCGTGGTAAAGATCGTTACCCTCTCTGGTCCGCTCGCCCACGCCTGTAAATACGGAATAGCCGCCGTGCTCTGTCGCGATATTCCGGATCAGCTCCTGGATCAGAACGGTCTTGCCTACGCCGGCACCGCCGAACAGGCCGATCTTACCGCCCTTCTGATAGGGACAGAGAAGATCAACGACCTTAATACCGGTTTCCAGCATCTCCGTCGAGGTGGACTGCTCCTCAAAGCTGGGAGCCTGCCTGTGGATCGGATAGCGCTTCACGCCCTCCGGCGCCGGCTTATTGTCGATAGGCTCTCCCAGTACGTTAAAGATCCGGCCCAGTGTATTCTCGCCTACCGGCACAGAGATCGGTCCGCCGCTGGCAACTGCCTCCATCCCTCTGACCAGACCGTCCGTCGGTCCCATCGCGATACATCTTACCGTATCGTCGCCGAGATGCTGCGCTGCCTCCACCACCAGAGTTTCTCCGTTCGTTCGGTTAATACGGATGGCTTCATTGATTTCCGGCAGATTACCGTCCGAAAACTTGATATCAAGTATTGCGCCGATGATCTGCGTTATCTTTCCCACATTCTGTTCAGCCACTGATTCTTCTCCTTTCTATGCCAACGCATTCGCGCCGCCGATGATCTCGGTCAGCTCCTGCGTGATATGACCCTGTCTGGCCCTGTTATACTGGAGCACCAGGCTTCCGATCATCTCCTCCGCGTTATTCGTCGCGGAATCCATTGCCTGCATCCTCGCCCCGTTTTCACTGGCCACCGACTGGACAAACGCACCATAAAGAATACTGGTGAGATATTTCGGAATGATCATATCAAGCGCCTCTATATCCTCAGGCTCATAATTCATCGGAGCGGAATTCTCTGTTTTATCGGAACCCTCCAACGCATCATGCAGGGATCCTTTTTCCGTATTCTCCTCGGGAAACGCCTGTCCGCCCACGCCTTCCACATCAACCGGCAAAAGCTTTAGCAGCGTCGGGATATGGGATACCGTATTCTTAAATCCGGTATAAGCCACGTAGATCTCGCCGATCTCACCGTTTGAGAAGGCTTTCAGAAGCTCATCGGAAAGCTCCATCGCATCCGCGTAAAGCGGCTCCTCGATGGCATCCGACATATCCTTTTTAATCTCATAGCCGTGGCGCCTTAATGTATCCCTTCCCTTTTTTCCGACAGCGTAAATGAGCGCGTTTTCCCTGGGAATGGCACTGTTCGTCACAAGCTTTGTGATATTCGAATTATAGCCGCCTGCCAGTCCGCGGTTTGAGGTGATCACCACCACGGCTTTTTTCTCCGACGCATTCGGCAGCATATACGGATGGTCAATATAGCCGGATCTTTTCAAGATACCGTTAACCGTCTCATACATGCACTGGAAGTATGCTTTCGAATTTTCCGCCCGGCGCTTCGCCCGCTGCAGCTTCACGGTGGAGACCAGTTTCATGGCCTTCGTGATCTGCTGGGTGCTCTGGATACTGATCCGGCGCCTTTTGATATCTCTCATGGAGGGCATATTGTTTTCTCCTCCTGCTTAAAAGTCCTTAATAAACGTTTCCAGCGCTTTCTTCAGCTTGTTCTCGCCTTCCTCGGAAAGCTCCTTCGTATCCTTGATCGAGGCCGGTACTTCCGGATAATTGGTCTTGATGAAATCAAAGAACTTCTCCTCGAATTCCACGATCCGTTCCGTCGGGATATCCAGAAGATACTTTCTCGTTACCGCGTAGATGATAAGCACCTGATACTCTACCGGCATCGGCTTATACTGCGGCTGCTTCAGCACTTCCCGGATCCGTTCGCCCTGGGCCAGCTTTTCCTTCGTATCGGCATCCAGCTCCGAACCAAACTGGGCGAAAGCCGCCAACTCTCTGTACTGCGCTAACTCCGTACGGATCGGCGCCGCGATCTTTTTCATGGCCTTGATCTGGGCGGCACCGCCTACCCGGGATACCGAAAGACCCGCGTTGATCGCCGGCCGGAAACCGGCGTTGAACATTTCCGTTTCCAGATAGATCTGCCCGTCCGTGATGGAGATCACGTTCGTCGGAATATAAGCCGAAACATCACCGGCCTGGGTTTCGATGATCGGCAGAGCCGTCAGGGAACCGCCGCCGTATTCCTCGCTCATACGCGCCGCGCGCTCCAAAAGTCTTGAATGCAGATAGAAAACGTCGCCGGGATACGCCTCACGTCCGGGCGGACGCCGTAGCAGCAGGGAAAGTGTACGGTAAGCCGTCGCGTGCTTACTCAGATCATCATAGATCACGAGCACGTCCTCGCCGTTTTCCATCCATTCCTCACCGATGGCGCAGCCCGAATACGGGGCTATATATTGTAACGGCGCCAGCTCCGAGGCGGTAGAGGCCACCACGGTGGTATATGCCATTGCACCGTATTCTTCAAGGGTTTTTACAATCGAGGCTACCGTGGACGCTTTCTGCCCGATCGCCACATAAATGCATTTGACACCCTGTCCTTTCTGATTCACGATCGTATCTACGGCGATCGCGGTCTTTCCTGTCTGACGGTCACCGATGATCAGCTCTCTCTGCCCTCTTCCGATGGGGATCATCGAATCGATGGCCTTGATACCGGTCTGTAACGGGGTATCCACGGACTTTCTGGTGATAACGCCCGACGCAACTCTTTCGATCTGTCTGAATTTCGTCGCGTTGATCGGTCCCTTTCCGTCGATCGGCTGCCCTAACGAATTAACGACTCGTCCGAGCATCTCGTCTCCTACCGGTACTTCAACGACCCGCCCGGTGGTCTTAACCGTATCGCCTTCGTTAATATTATGCTCCGAGCCGAGGAGCACCGCACCGACGTTGTCCTCCTCGAGGTTCATGACCATGCCGTATACATCGCCGGGAAACTGGAGCAGCTCACCCTGCATGGCCTTTTCCAGTCCATGTACGCGGGCAATGCCATCCGCGACCTGTATAACGGTACCTACCTCGGATACCATTAATTCGTCTGCGTATCTCTTGATCTGTTCCTTGATCACGGAACTAATTTCTTCCGGTCTTAAATTCATGGATTTTTCCTCACAACCTTATTTTTACAAAGCGGCAATCTGTGTATTTCTCAAGTTCTTTTCCAGAGCAGCCAGTCTGCTTTTAATACTCGAATCCACCACACGGTCGCCCAATCGGATGATCATTCCCCCGATCAGAGATTCATCGATCACGTAGTTCATTTCCATCGACGTATATCTGGTCGTCGCGATCAGCTTTTCCTCGATCTCCTGCTTTCTTGCGGCCGAAAGCGGCATTGGCGTGGTAACAGTCGCCATCCCGATCCCCTGATGATCCTTAACGGTATCGATGAAATAAGAAAGGATATTCTCCGTTTCCTGATAACGGTCATTTATGATAATGACGCGCAGAAAACCAAGCAGCGTATCGCTCATCCGCCCCTTAAAGATATTCTCCCACAGTGACGTTTTTTCCTCGATCGTCAATCCGGGATGGTTCATTAACCGTGAAAGCTCCGGATTTTCCTTCAGGATCGTACAAAGGCTCAGTGCCTCCGACAGCAAAGCTCCCTCTGATCCTTCCTCCAGCGCGGTCTCAAAAAGCGCATCGCCATAGGTTTTGGAAATCAGCTTTGCCATGTCTGCTCACCTACCTCTTTCAGGGTCTGCTCTACAAGGCTGTCCTGAATGGTCGTATCAATAGAAGCCTTCACCACCTTGCCGGCCATCAGGGAAGCGATCTGTATCATCTCGTTCTTCATTTCGTCATAGGCCTTCTGCTTTTCAAGCTTTGCCTCTTCCTCAGCCTGTCTGATGATACGGGCAGCCTCTTCCTTTGCCTCGGCGACGATCCGGCCCTCATTCATCTGTGCCTTTTTTCTCGCCTCGGAGAGGATCTCCTCAGATTCCTTTTCGATGTTTCTGAGCTTATCCTCGTACTGTGTCCTCAGGATCCCGGCTTCTTCCTTGTCCTTTGCCGCGCTGTCCAGATCCTCCCTGATCCTGAGCTGGCGTTTCTCAAGCAGCTCACGGATCGGATTGAACAGCAGGTAAGACATGGCTAAAAACAGTATGAAAACTGCCAGAGCGGACCAGGCCGCATCATGCAGAAGCTGAAAATCCAAGTCAAACAATCGTTCCATTGTTTTTCCTCCAGTGATCTTTCTTTATTTAGCCAGCGGCTGAACAAAGATCAGTATCATGCCTACAAGCAGACCGTAAAGACCTGTCGTCTCCGCAACGGCCTGTCCCAAAAGCATGGTAGAGGTAATATCCGATCTGGCGCCGGGATTTCTGCCGACCGCGGAAGCCGCGTGTCCGGCTGCGATACCCTGGCCGATACCGGGGCCGATACCGGCGATCAGTGCCAGACCTGCTCCGATAGCCGAGCAACCCTTGATGAATTCAACTCCTGAAATGTTCATAACCAATCCTCCTTAAGATTTGTTTTCTATATATTAATGAATAACAATGTTTTCAAACCGGTCAGGTTTCTCCGATGGCATCCGAAATGTAGGTCATCGTCAGCATGCAGAACACATAGGTCTGGATCGCGCCGGAAAACAGATCAAAATATACATGCAGCGCCGACGGAATGCCGATCTTGACGAAGAAGGGCAGCAGAGAATAGTACAGCGCCATCATGACTGTTCCCGACAGGATATTGGCAAAAAGACGCAACGACAGCGAAACCGGGACCGCAAAATCTCCGATCAGATTGATCGGCAGCCAGAACGGCCAGGGCTCCATCAGCCCCTTCAAAACGCCTACAGGCTTCTGCCATTTGAACTTATTATAAGTGATCAGACAGAAGGAAATGATACCGAGCGGCAGCGTCACACCGTAATCCGCTGTCGGCGGTCTGAGTCCTAAAAGTCCCGAGATATTGCTGATCAGAATAAAGATAGCGATCGTGCTGATATAATTCACGAATTTCGCGGCGTTCTTACCCATTACGCCGGTCACCATATTATTCAGAAATTCCATGATAAATTCCGCGATATTGACAAGCATCGGCGGCGCATCATAGGGATCGGTTTTTTTCAGCTTCCGGTTCACGCAAAATGCAAAGGTAAGCAACAGGATCATCACGATCAACGTGCAGACATGGGTCGTCGTGATCCATACGGTCTGTCCGAAAAGCTGATAGGAAAAGATTCCCTTGATCATAAAGTCCGGTTCATTGGCTAGCAGAACAGGATTCATCATGTCATTCTCTCCATGTAAATAATGTAAATAGTGATTCTTATTCTATATCTTCCGGCAAAGGCTCCGCCGGCGGATCGATCCTCTTAAAAAAATGCCTGCGGACAAAGGGCTGCAGGTAAGCGCCGAGCTTGACGCCGAGAATGCCGGCAAAGCAGGTAAAAATACTTCCGATATCGGTCACGGCCGTCAGAACGGCAACCGCTGCCACCACAAGATACCGTATCAGAAAATTCTTTCTCATACAGGCAGCCGCGCCCTTTTCGTCATAATCGAGCGAAGCGTCGATGGCATGGTACAGTTGCAACACATAGAAGACCGCTGCCAGAAGGCCGATCACAAGACCGATCACCGCATACAGCTTTCTTTCGGAAAAAATCAAGGCCGCCGCGAGGCATACCCCGCCGTAAAGGCCGATCCCCGTCAGAAATTCCTGCAGCGTTTCATTCGTTCTCAGATTTTTCAGAAGCTTCATGCTTCATATCCTCGTGGCTCCCCGATGGTTTGCTGAAAATCTGTCTGGCCATGATATAAACATTCCGGCCCCCCGCCAGTGCCCCGACAAAGAACGAGATAATAAACACGAAAGAGGTATTCCATCTGCGGTCGATATAATATCCCGCCAAACAGCACAGAAAAATGGGAACCAGCATATTAATGCCAAACTGCAGGATCAACGTAAGTGAACGATATACTGTCTTATTGTATCTCACCTGAGCTTCTGTTTTCCCTTCCGCAAGAATCGATCGGGAAAAGCTGTCATTTTCCCACAATTAAAAAGATTATCATCTGTTCAGAACCCCTTGGCTTCTGAACAGATACGCGACCCGTCATTGAAAGTTTTGCTTCGCAAAAGGACGGGCCGCATCGCAAAACCTACATTTTGGTACGCCCCAAACAGCAAGTGCTTCGGGTGCGCAACCCCTGATTGCGTAGCAATCAACGGGGCTGTCCTGAACAGTCACAGAGATTATATCAGTAATCTCGGAAAAAGTCTATAAACAATCGGGAATAAACAATCCTCTCCGAAAAGATAGACAAGTCCCGTCTAAGTTGTTATACTGGTAAAAACATAGAGGAGGGGCAAGGCATGGGACAGCTGCATCTTTACAGAAAGAGAATTATCCCAATGGAATGCGTCTTATTAACGGACGACGAGATCCTCTTTCGGGACAAGGAGCGGATCGTCACGAGGTGGCATACGCTGAAGCCGAAAAAGGAGCTTGACCACGGACTGTCCTGCTACTATCTGGAAAAAGGCTTCAAGGTTTCCAAATTTATGCGCAAAGACGGTTCCCTGCTTTACTGGTACTGCGATATCGTAACCCATACCTTCGATCCCGATACGGATACCTATGTTTTTACCGATCTTCTGGCCGACGTCGTCATCTATCCGGACGCTTCCGTCAGAGTCATCGACCTCGATGAAACGGGGCAGGCTCTGAAAGACGGCCTTATCACCAAAGAGCAGTGCGTCGACATGCTCAATTCCCTGAGTTCCCTTTTAGATATCATCTATGCCGGCGATTTCCCGGAAATGCAGCGCTATCTGGAATCCTTTGAAAAATCCTGATAAATTCTAATAGAAGACATGTCCGCCGATGATCTGTCCGTTGATCTCCGGGATCACCGTACGGAAATAGAGGCAGTTGCCGACCGGCGTCGAACCGGCCATCGCTTCATCCGCAGCCCGGTAGCAGGATTCATTGGCACCGAGACTCAGTCTGGTGGCCAGACGTCCGCTGGCGACCGGCGAAAACTGCCCGTTCTGATAGATCACGCCTACCATGGAACCCGGATAGGCTGCCGACCGGATACGGTTGATCACGACCGCGCCGACGGCCACCTGGCCCACATAGGGCTCCGAGCCCGCCTCGCAGTAGATCAGAGCCGCCAGAAGATCCCTGTCTCCTTCCTCAAAATGCACCTCGGAAATATCCCGCCAGGCCATCTTGGCCGCTTTGGCCGCCATCGCCTGCTCTTCCGCCAGCTGCTTCTTTAAAGCCTCCAGATTTTCCTCCTGCGACTTAAGCTCTGCCTCATAGGCAGCCTGCTCCATCTCCGCGGCGGAAATGGCGCCGGAGGTGGCCGCTAAGGAGCCGGACGTCGTGGAAACAAGCGCGTCCACCTTCTGATGCTCCTCCTCGGACTGCTCCCTGAGAACCGTCAGTTCCGTCAATTCCCTCTGTAGCACTTCCTCCGTCTCTTCGATCCTCTCCCGCAGAGCGGTCATATCCTCGAAAAGCTTCTGGTCATAAGCCTCCATTTTATTCACGTATTCCGCCCGGTTCAGAAAATCCGAATAGCTCTTCGCGCCTAAAAAGCGGGAAAGAAAGCTTTCGCCGCCTCTTTCATAGATATGCTTGATCCGCATCTTCATCAGGCTGTACTGCTTTTCTTCGTCTGCCTTCGCCTCTTCGATGGCCTGTCTGGCCTCCTCGATCTCCTGTTCCTTTTCGGAAATAGTTTCCTCTAACTGCGCGAGGTTGTTGCTGATCTCCTGCAGTTCCCCGTTCAGGGTAGAGAGATAGCCCTGCAGTTCTGCCTTCTGCTCGACCAGATCATCCTTTTTATCCTCGATCGTCTGCCGCTGCTCCTCGGTAATCTTCTTCAGCTCCTCCGCTTTCTGGATCTTTTCCGAGGTCGTTTCGGCATAAACAGCCATAGCGCCGTCACCTGTAAAAGATAACAGCGTTATCATACCTGCCAGCGCCGCGCTGATCACTGCTTTGCACTTTCCGAAACGATCAAACTGGTTTTTTCGCACAGACAAAACTCTCCTACTGCGCCAAATCGCTTGCGATTTGCGCGAATTATTTCGTACCGAAAATACGGTCTCCCGCATCGCCCAGACCCGGAACGATATATCCGTGGTCATTCAGCTTTTCGTCAAGAGCCCCTACGTAAATATCCACATCCGGATGCGCCGCCTGCATGGCAGCAACGCCCTCCGGCGCCGCGATGATACACATAAAATGGATATTCCGGCATCCCTTTTCCTTCAGCATCCGGATCGCCGCCACAGACGAACCGCCGGTTGCCAGCATCGGGTCCACCACAAATACCTCCCGCTCCGCGCAGTCCGCCGGAAGCTTGCAGTAATACTCCACGGGCGAAAGCGTTTCGGGATCCCGGTACAGACCGATATGGCCCACCTTGGCCGCCGGGATCATGGTCAGCATCCCGTCCACCATGCCAAGCCCCGCACGTAAGATCGGAACGATCGCTAACTTCTTTCCCTTTAAAACTTTCGCGGTAGTACCGCAGATCGGGGTTTCAATCTGCACCTCCTCGAGAGGAAGATGCCTCGTGGCTTCATAGCACATCAGCATGGCGATCTCGCCGATCGTTTGCCGGAAATCCTTGGTTCCGGTCTCCTTTCTGCGGATATAGCCGATCTTATGCTGGATCAGCGGATGATCCATGTAAACCACCTGCGCCGGTCCCCCCGCAGCTCCCACGGTTTGTTCTTCCGGCCGAATCATTTTACTGTCACTCATAAGAACCTCCTCCCTGTCTGCGTTGTCACTGCCTTGTTTTATTCGATGGCCGCAATGCGGCGCACATGCTTCTCCTCCTGCGAAAATTCCGTCTTTAAGAACGTTTCCGCAATGGCCAACCCCAGATTCGGACCGACGATCCCGCCGCCGAGCGCTAACACATTGGCATCGTTGTGAAGCCTTGTCAGCTCCGCGCTCAGCACATCGGAGCAGAGGGCACAGCGAACGCCCTTCACCTTGTTCGCGACAATGGATACGCCGATCCCCGTTGTACAGATCACGATCCCTCTGTCCGCGTCGCCTGTCGCCACGCTCTCCGCGACCTTGCGGGCATAGGCGGGATAATCGCAGGAATCCGTACTGTCGCAGCCGAAATCCGTAATATCATAGCCCTTTTCCTTCAGTTCCTTATATAATACCTTCTTTAACTCATATCCGCCGTGATCGCAGCCGATCGCCACCTTCATCTGTTTACCCTCCGTTTCTGCACCGATCCGTGAAGCCCGAAAATAATCTTAAACCTCAATGACCTCATGTCCCGCCGCCTTTAACAGCCGGTTCATGATCGCATGTCCGAGCCTCTTCGTCATAAATTCCTCTGAATATATTAAATCAATCTTCTGATCATCGCAAGTCCTGAAGCTTTCATACAGCGATCTGGCAATCTCTGCCTCGTCCGAAAGGCTTCCGATCCTGAGGACAAGATCCGCTTCATAACCCTTATCCTCCGTATCACAGGCAAGGATACCGACCCGTTTTCCGGCTGCCCTCGCTTCTTGCGCGGCTTCCCTGATATAGGAGATCACGGCGTCTCTGTCACCCTTTACGATCCTTAACGTCCCAAAGGGCGCGTAATGACGATATTTCATGCCGGGCGCCTTCGGTCTTAAGCCTGCATCGGCCTTCTCAAATACCGTCCGGTCATAGCGTACCCCGCCGATAACCTCGCGCAGCATCTCCTCCGTCACATAACCCGGCCGCAGGATCATCGGAGGTTCATCCGCCCCGTTTCCGGTACTGCAGCCGCTCAGGTCAAGTATCGTTGATTCCAGCCCGATCTGCGAGGGACCGCCGTCCAAGATCATCTCGATCCGGCCGTTCATATCCTCAAGTACCCTCTCTCCCGTCGTCGGGCTCGGTCTGCCGGAGCGGTTGGCGCTTGGCGCGGCAACAAAACCGCCTGCTGCCCGGATAAAGGAAAGGGCCGTTTCATGTCCCGGCATCCTGACTGCCACGGTCTTAAGGCCTCCCGTCGTTTCTTCGGGTACCGTATCCTTCTTTTTAAAGATCATCGTTAAGGGCCCCGGCCAAAAGCGTTCGGCCAGCCGGCAGGCGCTTTCGGGAACGCTTTCCGCGATCCGCGGCAGATCGTCAAGCGATGCGATGTGCACGATCAGCGGATTGTCCGAAGGCCTTCCCTTTGCCTCATAGATTTTTCTTGCGGAAGCCCTGTTTAAGGCGTCTCCGCCGAGGCCATATACCGTCTCTGTCGGAAAAGCCACCAGTCCGCCCTGTCTGATGATTTCCCCGGCTCTTTTGATATATTCGTTACATGACTTGTTATTATCTACCCGGATATATTCTGTGTTCATGTCTCTTATCTGCGCCGATCAGTAATAATTGTCAAGCAAATCCCAGACATAGGGAGCAGCCAGCGTGATCTCCCATCCGGCCACGCCGCCCAGATCCAGCGCATTCATAAACTCAAGCTTAGCCTGTAACGACAGCGAGTCCTCCAGCCAGACCTCGTAGGTCTTCCCGCCGGCAGTCCATGTCGCGTAATTCTGCATCGCGGTCGCGTCCCAGACAGGGGTCGCATGATAATTCGAAAGAAGCTCGTCCTCCTGCTTCATGGAAGGCGTAGCCAGTATATCAAGCTCATAGGGGACGAATTCCGTATCGCCCGCGGAATCGGCGATCTCCTGATCCGTTTTCGGGGTCTCCTCCCATACCCTCGTATAGAAGGGCAGGGCATTGATCACCTTATTATTCGGGACATCCTTTAAGGTCTCCACGATCCCTTCCTGTACAAAACTGATGGATGCCACCGAGCCGGCCCGGTCCGAAGCCGCCGTCGTCTCGTCATAGCCCATGATCACCACATAGTCGGCAAATATGCCCTGTTCCCTGCGATGATAAAAGGAATTATAGGCCTTTGGTACATAATTATCCACCGAGACCACCAGCCCGTTCTGATGACAGGCAATGCTCAGTTCCCGGATGAACTGAATAAAAGCCTCGCCGCTGTCGGCCGTAACTCTCTCAAAGTCCACATTGATGCCGTCGATACCGTATTCCCTTGCTAATGAGATCAGAGAATCGATCAAAAGCTGCCGTCTCTGCGGATAAGAGAACACATCATAATCGGAAAAAGAACGGTTCTCATTGAAATCATCCACGGCCGCCCAGACCTGCATTCCCTTCGCGTGCGCCGCGTTTACATAGTCATGGGAAGCGTAATGGCGGACCGATCCGTCCTCCGCCGCGATCGAAAACCAGGTCGGTGACAGTACATTGACCGCCTTGATCCCTTCTGTCGCCGAATAAAACGTATCATTTCCGGCAACGCCCGAAATCGCGTGCCACATCATGACAACCGGCGTATCGGCGGTAAGGGAGGTGAACTGTTCCGGCGCCACATCCGTAACCGGCTGCTCCGGCGTTTCCGTAACGCTGCCCAGATATCTTGTCTCCGCGTACCCCGTGATCAGCCGCTCTGTCGTCACCTTTGTCCATTCTCCCAACTGCTCCAGCACAGTGACTGTCTCACCCTCCGAAAGCTCCGCCAGGATGTCGCTCTTTTTGTCCTCTCCCGTCCGCAGCTTATGCGCTTTGGTGACAGCCGCGGTCTGCACGGTATTCCAGACAGTCTTTACCTCCACGCGGTAGGGCTCTGTTTCTCCGCCCTGCAGGTTTACCGACATATTCACGAAAAGCTGCAGATAATCAAGTGCCATAAACAGCTGCTCCGTCTCTCCGTCTTTTTCCGCAAAGACCGGCATATACGGCGTATTCACGGTGCCGGCCGCGCTCGTATAGGAGGAGGTGCCGGGCTCAGTCCATACAGTCTGCTGCTCTGTCGTATATAACAGCTTATTCTCGGTGACCTCATAGTAAAACCGGTCCGTATAGATCGATTTCACATCCGGCAGAGGGATGTAAAGTGTACCGTTTACGACCCGTATCCTTCCCTCGGTAGGTTCTCCGTCTACCATGACTATAGCTGTATCCGTACCGTTTACGCCATAGTAGGAAAAAAGGTCCGCTTCCTTCGCGGAATAGGAAAAGCTTTCAAAAAGCCCCTCTTTTACGGCGACCATGGCCACGATGGCAATTAAGACGATCGCAATGAGCGGGGGCAGGATCGCGCCGAGAATCCTTCTGCGCTTTTTCTTCCTGCGTCTGCGCTTTTTTCCCTCGGAGCTCCTTCTCCTTCGCCGTTCTTCCAGATCTATATCATCAAATTCAAAGTCATAATCATTATATGCCAAATAATCCCTCCTTTGCGCCGATTCGCCTGCGAATCGTGCGCTTAGGCATTGTTCAAGAATTAACTTTAGTTCATGCCGATCCGGTCAGGTTCCCTGACCGGATCATTTCCCTGATCGCGAGGCAGGGTACTTCACTAAACCACATGTTATTTTGACCCTAACTTAGTTATTATATAAAAAAGGAAGGCAGAAAACAAGCCTTATTGTATCCATAGAAGGGTCCATTTTCTTTAGTATGCCGATACAATAAGGCCGTATTCCTGTTATTCCTGCTCCGGAGTCATATCTGCGGATCCCCGAAAGGAGCCGCATGAAGCTTACCCCGTCTTAAATTATGGATACCCGGTCAAATCTTACTTCGACCACATTCCCGTCCTCATCTTCCATAAAATCCTCCATGTAATGGAGATCCTCCAAAAGAGCTCTGATATGCTCCATCTGATAGATCGGCGAAAGATATTCGCCTCCCTTGGAGACCAAAGCCCCCTTTTTGATGAACGAAAGGATACAATCAAATATTTTCTGTTCCATAATAACCCCCGTTGGGCCTCTCCGCCGCCGCCGATGGGATAGTAAAGGTACCCGCATTCGTGATCGGTCAACAGTTTTGTGATACATATGAGCATCTGTGGCAGCGAAGCAGTTTCTGCCCTGAAATACAATCCGACTATAAACAAAGGATATGACCACGGAAACAGTCAAAACATAGAGACTCGTGCACTTGCAGTGAATGATAAATCAATAAAAACTGTCTGGAATTCTTTCGTCTGAAGAAACGATAGAACAGGCCTTGCGGCCCGAAGACACTTAAGCTGTTCCTTAAGCAAGATGACTACAGAAAAGCTGCTGAAACTATACTGAAAAGCTACCCTCCTTTTTCTGCGGACTATGCCGAAGTCTCGCAAAAAGAAGTATATTACAGTCATTGTTTTTTATCAAGTGCATTTTCAAAAAAAGTAAAAGTTTTTAAATTTTTCATAATTATACGGCTTTCGCGATATTGACTACTGACGTTTCACAGGGTATTATAAGTCATGGTTACAAAGAAATGTCAGAACCGAAGGGAAGTGATGAAAAATGAAGCTTGAAAAGGTAAATGACCGTCAGATCAGATGCACGCTGACCAAGGCAGATCTCGCCGACCGGGAGTTAAAGCTCAGCGAGCTGGCGTACGGTACCGAAAAGGCCAAGACCCTGTTTCGCGATATGATGCAGCAGGCAGCCTATGAATTCGGCTTCGAAGCAGAAGACATCCCTCTTATGATAGAAGCGATCCCTTTATCCTCTGAGAGTATAGTGCTGATCATAACAAAGGTGGAGGATCCGGAGGAACTGGATACCAGATTCTCCAATTTCGCGCCGTCTGTCAGAAACGGCAATTCAGCGGACAATCAGCTGGATAATATCATTCATTCTCTGACGGAGGATCCGGAGACCGTTCTGGATCTCTTTAAAAAGCTGAAGCAGAAAACGGCCGAGCTGAAGCAGTCGATCAGCGCGACCGCGGCCGAGATAAAGCAGAGCCAGGCCGCCATGGCACAGTCGCAGGCGCAGACAGAGGAGCAGAACCTGGCAAAGGCCTTCTCCTTCGACAGTCTCGACGCGATCAGCCGCCTCTCCGGCATTATCAACCCCGTATATCACGGCCGCAATTCCCTTTACAAGGACTTAAAGACCGGCCGCTACCTCTTGGTCGTCAACAAAACCGACCACACCGAATCCGACTTCAACAAAGTCTGCAACATGATATCAGAGTATGGTCATTTTGAACGCCTGACCGGTGCTACGGAGGCGTATCTGGAGGAAGCAGACAGCGTGATCATCCGGGATAACGCATTGGAGAAGCTGGACGTCCTGTAAACGGCCAGATCACCTTGAACGAGGACCGGGTGCCCTCATGAGGATCGGGTGCCCTATGAGAATCGGATGCCCCCATGAGGATCGGATCGGCTCACCCCAAATGAGAACCGTCGCAGTCCCGCCTTGAATGAGGATCGGAGCAAAAGCTGCGGAGCAGCTTTCAAGAAAATAAGACCTCCTTCCCAAGCTCGCTTGAGGAAGGAGGTCTTGTTTTCTTGAAAACAGGTACGGAGTACCTTTTGATCCGATCCGGGGTTCCAGTCGGGATCACCCTTTCGCCGATCCGATCCGGGTTCCCTTTCACCGATCCGGATCATCCTTGCACCGATCCGACCCGACGCCCCTTTCATCTGATCTGGCCTTGTGCGCTCCTCTGAACCGCCCCTGCGCCGATCCGATCCGGATTCCCAATCCGGATCCCCTTCTACGCGATCCCGTTGATCGCGTTCATCAGGTCGTCCACGTCAAGCCCGTGTACCATCGCCGCCTCTTCAAGGCTCTCGCCCAGAGAAGCCGGGCAGCCCAGGCAGTGCATCCCCGCTTCCATTAAGAGGGGAGCTACCTCCGGCGTTGTCCTTAACAGCTCACCGATCGTCATATCCTTCGTTATATCCGCCATGTCAAAATCCTCCTATCAATTCGTAAGAAAGAACCGTCTGAAAATCCTTCCGGCTCTCAAACCGCCATTCAGTATACCAAATCTCACCGAAATATACAATACAATGCAAGGATATCCGAAATGCACAAAAAAGAAGCCAAAAAACCGCACTCTTACTGAAATGTTCATAAAAAAAAACAGCCCCCGTCCTTGACGCTGATACCCCGCATCATTATAATAACAATTGTATACAATATTTATTATAATTAGGAGCGACTCCCTCCCGCAGTCCTCTCGTCATGAACCCCACAACGTCGAAGGAATCCGTGGAGAACCGCTCTGAAAGGTAACATATTCAAATCATTTTTAATCATTTTTTTCACAGGAGGCAAAAGCAATATGAGATCAGAATGGGAAGGTTTCGTACCGGGAAAATGGGACAGAGAGATCAATGTCAGAGACTTCATCCAGAGGAACTATACGCCTTATGACGGAGATGAGTCCTTCCTGGCGGGACCGACACAGAACACAAAGGATTTATGGGATCAGGTACTTGACCTGCAGAAGAAGGAAAGAGCTGCCGGCGGCGTTCTGGATATGGATACCAAGGTAGTTTCCACGATCACTTCTCACGGCCCGGGCTATCTGGACAAGGATAAGGAGACCATCGTAGGCTTCCAGACCGATAAGCCCTTCAAGCGTTCCCTGCAGCCTTACGGCGGCATCCGTATGGCAGAGAAAGCCTGCTCTGATAACGGCTACGAAGTGGATCCGGAGATCAGCGAGTTCTTCTCCACGCACAGAAAGACGCATAACGCAGGCTGTTTTGACGCTTATAATCAGGAAATGAGAGCATGCCGTTCCTCTCATATCATCACGGGTCTTCCGGATGCTTACGGCCGCGGCCGTATCATCGGCGACTACAGAAGGGTCGCTCTTTACGGTATCGATCGTCTGATCGAGGACAAGCAGGCTCAGAAGGATTCCACCGGCCGCGTAATGACAGACGATGTGATCAGACTTCGCGAAGAGATCTCCGAGCAGATGGTAGCGTTAAAGATGATGAAGGAAATGGCTGCTTCCTACGGCTGCGATATCAGCAAGCCCGCCAAGAACGTTCAGGAAGCGATCCAGTGGACCTATTTCGGATATCTGTGCGCAGTAAAGGAGCAGAACGGCGCGGCTATGTCCTTAGGACGTACCTCCACCTTCATCGACTGCTTCGCGGAAAGAGATCTGAAGAACGGAACCTTCACCGAAGAGCAGATCCAGGAATTCGTAGACCACTTCATCATGAAGCTGCGCTGCATCAAGTTCGCAAGAACCCCTGAATACAATCAGATCTTCGCAGGTGATCCGGTATGGGTTACCGAGTCCATTGCCGGTATCGGTGTTGACGGACGTCACATGGCTACCAAGATGAGCTTCCGTTATCTGCATACCTTAAGGAACCTGGGACCTTCTCCCGAGCCGAATCTGACGGTTCTGTGGTCCACCAGACTTCCTCAGAACTTCAAGAAATTCTGTGCGAAGATCTCCATTACCACCTCTTCGATCCAGTATGAGAACGACGATCTGATGAGAGTGACCCATGGTGATGATTACGGTATCGCCTGCTGCGTATCCTCGATGGTCATCGGTAAGGAAATGCAGTTCTTCGGTGCCCGCGCGAACCTGGCGAAGTGCCTGCTGTACGCGTTAAACGGCGGTATCGATGAAGTAACGAAGAAGCAGGTCGGCCCGAAGTATCGTCCGGTAGAAGGCGATGTTCTCGAGTATGATGATGTTGTAGCGAAGTTCATGGATATGATGGAATGGCAGGCTGACGTTTACGTCAATACCCTGAATATCATCCACTACATGCATGACAAGTACTGCTATGAAAGAGCTGAGATGGCTCTGCATGACAGAGATGTCAAGAGATATTTTGCAACCGGTATCGCAGGTCTTTCGATCGTAGCGGATTCCCTTTCCGCCATCAAGTACGCAAAGGTTGAGGTGATCAGAGACGAGGACGGCATTATCACCGACTTCAAGACCACCGGCGAATTCCCGAAGTACGGCAACGATGATGACCGCGTTGACGATATCGCGCAGGAAGTGGTACATCGCTTCATGACCGCTGTCAGAAGACACCACACCTACAGAAACGGTGTTCCGACAACTTCGATCTTAACGATTACTTCCAACGTAACCTATGGTAAGGCAACCGGCAATACGCCTGACGGCCGCAGAAAGGGACAGCCTTTCGCACCCGGTGCCAATCCGATGCACGGCAGAGATACCCACGGCGCAGTTGCTTCCCTGTCTTCTGTCTCCAAGCTTCCGTTCAAGGATGCGCAGGATGGTATTTCCAATACCTTCACGATCATCCCGGGTGCGCTCGGCAAGGAAGATAAGGTATTCGCAGGGGATATCGAGCTTGACCTGAACAAATAAAGCTTTTATCAATAAACAGGCACAGAAAGGAGCGGAAAATGGCAGAAGAACGTACCAGTATGGCTGATGATCTGGTGGCATTTCTGGATAACTCGGTCGCAAATGGCGTAGGCCATCTCAACGTAGATACGGATGAAAATTCCACGGAAAGCCGTACGGTAGATACCATGGGATGCACCGATTGTTCCAGAACGCCCTTAGCCTGCAGCGTACCTACGCTGGAACAGGGACTGGATGATTACAGATAAAAAACATAACTTATGTAAGGAGGATTCATAATATGGCAGCAGAAAGCAGCAGTGCACAGGTAGATAACCTCGTATCGTTACTCGACGGTTACGCAGTAAAGGGTGGACACCACCTCAATGTTAATGTATTAAACAGGGATACGCTGATCGATGCGCAGAAGCATCCGGAGAATTATCCGCAGTTAACGATCCGTGTTTCGGGCTATGCCGTTAACTTCATCAAGCTGACACCCGAGCAGCAGGCGGATGTTATTTCGAGGACCTTCCACGAGTCTATGTGATCCCGAAAAAAAATTTCAATGCCGGAACCGTCATGGTTCCGGCATTTTTAAAAAAAACATGTTTACAGGAGGAGAAGGATTATGACACAGGGCAGGATACATTCCCTTGAAAGCTTTGGCACCGTAGACGGACCGGGCACCCGTTATGTGGTTTTTGTGCAGGGCTGCCCAATGCGCTGTATGTACTGCCATAACCCCGATACCTGGGCTATGTCCGGCGGTACGATGATGGATCCGCAGGAAATCTTTAACCAGTATAAGAACAACGAACCCTTTTATAAAAACGGCGGCGTGACCGTCACCGGCGGAGAGCCTCTGATGCAGGTCGATTTTCTGATCGATCTGTTTACGATCTTTAAGGATGGTAATGTCCATACCTGTATCGATACCTCGGGGATCGCCTTTGACCCGGATAACGCGGAATGGATGGAAAAGCTCGACCGGCTCCTTGCGCTCACGGATCTCGTGATGCTTGATATCAAGCACATCGACCCCGAAAAACATCTGGAACTGACAGGACAGCCCAATGAAAACATTCTGAAATTCGCCGAATATCTGGATCAGAAAAAGGTGGATCTTTGGATCCGACACGTTGTCGTCCCGGGACTCACCGATGACGATACCTATCTTTACAAGCTCGGATATTTCATCGGCGGTCTTTCCGATCTGAAGGCGTTAGACGTACTGCCCTATCATACCATGGGCAAGGTCAAGTATGAAAAGCTCGGCTACAAATACCGGCTCGCGGATACGCCGGCCATGACGCAGGATGAAGCGATCGCAAAAAAGCAGGTTATCCTGGACGGTATCAAAGCCAGACGGAAAGAGGATGGAAAAAAGGAAGAAACATAGAGCTTTCACAAAAATTTTATGGTTAGCAAAAGCTAACAATATTGCGCATTTCCGCCATTTATATTATGATAGGAAAGGCTAAGGCGGGGAGCGAACGTCCTTGGCAAAATACCAATATAGTATAAGGAGGATATTCAAGTGGCATACAAGATTAACGATACCTGTATCGCATGCGGTTCCTGTGAAAGCCAGTGCCCGGTAGGCGCTATTTCCATGGGCGACGGCAAATTCGAGATCGATGAGAGCAAGTGCGTAAGCTGCGGCTCCTGCGCCGGCGGCTGCCCGGTAGGCGCTATCGAGTCCGACTAAGGAACTTTTAATTTCTTCGAAATATAAAAAACTTCTCCGGCCGGAGAAGTTTTTTTCATGTCTGAGAGCAATCCCTTACGGTATCATTTTATCAAAAGCCGCGGCAGTGGGATTGACATGATCCTTTTTCTGTATCAGAGCCACATGGCGTTCCGGCAGCTCCTCCTTTGTCTTGACAACGAAAACATGTCCGCTTTCAATGACCGGCGCCGCATATTCGAGAAAAACACATCCGATCCCCATGTTCCTTTCGGCAAAAAGCAGGACCTGTCTGGTGGTCGTCGCCTCGATCACCGGTTCCAGATCAAGTCCGTGCTGCGCAAAATAGCTGTTATAAAAAGAAAAGGTTTCCATTTTCCGCCAGAGGGTGATCCAGGGATAACTGCCAAGCTTTTTCAGCGGGATGTCCTTCGTTCTTAATTCCTTAAAGGATAAGCCTGCCACAATAACATCGTGGAAGGTATACAGTATCCTTTGGGAAATATCCGCCTTTTCTTTTCCGTCTGAGGAAATGATCGCAAGGTCCAGCAGTCCATCCTTCACCTCCTGTACCAGTAATAGCGTAGGCTTATTGAGGACCCTGATATGGATATCCGGATATAACGAATGAAATTTGGCAAGGGAGGACAGGAAATGACTCCCCACCAGGCTGTCCGTGATCTCTATCGAAAGGCCGATCGATAACTCACCCCGCATCAGCTTTTGCCCGGAAAGCAGAGATTCCTCCCCGGCCGCTAACTGCTCCTGGGCGATCTGCACATGCCTAAACAGCGCCTCCCCCTCCCTCGTCAGGACCGCCCCTTTATGAGACCGCTCAAACAGCCGGCAGCCCAGTCTTTCCTCGAGAATGCTGATGGCCCGGGTCAGATTCGGCTGGCTGTTGCCCAACTCCTTCGCGGCCTTGTTAAAGCTGCCGGATTTTGCGACGTAATAAAAATATTTATAATATTCATAGGAATTTTTCACAGCCATTGTAGCTCTCCAATCGTTATGCTATTTTCATATATCTGTATAGGATAATACATAGTTGTGTTTTCTCTCTAATTAATATAATATTTATTTGTAGGAAAGGCAACTGTTAAATTTCCAGAATTGTTTGAATTACGCATTTA
>JAILQQ010000182.1 GCA_024698885.1 Lachnospiraceae bacterium | reverse complement strand
TCAGCATATTTAACAGTGAAGTCATAGAAGCCATTTTCTTCTCCTTATCTTTTTTTATAAGGACAGGCTCAAAACGCTGTCCTTATTTAGATGCAGATAGCTTCGGCTAACTCAGGATCAATGTTATATCTGGCATCCTTTATTGAGACTACAAGATTCCTCTTTTTGTCTACAACAGTTATGGACTCACCGCTGTAGCAGCCCAGGGAGAAGAGAAAACTCTCCATTTCATCGTCTCCGCCGGTGTCAACCTTGGTGATAAGATATTCCTTACCTATCCCTGCTTTATTAAGGATCATGAGCATTTTCGACCTCCGTATTTATAACTGTGTATTAGTAACTGTACATTGATTTAGTTTGCGCTAACCTATGGCAATTACAGTTAGCTTGATCTAACTTGTCAGTAGTGATTTTGAACAGATTGAACAAAAGTTCATTCATGGTGAACTAATGCGTTAACTTCCTAATATAATCACTTACAGGGGAATTGGAAAAGATTTTTTCGCTCCGGGAGAGCTTGGATTTAATGATCAGTCCGGCTCTCTCCAAAACCTGTTACTATTCACGGTCCTTTGAACCGTGATAGTAACGGGCAGGTACAGCAAGTGATATCTGAAAGCGCAGCGACGCCGCAATAGAGATGGCTATTTTCATATGGAAGGCAACGCTGTAGCACTATTGAGTTCCTTATTATTAATGACGATATGTGTACAAGATTCTACATCGAAAAAGAGAATGCTGAATTACAGGATATCATGGAGGCGGCCAGACGTTCTGCCCTCACTATGAGATTCTTAAAGAAAATGGCAAAGCCTCTCCTTACTTCCGGAGAGATCAGGCCTACTGATCTAGTCCCGGTAATCGCATCCAATCAGAAGGGTAAAAGATCCGTTTTCCCGATGAAATGGGGATTTTCCTTACCAAAAAGCAGTTCTCCGGTTGTCAATGCCAGATCTGAGACTGCATTTCAGAAGCCGCTTTTCAAAGACCATTGGAAAACTCATCGCTGTATCGTGCCGGCCTCCTGGTATTATGAGTGGGAACACTTTACCACGTCTTCCGGAAAAACAAAAACAGGAAGAAAACACCTGATACAGCCAGCCGGCGCATCGATCACATACCTTTGCGGATTATACCGCTTTGAAGATGGTCTTCCGGTCTTTACTATCCTTACAAGAGAGCCTGGTGAAGAGTTAAAAGAGATTCATGATCGCATGCCTCTTATTCTTCCCGGAGATATAACAGGCGATTGGATAAACGTAAACGCAAACCCTGAAGGGCTTCTGTCCCTGTCCCTGAAGGACATGGTACTCGAGCCCGCAGACACAGGAGCATCTGAGGAAAAACTGATTTGATCAGTTTTTCCTCATGCATTCCGAGTCTCTTGACAATTTAAGAGCGGTGGGCGTGGCGGCAAGCCCTCCCTTCGCGGTTTCCCTGAGTGAAGCAGGCATTGCGTCCCCGACCTCTCTCATGGCATCTAAGCACTCATCCGCCGGTATTTTGGATCCTATTCCGGCAAGCACCATATCCGCACAGGAAAATGCCAGCATGACTCCGGTGGCATTTCTTTTTATGCATGGTATCTCTACCAGTCCTCCGACAGGATCGCAGACCAGTCCGAGCTGGGCGGCTATTGCAAGCGCACATGCATCCGCACACTGTCTGGGCGTTCCTCCCATAAGCTCCACCAGGGCGGCTGCAGCCATTGCCGCGGCACTTCCACACTCTGCCTGACATCCGCCCTCTGCTCCGGCTATACTCGCCCTTGCTGCAATGACAATCCCGAACGCTCCCGCCGTAAACAGCGACATGACAGCATCCTTTTCGGGCACTCCCCTGTCCTCACACATGGAGATAAGACAGCCGGGTATTATGCCGCAGGAGCCTGCCGTCGGAGCCGCAACTATCCTGCCCATGGCGGCGTTGCATCCCGATACGGATAAAGCCCTTGACATGGCACCGGCAAGAAACGGGCCGCAGAGCGACTTTCCCTTATCTGCATATTCCTTCATAAGGAAACCTTCTCCGCCTGTCAGCCCCGACATCGATCTTAAATCCTTCTTCCCCCCGTTTATGACGGATTGTTTCATGATTTCGAAATCGGTTTCCATCTTTTCCCAAAGCTCAAGCTCGGTCTTATCCATTGCGGCAGCCTGATCCCTCAGCACGACCGCGCTTATCTTCTCATTGCTGTCAACTGCCGCATCTACCAGTTCCTGAATAGATTCATATTTCATTACAGTCTCCGTATCAGTATAGCATTTGTCACGTGATTAATCTTTCTTATATCCTCGATAAGGGTTTCCGGCGGAACGTTATCGGTTTCTATCGTCATGATTGCCTCCCCGCCCTTCTCCTGCCTCGACAGACTGAAACTCGATATATTCAGATCCTCATACTCCCAGTGCATCATATTGGTCACGTTTGCGATGACACCCGGTTTATCCGTATGCATGACAAGGATGGTATTGCTGTTTCCGTTAAAGTCAACCTTCATGCCGTTGACTCTGCTTATGATTATATTTCCTCCGCCTATGCTTGATGCAAGGACTTCACCGCTCCTTCCGTCAGCGGTCTCAAATCCTATCCTTGCCGTATTGGGGTGAGCACCCTTTATGTCCTCATTGGTAAAGGAAAAGTCAATCCCGCGGTTCTTTGCGATATTTATGGCATCCTTTACTTCCGGTGAATAGCTGTGAAAACCCATGATCCCGGCCAGGAGGGCCTTGTCGGTACCGTGTCCTTTGCCTGTCTTTGCAAATGAACCTGAAAGAGTTATCCAGGCCTTTACAGGATCATGCCCGTCACAGAGCTTATTAACGACCCTTCCTATCCTTACTGCACCGGCAGTATGTGAACTTGAGGGTCCTATCATTACAGGACCGATGATATCGAATACATTCATTTCCGCTCCCCCTCATCAACTACTGTTGTACCTCCCAGGAAAGTCGGCAGGCTTTTTCCTTTCTTTCTCCACTGGCTGTACTCGGCTGTTGCCGTGAACAGCACATCTCCCGAAGAATTCAGCGCAGTTTCAAAAGAATCCTGGATTACATTGATGATATATCCAACTGACACCATTTCCATTGCCGCATCCTGCGGTATTCCGAAAAGTGAGCACGCCATGGGGATCAGAAGCAGTGATCCTCCGGCTATTCCTGATGTTCCGCATGCTGCCAGCGTGGCAAGGAATGAGAGTATGATCGCCGATGGCAGATCGACATTAATGCCCATTGTATTTGCGGCAGTCATTGTCATTATGGTAATGACTACAGCCGCGCCGTCCATGTTGATGGTGGATCCCAAGGGTATCGATACCGAATACAAGTCTTTATCAAGACCCAGTTTTTTGCATAATTCGAGGTTTACAGGAATGTTCGCTGCCGATGACCGCATGAAGAATGCCATGAGACCGCTTTCCCTTAAGCATCGGAAAACAAGGGGATAGGGGTTCGCCCTGATCATCAGGAACACAAGGATCGGGTTTATAACAAGTGCCACGAAGAGCATGGTTCCCACAAGCAGTAACAGGAGCTTTCCGTAATCTATGAAAATGGACATACCGCTCTGGGATATGGTCTCATACATAAGACCCATGATTCCGATGGGCGCCAGGTTTATTATCCATGAAACGAGTTTTGAGAAAGCCTGGGCCAGGTCGTTTATCATCGTTTTCGTTGCCTCGCCTGCCAGGCTCTTAAAGATGATCCCGAGCAGGATCGCCCAGAAAAGAATACTGACATAATTGGCTTCTGCAAGCGCTTGAACCGGGTTGCTCACAGTACTGAGCAGCAGATTTTTTAGCACCTCTCCAACTCCTGAGGGGGCCGAGCCCACATCAGCGTTGCCTGTCAGCTTTACGGTAAGAGGGAACATGAAGCTTGCCGCCACAGCGGTTATACCGGCAATAAGCGTGGAAGCAAGATACAGAAAGATCACAAGGGAGAACCTCCTGTCTAAGCCTGTATTTCCATGTGTCAGCGAAGAGATAACAAGAACGAAAACAAGGATCGGAGCCACTGCTTTTAGCGCCCCGACAAACAGCTTCCCCAAGATTGGGATCACCGGATTTCCGGGGATCAGAAGGCCAAGTATCACTCCTATGGCAAGGCCTGCAACGATGCGCAGAATCAGGCTTGTTTCATTGTATTTTTTTATTATCTTCAATGCATACCTCCTTTAAGCAAAGCAGTTTAAGATGAGTCAACAGGTAATCCTGTGTTTATTTTTCGCTGACATTGGCATATGTATAGCAAACGACAAAACTCTTTTCGTTTTGTCGTTTGCTGCGCCGGATTTTGGCCGCTTCCTGCGGCATATTTCCTTACAAAATCCGTGCGCATCCTCGCGGAGCGTTATAGTAAACGCAATTACTTATT
>JAILQQ010000174.1 GCA_024698885.1 Lachnospiraceae bacterium | reverse complement strand
GGTGACCCCCGGTACGATCTCGACCTCTACGCCGAAATCCTCCGAAAGCTCAAGCACAAGGCCGGCCATCCCGTAAACCCCCGGATCTCCGCTGCAAAGGACGCCGACCAGACGGCCCTCCCCCTGCGCCTGTTCACAGGCAAAGCGACAGCGGTCGATCTCCTTTTTCATAGGCGTTTCATAATAGTTTTTATCCGGAAAATACCGCTTTACGAGCGCCGTATAGACCTGATAGCCGCAGAGCAGATCGCAGCGCGCCATGGCCTCCTTCGCATAAAAGGTCAGCTGCTTCTCCTCGCCCGGTCCGATGCCGATGACCAAAACCTTACCCATAGTTATTTCCCTGTGCCGATCCGCCTGCGAACCGTGCTTTTCTAAAAGACCAAGTCCCTCTCCGCCACTGCCAGCGCAAAGGTCACGCCCTCTCCCGTCCATTTACGCAAGAGCAGCATATCCGCGCTGCTGCCACCTGCAGCAAGGACAGCGCTCCTTTCGCAGACCGAATCCACGCCGGTGACTTCCTTTACAAAGGCCGAAGCGCTGAAATCCCCCGTCAGCCGGTTTAATTCTTCGGCGCTGTAAAAAGAAAGGGGCCATCCGTGCTCCGCTGCAAAGGACAGCAGTCCGGATTCCTCCCGTTTCAGATCAATGCTGGCCGATCCAGCCACAGCTGCCGGGATCAGTCCCGTTTCCGCGCTAAAACGCTCATAGGCCGCCTCGCACTGCTCCTTCGAAATCCCCTTTTTGCAGCCGATCCCGAGATAAGCCGTCCCCGGACAGAGAAAAAGCGTTTCCTCCGGCGCGCCGTTTTGTTTAATAACATTGATATTTATTGTAACGGGCCTCTCTCTCCCCTGAGAACCGGAGAAAGAATCTGTGCCGTTATTTTCCCGTGATCCGGGCAGCTGCGAGACCGTCTCCGAAAGGTGATCTCTTTCCGGATCATAATAATAAAGATAGGAAGGCTTCCCGCCGGCCGGGCGCTTACTCCCGTTATCTGCCCGATCACCGGAAAAGCGGATCGGATACAGGCTTCTGATCCGGATCGTCTCTCCTGAAAGCACCGCCGCCGAAACGGTTTTGATCCTCTCGGGGTTCATGATCATGAGCCCCTGCTCCTTCGCCCAGAGGTCCACCGCAAAGCGTTCATTCAGATCCGTAGCCGTGGTGATAACGGCCTCCCCGCCAAGACGCTCCGCGATCCGCTGACAGAGCGTATTAGCACCGCCCAGATGCCCGCTAAGCAGCGAGATCACATGACGGCCCTGCTCATCAAGCACCACCACCGCGGGATCCGTCGTTTTATCCCGTACAAAGGGCGCGATCGCCCGTACCGCGATACCTGCCGCGCCGACAAAGATCAGCGCCTCCGCTTCGGAAAAATGCTTTCGCAGAAAGGAGGAAAGCGTTTCCTGCGGTCCCTCTTTGGGAGCAGCATCGGATCTTCTGCCGAAATATACCGCTTTTATGGGATCGTTTTCGCTGCGCTGCCCCGGGCCTGCGCCGTTTTTCGTATTCTGCAGGCTCTCTCGTATCCTTTCCGCGGTTTCCCGTCCGGCCTGCGTAAAGCAGAGGATATAAGTATGGGCAGAGAAGCTGTCCTTTTCGGGCGGCTTTGTCCCCTGCCGGAAGGCTGTGGAAAAATCCGCTGCGTAAAGCCTGCTCTCTTCGTACCGGCCGGAGAGGAAATCCCCCACGATCAGGAGCGCCGTACTCTGGATCCCGTTTTTTCGTACCGTTTCCGCAAGTTCCCCTAAAAAACAGTGCAGGATCCGTTCTTCCGGCCAGCTGACCCGGTAAACGACAGCGGCCGGCGTATCCTCCCGGTAAGCACCGCCCTGTAAGAGTTCCCGCTGAACCTCCTCTGCAAGCGCTGTGGAAAGAAAGATCACCATGGTCGCGCCGTGCGAGGCGAGAAGCCGGAGCTTCTCCTTTTCCGGTACTGCCGTCCTTCCTTCCATCCTTGTAATGATCACAGTCTGGCTGACGCCGGCCGGCGTATATTCCGCTTCCAGCGCTGCGGAAGCCGCGTTAAAGCTGGATACGCCCGGCGTGATGTCATAGGGGATATGATGCGATTTCAGGATCTCGATCTGCTCTCTGGTCGCGCCGTAAAGAGAAGGATCCCCCGAATGCAGCCTTACAATGCTTACCCCGGCGCGGTCTGGCTTTTCGTTTTCTGCCTGTGCGTCTGTCATAGGAAGATCACTTTGAAGCTTTTCCGCGGACAGGATGACCGCCATGACCTCTTCAAGGGTCATTTTCGCGCTGTCATAGAGCCTTACGTCCTCCCGGCAAAGGCCAAGCAGCGCCGGGTTTACGAGACTCCCGGCATAGATCACGATATCCGCCTGTTTTAAAAGCTCCGCCCCGCGCAGCGTGATCAGATCCGTCGCGCCGGGCCCCGCCCCGACAAAATGTACCATCATTATTCTCCGACCGGATCATTTCTCATAAATGATCTCCCGCCCGGTCTCCGTGATCCCAAGCAGCTGATACCCCTGCTCCGTCTGCTCTCCCGGAAGGGAGTTACCGGAGCCTGTAAAAAGCAGGGCACCGATGCGGATCGGCTCTTTCTCCCTCTGCTGCCCGCTCTTTTCATGCTTTCTGAAGCGTTCCCGCAGATGAAAATCGATGGCCCGGAGCAGAGAAGCGACGGTTTTTTCCTTTAAGGATGCTTCGTTTCCGTTTACGTCAACCGTCGTTTCCTGTTCTAAAAGAAGAAACGCCTCGTCCGTCGTCACCGCGGCCATAAGCTTTTGACAGAGCTCCTCCCCGGCGCCTGATATCGCCGCGTGCGCGCAGATCAGCTCCATCCGGCAGTCTGCCATCCTGCTGTGGGTATTCATGATCCCGCCGGCCAACTTAACGAGTTTCCCGGCGTGTCCGATCAATAACACTGTTTTGTAATCGTCCGAGATCGCCTCATCAAGCGCCTCGCCAATAAAATTCGAGCACATAACGACGGCGCTCTCCTGCGTAAGCAGCTCCCCGCCGGACGTTCGCGTATCGCCAAACGACTGCAGAAAATCCGCTCCGTAGTTGCCGGGGGTAAGGATCAGATGCCTGCGCCCGAGAGCGGCCTGCTGCCTTATTTCCAGGCATACCACTTCGGCATAGGCCTTCTTGCTCATGGGTTCCACGATCCCGGTCGTCCCGATGATCGAAATCCCGCCGGTGACCCCGAGGCGTTCGTTAAACGTGGAACGTGCGGCCGCTTCTCCCTGGGGAACGAAGATCGTTACGGTAAGCTGTCCTGTAAAGTCCGCCTCCGCCATTGCCTGCAGAACTGCCTCTTCAATCATGCGCCTCGGCACCGGATTGATGGCCGGTTCCCCCACTGCTACACTGAGTCCCGGCTTTGTAACGGTCCCGATGCCCTCGCCGGCTAACAGGATCACTCTTTGACTCTGCGCCTGCCCGGATCTTTCGACCCTTGCACAGATCAGAAGGCCGTTCGTAACATCCTGATCGTCGCCCCCGTCCTTTTTTACCGCGCAGACGGCACAGTCCTCCGTCCGGGAAGCCTCACTCACGTCCGTAAGCACCTCAATGCCCTTCGGTGTCAGAAGGGAAACCTTCTCAGGCCTCTTTCCGGTCAGAAGATACCGGGCGGCACCCAAAGAAGCCAGCGCCGCCGCCGTACCCGTCGTATAACCCAAGCGCAGTGTTTTTCCATCTTCAAAGACGTAGCGTTCCATAAACCCGTCATTCCGTCATTTTTTATGAAATACGATCACATGATCATTCACGAGCTCGTAATAGGAAGCCCCTACGCCGGTTTCATCCAGGTAGATCCTGAAAAGGACAAATACCGGGCTGTTATTGTCCACGCCATAATAGCGTCCCTGCTCGTTCCCCGTCGCGTACGGGATCAGGGCCGTGTGCTCATCCATTTCGTTGCGGGCCATTTTGTATACATAGTAATCGTCGGCCTTTTCCGATGGATCCGCAAGATACTCCGCCGCGCTTCCTGAAAGCATGGAATCGTAAATGCTGCAGACGCCGTTCACCATCGGGCGTTCGTGCAGGACCGCGTTAAAGTAACGTGCCTTTCCGGTAACAGCATGGTTCACGCCGTAAACCACCACAAAATCCTCATCATTTTGCAGCTCAAAATCTCCCGAGATCAGGTACGCCGCGTCATGAACGTCTCCCTGCGCGTTGGCGTCATTCAGATATGCCGTCATCCCGTCCGGAAACGCCACATCGGTCGCCAGCTCCTCATAATCATATTCATCGGCATATTTGCTGATGATCGCCTCCCGGATCGTTTCCAGATCTTCTGAGCAGGTACCGAGCTTTGCGGCTTCGTGAATCCCGGAGCCCCTGGTCTGTAAGGGCTTCACATCAAACGGCGCGGCAGGTACTTCCGTCTGCGGCGTTACCCTGAATACCGTCGCATTCTCGGAAAGCCCCTCCATATACGCTTCGTATGCATCCCGGTCCTCCGGCTGGGATATGCGGCCGAAAAGACTGAAGGTATCCCTTCCCTTCTCCAGACCCATGCGGTAGACGCCGGTCGGGATCTCCATGACATTCACCATACCCTCCGGATACCCGGCCTCTGTCAGGCACCGGGAAACCGTATCCCGCACTGCGCTGTTGCCGCACAGTACGATCACCGCTTTGGTCCCGAACGGGCTGTCCCCGTCATGCTTTGCGTTCAGCATATTGACGGGAGATCCGATGGAGCCGAAGATCGTATGATACTTTCCGACCGTATCATCTCCGATCGCAAAAAATCCCTTGGTATTCGAATAATCTTTTCCGGGAACCTGGGCGGTAAACATATCATAAGCGATATAGGACCAGTATTTGCACGGATCCGGCAAAGGAGCGACAACAATGACCGCCTCGTCCTGGCGAAGCTTGAACGACATGCCCGCCGGAGAAAAGTACGGGTTTGCCGGCGCGTTTTCTATCTCAGGATCGTCAAAGGCACTCTCCCTCTCTCCTTCCCATCCGCGTTCCGGGTTTCCGGCCGCGGCGTCCTGATCCGGCGCAGGCGGAAGATTTAAGATCAGATAGGAGGATCCCGCGTTATTTCCAAAACAAGTCAGAAGCTTTCCCTCAGAGGCAAGCTTCAGGGTATCGAACTCATAAAGCGTTCCATCCTGCACATAAAAGCCTGCCTGATCCAGTTCACTCCTTAACTCCTCCGGGGAGCCCTGGCATACCACCGGTTCCGCTTCTGCCTGCGTTTCCGCAGGGTTATGAAGCATTTGTGCAAAGGCCCCGATATCTGCGGCCTGACAGCCCGTAAGGATCGCTCCTGCCATAAAAGCAGATAGTACTGTAACAATCGCTCCTTTTTTCATTTTCATCCGTTTAAAAACTCCTTTTTCTTATTTTGGGAAGCGTTTTCCTCATCCTTCTTTGTATTCCTGTATGCACCGATAGATCTCATCCGCGCACCGATAGGCATTTTCGACCTCCGTTTTGTAACCGGACCAGCCCTGGAGCATTTTGATCTCCAGCTTGCCGGCACGAAACGGATTCTCGCCGAGACGGATCCTGAAATACATACCTACTATCTTGCAGCCGGCCGGGCAGTTCGGCAGCTCCGGATATCTGCTCAGATATTCCTCCGACTTGAAAAAAGACATAAGTCCGTTAAGACCGGCGTTTTTCTTCTGCTCCTCCTGCGACATCACTTTGGTATGCAGATCCACCTTAAAATCCATGATCTGGTCAAAGGAAAAGATCGTCGGATTCTTCTCCTCAAGCAGTACAAACTCGGCACGGTTGTCATCCACGGCCATTAATTTATGGTTCCCGTCGAGCTCAAAGACCCGCGTGGCCTCAAACTCATTTTGGTAGCGCGCGTCATTCTCTTCCTTGAGCCGGATCTGCTCTTTTACCTCCTCCAGGGTCATATCGGAAATATCCTCGGTATGATCCGACATCCGGTTCCTGCAGTCCGCGCACATATATTCGCCGTTTACCAGCTTGTAGTTTATGAACCGTCCTGCCTTTCCGCCGCAAAGCGCACAGTCTTTTTTGTCAAAAAAACCCATCCGCTTATCCTCCTTTCCCGCTCTGTTAAAGCCCCAGAGCATTGATCTCCTTCCACGTTTCCTCCACGAGGCGTTCGCACTCCTTGGAGTGGCTGCCGAATACTCTTCCGAGGCCGAACAGATTTCCGGTCAGGTCGTTTGCGACCATATTTCCGACCATTTTACCGACCCCGGCCTGTTCCATCTTCTGGATCGAAAATTTATTGCCGGCTTTTGTGTTTCCGGAAAACGACATGATCCAGACCTGATTCTGCCTGTCAAGAGGCGGAAAGGTGATGATCTTTGCAGCCCCGTGCATCACCAGATCCGGCTCCCCCGCGGTAAAAGGATGCTCTGCGATCGCTTCAAACAGCTCCTCGATCGTATATTTTTCCTTTGTTGTAAAATTTTTGATCTTTACTCCCAGCATATTCTTCTCCTTTCTGCGCCGATTCGTCTACAAATCGTGCGCTTAGGCACGAACCTGTTCGTGCCGATTCGGTCGGTTTCCCGACCGAATCACTTCCTTTCTGCGCCGTTTCGTCTACTAATCGTGCGCTTAGGCACGAACC
>JAILQQ010000168.1 GCA_024698885.1 Lachnospiraceae bacterium | reverse complement strand
CATACTTTTTGTACCAGGCTTTGTGAGAGAGATGTCAATGTTAAGGTGATTCAGACCGTTATGGGCCATGCCAGTATCAATATCACGATGGACATTTACGCTGAGGTATCCAAGGCGAAACAGTTCGAAGAGATTGACAGGCTGGCAGATGAATTGGATGTTTTCTAAGGAGTTAATCCCCCGGAATAGCATCTGACCACGGAATTACACAGAACGGTTTCAAGTAACAGCAATATTTGCAGGCTTACGTTTGACTCAAAAGTCTTGACTTTACAGCATTTTACAACCATTTAAAACATTTAGGATTCGCTTTTTGCGATGTACGACTGGATGATCGGGTAGTTAACCGGTAACGGTTGTGTCCCGCTCGATCAGCTCCCGCACGACATACTGGGGAGATCTGTTCAAACAGATATAGATCCTGCCGATATATTCCCCGATCAGCCCAAGAACGCACAGGATCATGCCGCCGATCAGCAGGATGACAACGATCAGCGTGGTCCAGCCAAGGGGCGCCCGCGGGTTTACGAATTTATTGATCACGGCAAATATAATATAGAGAAGCCCCAGACAGGATATAACGAGACCCATAATGGTGGCGATCCGAAGCGGCTTTACCGAGAATGCGGTAAAGCCGTTTGCTAACAGATTAACTAACTTTTTTAACGTATAGCCGGTGCTTCCCTCCAGGCGATCCCTGTGGTCCACAGGCACGTTGGTCACTCTGCCGGTTGTCCTGAGTACAAGCCCCATGGCGTAGGGATAGGGATTCTGATAGTGGAGCATTTCATCGATGACAAAACGTCTGGTCGCGAAATAACTGGACTGATAGAGATCCTTTGGCTTATCTAACAGCACTTCCGTCATAACCTTATTGATGTCGCTGCCGAGATTGCGAAACAGCGTGTGCTTCTTCTCGGGATACGCGGCATATACAGCGTCATATCCCTCGTTTAATTTATCGATCAGGCGGTAGACCTGATCCGCGGGCGTTTGTCCGTCATCGTCGAGACACACGATGATATCGCCGTGCACGTGGGCAAATCCGGCCATCAGGGCAGCATGCTGGCCGAAATTCTTGGCAAAGGATAATCCGGTGATATTGCTGTTTTCCGCGCATAAGCGCCGGATGACCCCGAAGGTGCTATCCGGGGAACAATCGTCGACCAGGATCACCTCAAAACTGTCCTCAGGGTGTTCCCGCATTGTCCGGCCTATCTCGTCCACGACGCTTTCTATGGTATGCTCTGACCTGTAGCAGGGTATGACAAATGAAATCAACGACATATTATGCCTCCGGAGAATTTTTTCTGTAGAATAAGATCTCTTCGCTTTTTCCGTTGATGACCGCGCTGTCCCTTCTGTCCGGATCCGGCAGGAAGCCGGCTTTTTCGTATACGCCTCTCGCGGTCACGTTGCGGGCCAGGACGCGTAGCGTCAGAAGCTTTAAATGAAGCTCTTCAAAGGCGAAGCAGAGCATGAGCCGAAGCGCCTCGGTGCCGTACCCTTTTCCGAGCGCCTCTGTTTCCCCGATAAAGATCCCGTATTCCGCGCGCTGTTCCTTCCGGTCCACATCCCTGAGATAGACGGAGCCGATGGGGTGCTTCCCTTCTTCCGTTATGATGATGAACTGGATCACTTCGCCTGTGGCCACTCTGGTTTCCAGCCAACGCTCGTGATCCTCTCTGGTAACAGGCTTCTGATAGATAAAATTGTTCCGTATATGATCGCTGTTTCGCCAGCGCAGTATGTTATCCGTATCGTCTAAGCAGATCGGCCGTAAAAAGATCTTTTCTCCCCTGATCGTCTTCATCTGTAAAATTCCTCGATACAATCGCAGATCTTATCCACTTCCTGAACGGTAAGCCCGTAGTACAGTGGCAGCCGTAAAAGGCGCTCGCTTTCTTTCGTCGTATAACGGTCCTCTCCGTGGAAACGTCCGAATTTTAAGCCGGCCGGTGCGCTGTGCAACGGAATGTAATGGAAAACAGCCATGATATCATGCTGCTTTAAATACTCGATCAGCCTCGTCCGCTCGGAAAGACCGGCGGCCTTTATATAGAACATATGAGCATTATGCCTGCAGTGGGAGGGGATCGTCGGAACCTCGATCTTTCCTGCTTCCTTCAGGGGAAGAAGACGCTGCATATAGTGCGTAAAGGAGGACATACGGTCCGCAAAGATCGTCTGCGCCTGTAAAAGCTGCGCGTAAAGGTAAGCGGCGTTCATTTCGCTTGGGAGATAGGAGGAGCCGGCATCCACCCAGGTGTATTTATCGATCTGACCGCGGAAAAATTTACTGCGGTTCGTGCCCTTTTCCCGGATGATCTCTGCTTTTTCGATCATGGAAGGGTCGCGGATGAGAAGCGCGCCGCCTTCTCCCATGCTCAGGTTCTTGGTCTCGTGGAAGCTGAAGCACCCGAAATCGCCGATGCTCCCCAGTGCCTGCTCTTTATAAAAGGCCTGGATCGCCTGCGCGGCATCCTCGATGACGATCAGCCCGTGTTTTTTCGCTGTCGCCATGATCGGGTCCATCTCGCAGCCTACGCCCGCGTAATGGACCGCCACGATCGCCCTTGTCCGGTCGGTTACGGCGTCTTCGATCAGAGCTTCATCGATATTCATGGTATCCGGACGGATATCGACAAAAACAGGCGTCGCGCCCCTCAGAACAAAGGCGTCCGCCGTAGACACAAAGGTATAGGAGGGCATGATCACCTCATCCCCCGGCCCGATCCCCGAAAGGATCGCGGCCATTTCCGTGGCATGCGTACAGGAGGTGGTCAGCAGAGCCTTTGCGGTTTTCGTCATCTCTTCGAGGATGGCGGAGCATCTTCCCGTGAATTCGCCGTCACCGGATATTTTATGGTTTAGGATCGCTTCGTGTATGTATTTTTCCTCCGTCCCGATCACGGGCGGAACATTAAAACAGATCATGAAGTATTTGGCTCCTTGTCTGCGCTGACTTGCCTTGCGAGTCGTACGCTTAGGCATGAATCTTGTTCGTAACTGAGCTATAGTATAGCAAATAAATAGCGATTGTGGTATAGTTTATAACGAACAGCCGTAAAGAGTTGCCGTTTGCTGTCAATTATAACACTTTCTTACGGGAAAATCGCGGCTTTCAATGCCTGAGGGGGGAGAAAAGAATTGAGCATGTTTCGCACCTTTGCGGGGCTTTTTCGGAAAGAAAAAATCGTCCTGCGTCTGTTTACCGTTCTTTTGCTTTTGTTTTCCGCTTATTTTCTGTTCTGGGTCTTTCGCGGGTTCCTGTCGGGGCTTACCTACCCGAAGGAGAAGCTGGAGCTTTCCAATATCAATTTCACGAATGCCTTATTAAATGGCAGAAATCCCTATCTTCTTGAAAATGTTGCCGGCCCCGGGGAGGAACCGCCGGTCGTTTACATGTATCCCTTTGTCAATAACCTGATAGCTGCCGGCCTTTCCTTTATTTTCGGCGGGAATGCATTTCTTGCGCATTATGTTCTCAGCTTTGCCGCCATGCTCTTAAGCGGGCTCCTTGGCGCGGCGATCGTGACGCAGTACAGCAGGACGACGGTCGGTCCGGCGCTCTCCTTTATCCTGATCATGTTCTGCCACTGGCGCTACGGCTATACCAGCGCGGCCCCGGATGCCTTTGGGCTGCTGCTGACGCTGTTTACCCTGTATCTGGCAACCAGGCGGGAACTTAAGCACCGGCCGTTTTGGTGCGCGGTCGGGATCGTCACCCTTTTTTATGTCAAACAGTATTTTGTCAGTATCTGTATCAGTATCTTTCTGTTCATGTGGATACGATCAAAGAAGGAAGCCATCCGGCTGTTTTTGTTCTGTCTGCTCTTTACCGTCTCTTCCGTGCTACTGATCGCGTGGGCGTGGCCGCTCTACTGGGATTACACGGTGGTTTTGATGCTTTATGATTCGAATGTGATGAACGGCACGGAGGCAGTTCTTAACGGGGCGGCCGTCAACGGATGGCAGTATTATCTGGACCAGTTAGTCTATCTGAGTAAGGTGTTCTGCTGCTTGTATGCGGCCATTGCCGTATGCCTTGGGGCTGAATGGCTCGGGCGCAGGAAAGGGGAAGCGGGCAGAGACACGGAGGACCGCTCGGAGAGCGCCAGAACCCTGTTTGGCATACAGGTCCTTGTGCAGTTTGTGGTCCTGTTATATTTCGGACGGCATGACGGGGCTTATCTGACCTATTTCCTGCAGCTGTTTTTCCCTTCGGTGATTATTTACGCGCTGATTCTTTTAGAACAGACCGATCTGCGCAAAAAGGAATGGATCTACATCGGATGTTATATGGGTTTGGCCCTGTTTACGGTTTATTTCGGATGGAAAAAGCTGCCGATGCATCTTCTTACGGAGGAGGAGCGGGGACAGTGGAACGAAGCCTATGAGATCATGGACCGGTACAGGGGAAAAGGGGAGATCAGCAACTATTTTTCCACGGCCTTTGAAGGAGCAAAAAAAGGCGATCCCTTATTCGGTACCAGTCATGACGCGGGCGCCATGCCTGCGGTCAGTTCCCTGCCGTTTACGGAGGAGGGCTTCGGAAAGGTATTGTTTCCCTATACGGACCTGGTATTTGATGAATACCGGGATTACAAAGAGGTGGTCCTGCAAAGGATCAGAGACAGGCATTACGCGCTTGTTACCTGCCCGCGGGACGGGGGATGGATGATCCCCGAGGAGCTGCTTGCCGAATCCGGCTACCAGAAGATAGGCGAACTTGATCTTCAGATGGGGAACATGACCTATCCGACCGATTTCTGGGCAGTTCCTTAGGAACTAATCCTCTATCAGCTTCAGCATGGAAATATCGGGAGAGGCGGAGAGGGAGTAGTTGGTATAGTAGACCACAAACCCCGGCCTGGCACCGGCGGGCTTTTTGATCTGCTTCTTTTCCACGTAATCGATCTCCACCTTGTTCTGATTCTGTCCTTTGGAATAATAGGCGGCGAGGGCGCCGGCTTCCTCGAAGGCGCGGTCCGGGACTGCCTGTCCCTTTGTCTTTAAAATGACATGGGAGCCGGGGATCTTCTTGGCGTGGAACCACCAGTCGTTATTTCCGGCCATATGAAAGGTCAGATAATCATTCTGCAGGTTGTTTTTTCCCACATAGATATCATATCCGTCACTGCTGAGATAATGCCAGGGAAGACTCTTCCCGGCATTTTTTTTCGCCTGATTCTTCCTGCGGGTGAGCGGGTCGTGCTTTCGGATATAGCCGGAGGCGGCTAACTCCTCCTTGATCTGGGCGAGATTCTGCTCGTCCTGCGACAGCTCGAGACTGGTGAGGATCGAAGAAAGCTGTTCGATCTCGGCCTTTGTTTCCGCAAGCTGCTTCGTGGCGGCTTCCTTTGTCCGCTTAAGCTTTGTATAGCGTTCAAAATATTTCCCGGCGTTATCCGCGGGGCTGAGCGAGGGATTTAACGGTATTTCCACGGTCTGACCGTCATAGAAATTTACCGCGGACAAGACCTTGCTGCCGGGCGCGATATCATAGCCGTAGGTATGGATCAGTTCTCCGTATATCCGGTACTTTTCCATTTTTTCCGTATCCTTCAGCTGTTTTTCCTGAAGCTCCGCTTTTCGGATGCTCCGCTCGAGGCAGGTCTGCGTAATATGGCGCAGATCCGAGGATTTCTGCCGCATCCGCGTATAGGTATCCCGCTCGCTGTAATAGGTGCTTAAAAGAGCGGAGGCCGTAGGGAATGGTTTACATAACATATCTCCGTACTGGGTCAGCGCGATGGCGGAAAATTCTATGGGATGTTTGTTTTCATAGACGAGCTGCAGGGAAAACTGTCCGTCGGCGACCTGCTCCATGGTTTCTTTAAAAACCGCGTAAAGCTTCTTAAGCGCTGCGTCGGGCGTATCCGCCGCCGGATGGTCCGGATCGGTACCGGCCCGAAAGATAAGCTCGTTAGCGGCTGTCGGCGAGATGCCGGTATAAGAGCTGTAAAGCGCCTTGTCAAGGGGCATCGGTTTTTTCCTGAGAAGAGAGATAAATGCTTCTTCATCATCGCCGAACGGATCATGCTTGTCTGTGGTCTCGGGGATGAAATACGGCTTTCCGGGCAGTACCTCCCTGACGGAGCTGACCATGGCCGAGATATGCTTGATGCTGTCAAGGATCGTCTGATCCTCATCTATGAGTATGATATTGCTGTGCTTTCCCATCAGCTCCGTGACAAGCGTTTTTGCGCAGAGATCCCCCATTTCGTTCAGGTGTTCGATCGTTATGTTTAAGATCCGTTCAAGGCCGGGCTGGCTTATGCGCCGGATCCTTCCGTTTTGCAGATGCTTCCGCAGCAGCATACAGAAATTCGGCGCGGTTGCGGGGGCCTGCTTTGTGGTTTCCACGATCGCCGCATAGGGGAGGGAGGCGTTTGCGGAGAGCTTCAGACGATATTGCTGTTTCTCATTCTTAATGGTGAGCAGCAGTTCATCCGGCTCCGGCTGCGCGATCTTGATCAGCCTGCCGCCTGTCAGCTTTTCTCTGAGTTCCTCCTTCAGTGCCGCTACCATCATTCCGTCAAGTGCCACGATCTCTTCCTCCTCTGCGCCGATCTGATTTTCAAACCGGATCATTTCCTTGTCTGCGCCGGTCTGATTTATCAGATCGTGCGCTTAGGCATGAACCTGTTCATGCCGATCCGGTCTGCCTTTCAGACCGGATCATTTCCTTGTCTGCGCGAATCTTTCCTTCCATCATAGCATATTATCCCGCGGCAAAGCAAATAAGTGGGATGCAGTCCGGGCCGCCGCGATATCCCCGGGCCGCTCGCGGAGGTGTCCGATACTGCCGCAAAACGAACCTTCCCTCCGGTGAGCTAGTTCACGAAACAGTAAGACCCTCGGGAAGAGCCCTCGGGCCTAACTGTTTCGGAACGGATCTCACCTCCGGTCAAAGCGGTTCTGCA
>JAILQQ010000167.1 GCA_024698885.1 Lachnospiraceae bacterium | reverse complement strand
TACCTTCCTTGTAGTCGGGATTAACAAAACCAAATGAACGCACAGTTATAACACCCTTTACCGGGTGTTTCCATTCATACCTGATCTCAATGTGGATGTCATCAATGTCGTTATGGACAGATGCTGCAGATTCGATGCTTTCAAGATATTCTTCTATGACTCGATCCTGCCACCAGGCAAAAAATTCTTCGCCGGCCGGAATATGACTTGCCCCCAGTATTGAGATCAACGCGTCGTCACCATACATTCGGGCGGGTCTTCCTTCATCCATCTCAACGGCAAAACGCCCGACTACGCCGATGTTTATCAGCTCATCGCTCATCGGTATCGATCCGAAAGTTTCCATTTTGTCCCCCAATTTGTATACACAACAGCCTATTATATGCAGTATTATACAACACATTAAGCATTATTGTAAACAAAAATGCCATAAACGATCTATGCTGTAACAGGTAAAAATATACCGGTGAAAACACTATTGAAAAAATGGATTAAATGCTATAATCAAGCACGGTGGAAGATAAACGGATATTACAATTGAGCAGTTAAAGGAGAATATGATTTATGCAGGATTACATTTTTAAAATGAATGAAGACGGAACCTATGCAGTGGTAGGATATCAGGGAGATGAAGCAGAGGTTACCATCCCCGACAGCTACGCGGGCAGTACGGTTACTATTGTGGGAGATAAGCTCTTTAGTGGCCATGCGGAGATCAGATCCGTGAAAATCCCGGATACTGTGACGGATCTGGGTGAGTTTATATTTGACGGATGCGAGAATCTTAAAAACATCGAATTGCCGGCGTCTTTGGAAAACATTTGGGGATGTACTTTTGTTCGTTGCGGGATAGAAGAGATAACGCTGCCGGACAGGTTACGTACCTTGCCACCCTATGCTTTCAAAGAATGCAAAAACCTTCGGAAGGTTGTATGCGGTAAGGGCTTGAAGAAAATATATTCCTGGGTTTTCTCCGGCTGCGACAATACTATTGAAATTGTAAAGAATGATATAGTCGAAGTAAGCCCGGAGGCTTTCAGTACAAAGTAAAAGGAAGTAACAAATGAAGACGTTGATGATATAAGTAAATTTAAATGAATATTGGGTTTGGTAAAGACTACAAAAACGGACATGAGAAATCCTGCATCGCTACCTTTCATCAAAAAAATGAGTGCGGAAAGAGTTCGGACGGATATCATTATTTTGAAGAAAAAAAGCAGCCGTGGGTGCATATTATGTTTGCACCATATGTGGTACGATAATTCAGCCTGATGGAATAAGGTGAGACAAAAAGAACCGTCCCGATTGACACAATAACTTTTAAGACACTTTGATAAGAGGCATTAATGTTGTATACATGCAAAGGCATCTACGATATGTAGGTGTCTTTTTTTTGGCCCATGTCCACTTTTGAAAAATAAAACAACAAAAACTTTTTTTCGTGTCTACTTTCGGTCACATTACGAATTTAATATTTCACATTACGGTATGTAAATACCACTGATGATCACCCGTTAATAGTCGCAGCGGTCGTTCATTATCAGTTGGTTACGATACATCCGTTTGAAGACGGAAATGGTCGAACTGCACGTTTGCTTTCCGGATATATTTTGGATATCAGTGGATATGGATTTAATGGCATCGGTTCATTGGAAGAATACTTTGCATATGACATTAATGAGTATTATGAATCGATACAGATGGGTTTGCCGGTGCTTTATTACTCCGGAAGAAACAATCCGCCGCATCCAGAAGTATGGGTTAATTATTTTCTGAGGATGGTGCTGTTGTATTCCAATAAGATTTGTGAACTGTCAGAAAGTTCTGCTGAGGATGAAGTAAGCGGAAGCATATCGTATTTAAAGGGCAAGGAGAGGGAACTGCTTCTGCTTTTGATAAAGAAATATAAGGGAGAGTTTACCCCAATTGAAGTAAGTCGTGAAATTGGTGTGACAAACAAAACGGTAATAAACAGATTGTCAGTGTTGGCAAAAAATGGTTTTGTGGAACCACTGATGGTAAATCAGCGCATCAGATCCTATAAACTAAGCGATTTTACGAGGGATAATGAAAAAACGATAAAGAAGATGATTTCATAACTTGTATCAGCAGAATCATTATAATGACCTCAAAAATGGAGGTACATTACAATGAATCAGGAAACCGCTAATTACATTATGCAAAGAATGCCGAAATATCTGGATAATAGCCAGATGATCAAGTTGAAGGATACCCTGGATGAATCACTGAGGCAATCTGAAGACGGGATCTTGGAAAAAAGTTCACCGGAACTTCTGGATATTTTTCTTGCAACAAAGCGGCTTGAGGGGAGATCGGAGAAAACTTTGTTCCTCTACCGCTTTAATATCGAGAAGATATGGTTTTGATCAAAATGATACGATCCTTTTGCTTCATGGTGGAGGACTGTCTTGGTGGAATTACCGGGAGGTGGCTGAGATTCTACATGGAGAGTATCATATCGTACTTCCGGTTTTGGACGGACATGGGAGGGAAATATGCGGTTCTATAAAGATATGGTACAAATGTTGAGTGTGTTCGGAGAGGTAGATTTGGATTCGAACCTATCATACACTCAGAATATTGACAGACTTTTCTTTAAAAAGAAGGGTGACCTTTGGGATGAATTTGATGTTTTATACAGCACACTATTTTCAAACAACGAAAGCTATATAAATTATCAATCTTTGTGAAATGAAGTTCTCCGTTAATATGTTTACAATCGATAAATCTTATAATGGGGACCTGAAGAATAAGAAAGAATCTTTTTTAAGGAAAACAGGCACTAACAAGGCAATACAGTTGATAATGGTAACTACATATGGGATTAAAGACGGAAAATATAGCAGCACAATCGGTGGACAGGTTGTGCTGGATGATCTCTTTGAAGAAAAATAATGGCTAAATGTCTGCATTATAGGAACTTTTAGACTCTGTATATATCCGATTTTTCGATATTCCGTTTTTCAGGTTGGGCCTGCTCTGCGGTAGAGGAACCGTCACAAACGGCTGTGATCCGAGGAATGTGGTAGTTCTTGAAAAAGGAAAGTCAAGCATATGGGTTTTTATGCCTCCCTTGTACAGATGTGATATGTGTGATATCATAATAGCCGGCAAATACTGTATTTTTAATGGTTGCAGGCAAATATACCGCGTAAAATATTACAACATGATCAGGGTATACAGATGAAGAAAAAGGATATAAGCGTAGGTGTAAAATTCTCGGTCATTACGTTTTTTGTCTATCTGGCGCTGATTTCATTTGTTATCTTAGTGAGTCATAAGAGATCGCTCCGAAATTTCTACGATCAATATTCAGCCATTGGAAAAGAGCTGATCGAAATGGCGGCAGACGAGATAAATATTGACCATATCAAAGATTATCTGAGCGGCAGCTATGACAAACAGGAATATGATGATACGCTCAGCCGGCTAAACCGGTACACAAGATTTCGCAAGGAGATCATGTATTTGTATGTCTATAAGATCAATGAAGGTAATGATGCAACGGCAACCGTTGTGTTTGATACATACACGGATCATGCCGGCTTAGATGAGGGCCTGGATGGGGAAGGAGACAAGCTTGGTGACATATATGAATTAGACCCGGCATTTGCCGATGAGCTGCCGCGCCTTCAAAGGGGAGAGTATTTAGATCCTGTTGTGGATAATACGAAATATGGCTATTTAATGACATGTTCAAAGCCGTTATACGGTTCAGACCATACCTGTCAGGGATATATATTTGTTGATTTCGATTTAACACCTGTTAAAAAATCCAATATCGAATTTACATTAAAGCTTTTTGCCGTATCATTTATATTTATGCTCTTGCTTCTTACCCTTGGTATCATAGCTGTATCCGTAAGGATCACGAAGCCGATAGAGAAAATGTATGCCTGTATATCGGGCTTTAAATATGAAACGGATACGGACAAAAAAAACAATTTAGACAATCTTAAATCTCTGAATATACATACTAATATTGAAATCGAGTCGCTATATGAAGCTATTATAAAGTCATACGAAGAAAGCTATAATTATATGACCGAATATAAGATAGCCACTAAAAAACTGGGTGTAGCGAAAGAGATGGCATATTTAGATGCACTGACAGGAATCAATAATAAAACCGCTTTCGATGATATCACGAAAAAATATCAGGAAAAGATCAATAACAGGGAAATTGACGGGTTTACAGTGATAATGGCGGACATTAACAACCTCAAGTATATAAACGACACCTTCGGACACAAGGCAGGTGACGAATATATCAAAGGCTGCTGCAGCATACTTTCCGCCGCCTGCCAATATTCTGAGGTTTACAGAATTGGCGGGGATGAATTCGTGATCATCCTGCAGGGAAAAGATCTGGAAGAATCTGAAACGATATTCGCAAACCTTACGGACACCTTTGACAAAGCATATTGCAACAGAGAAACCGAGCCGTATCACAGATATTCGGCATCTGTCGGCATGGCATCGTTCCGGGAAGGCGATACGAATATCAACGACATCGTAAAACGCGCAGACAGTGAAATGTACGCTGCAAAGTCAAAGTTTAAGACAAAGTATGGAAGCTATCGATGATTTTTCTTCCTGATCCGTATTCCTGATCAGCCTCAAAGTGTGTCCCGGGTCAGATTCTGTACCCACTTGTACTTTTTGAAGCGGATCATGACCCAGGGGATCTTTCCGACTTCGTCCAGGCAGGTGCAGGCATAGACACATAATACAGGCCAGTGGAATACAAAGGCCCCAAGGAGGGCAAGCGGGATCGCGACTCCCCACATGCAGACCGCAAGACTGTACATATCAAAAAGCGTATCGCCGCCGCCGTCTATAACGCCGTTGATCGTTACGGTATTGACGCAGCGTCCGATCATATAAACCGCCATAATGACCATCATTCCGGTCAGATAGCTTCGTGCGGTATCCGATAGGATCACCATGTTTACAACAAGGGGCGTAACGGCGAGGACCAGTGCCGTTGAAGCGAAGCCGATCACATACGACAGGTTCTTGAGCTTTGTTCCGTATGCCTTGCCGCGCTCTAAATCCCCGGCGCCAAGCACATTTCCGACCATGATCCCGGCAGCGTTTCCGATGCCGTTGCAGGCACAGCAGATCAGATCCCGTACGACAGCCGACACGGAGTTGGCCGCCGCCGCGTCAACCCCGAGATGTCCCATGATCGCCGTATAGGAAGTAAAACCGACACCCCAGAAGAGCCCGCCGCCCATCAAAGGAAGACACTGCTTTCGAAAATCCCGTGAAAGCAGTTTGTTTCGCTCAAACAGACGTGAAAGTACAGGCTGGAAATAGCCCTCTTTAAAGGACAGGCCAATACAGAGCAGAAGCTCGATCACACGGGACAGCGTTGTCGCCAGAGCCGCGCCCCGGGCCTGAAGCCTCGGCACGCCGAGAAGGCCGAAAATAAAGACGGCGTTCAGAATGATATTCGATATGACCGCGCAGGAGCTGATCCAGGCACTCGGCTTCACATGGTCGGTCACCTTCATTAAGGCGAGATAACACTGGGATACGCCGGTCAGGAGATAAGACCATCCCGCAATGCGCAGATAGGTACTTCCGATGGCGATCAGCGTCTGATCGTGCGCGAAAATATGCATCAAAAGCTCCGGGATCAGTTCGCAGGCCATACAGAACACAAGCGACAGGAGTCCGGAAGTACGCAGCATGATATGAAAGAGCATCTGCATGGTATCCCTGTCACCCTTCCCCCAGTATTGGGCGCCGAGGATCGAACCGGCACCGGTTATCCCAAAGATAAACATATTCTGGATAAACTGAATCTGTGTGGCAAGCGAGACCGCCGTCATCTCTTCCTGCGCGATCCGCCCGAGCATCAGGGCATCCGCGGCTGCGACCGATGCCAACATCAGGCTCTGAATGATGATCGGCAGAGAGATCTGCCAAAGTTTCTGATAAAATTCTCTGTTATCGATCTTTTGCATATGATTACCTGTTCTTCGCATCCTTTCCGCAATCAGATTGCCATATCCGAATGGACCTGTCAATCCTTTTTGATCAGTTATGGTTATCGGGGACAAAACAGGATATAATGATAGGAAAAGGCGCAGAAAGGAAATGGTCGGGATGGAAGCGGAAAGGATCACGGATCGGATACTCCCGGGATCGACCGGCTCTCGTTTGTGATTCGTCTTTTTGCTTCGGAGATCGAAATTTGCTATGGAAATCGGATCCGGATATAAAGTATAGTATAAGATGAATTTTTATATGTTTGAACCACAGGGAGACTGGGAATGAATAAAAATTCTTCGAAACGGATACTGATCATCGCAGTTGTGATCCTTGCGGCAGTCATACTCGGTATGGTGCTGATCCGCGACAGGGGAGAGGTGGAAACGGATGTTACCGCGGATACGACAAAGGTCGGCCTGGTCATATCCGGTGCAAAGGATGACAGTAATTACTGCCAGACACATTATGACGCCCTGATGAGAATAAAGGATGAACTGAACCTCGAGATCGTATGCAGAGAGCATACTCCCGAGGAGGAGGAGCAGTATACAAGGGCCATTGAGGAGCTGATCGGGGACGAGGGCTGCCGGATCATCATTGCCGCGTCCTTCGGCTATCATCTGGCGGAAATAGCCGCGAAATACCCGGAGGTCTGCTTCATACATATTTTCGGATCCGAGGTACTGTCCAATCTGTCCTCTCCGTCGGGAAGGATGTACCAGGCCAGATATCTTTCGGGTATCGCGGCAGCGAAGCGCAGTCAGACGGGGAAGATCGGATATGTGGCCGCTTTTCCCAATTCCGAGGTTATCTGCCAGATCAATGCCTTTGCGCTGGGGGCAGGAAGCGTAACGCCGGAGACAGAGGTCTTCGTCAGATACTGCGGTTCCTGGGTCGATAACGATGCCGCCAGGGCGGCTGCTGAGGAACTCTTATTGCGGCAGCCGGATATCGACGTCTTCTCGATGCATACGAACTCTTTAGAGCCAAACCGTGTAGCGGAGGAGACGGGGATCTGGTCTGTGGGCTTTAATTACGACAACAGAGAGCTCTTCCCAAAGTCATACCTGACGGCCTGTGAATGGAAATGGGATCCTTACTACAGGGAGGCGATCTTAAGCTACCTGCAGGGAAAATTTAGCGGGGAGATCACCTGGTTTGACATGGACAGCGGCATTCTCGGCTTGTCGGAGCTGACGGAAAATGCGGCGTCCGGCACCAAAGAAGCGGTAGATGAAGCAACAAAACGGTTTAACAGCGGAAGCTTTGATGTTTTTTACGGCCCCGTCACCGACAACCAGGGTGTGCGCCGTGTTGAAGAGGGAGAAGCGATGCCGGATGATGAAATATTACATGGTTTTGATTGGTATGTGGAGGGCGTGAAGGTTGAAGAATAAGGAGCATTTGGTAAGGACTGTATTTGCTGTCGTATCCGTCCTTTTAGTGGTCGGGATCGTTGTACTGATCTTTACTTTCCGTGCGGGGAAAAAGGAAAAGACCACGGAGGCAGGCGTCGTGCTGATCGGCTCATCGGATGACAACGGCTGGAATGAGAGCCATTATAACGGCGTGAAGGCGGCCTGTGAGAAGCTTTCCTGCACCATGCACGCCGAGATGAACGTGCCGGAGGAGGAAGAGGCTTTGCGCGAGGCAGTCCTTCGGCTCACGCAGGAGGGCTGCTCTGTGATCTTTCTGACGAGTTATGGCTACGGAGGATATGCGGATGAGATCGCGGAGGCTTTTCCGGAGGTAGCCTTTTACTGTATTTCCGGGGACGCGGAGGCAGATAACTGCATGGCCTATTTTGCCAGGATATATCAGGCAAGGTATTTGGCCGGCATTGCGGCCGGTGCCGCTACCGGGAGCGGTGTGCTCGGGTATGTGTCGGCGATGCCGATCCCGGAAACGATCCGTTCCATCAATGCTTACTGCATGGGGGCGCAAATGGCCAATCCCGGGGCGAAGGTGCTCGTCAAATATACCGGGAGCTGGGATGACAAGGACGCAGAGGAAGCGGCGGTAAAAACCCTTGCCGATGCCGGCGCGGACGTGATGACCTTCCATGAGGACAGGCCCTATGCGATCGATCTTGCGGATGAGATGGGGCTATATACAACAGGATACGATTATGTGACAGGAGATTATTCGGAGCGGTTTCTGACAGCAGCTGTCTTTAACTGGGATATGCTCTATGCAAAGGTTTTGGGAGACTATCTGAGCGGGAGAGGAGATTATGCGCACGATTACTGGCTGGGGCTTTCCGACGGGGCCGTTTCCCTGTACCCGTATTCGGCGCTTGTGTCAGAGGAAACAAAGAAACTGATCGCTGCGGAGGAGGAAAGACTCAGGACCCTGCGGGATGTGTTTTCGGGAGAGATCTATGACAATACCGGGACGATCAGATGCCATACGGATGAACGGATCGGGGACGAGGAACTGTTCAACAGTATCGACTGGTATGTGGAAGGTGTAGAGATACATGAGTAGAAAAGCTGTTTCGGATAAGTACAGACCGATAACTATCCTGGTTTTTTTTGCCTTGGCGCTCTTTACCATCGGCGCTGTCTTAAGAACCCGGATCGGCGTGATCCTTCGAAACTACGCAGAGCTTGAGACCGGGAAACAGGCACAGGCCTATGCTTCCGTGGTCGCCGAAGAGATGAAGGCTGAGCTTTCAAATCTTGAATATATCGCTTCCCTTTTGGAAGGGTCTTTAGATGAGCTTGATGATCTTATGCCGCGGATCTACCGGGAGCCGGACGTGCAGCAGGGCCTCCTTAGCATCGACGGCAAGGCGCTTTACGGAGAGGAGCTTGATATCACTGTATTTGACGGCATCCAGTCGTCCTTTCGGGGGAAACAGGCCATATCCTACGACGAGGAGCAGGGGCTGCTCTTTACCTGCCCGGTATTTAACGGTTCCAATACCCGCTATGTTCTGTACCGTCTGTTTCCGCCTGCGTCGCTTGAAAAGTGCTTTGCGGTGGAGATCTATGATGAACGCGGAAAGCTTTGCGTGACCACAAAGGACGGCGATATGGTCATACCCTTCTATCACTGTACGGAGGAGGCCCTTTCCTTTTTTGAAAGTGAGGAGATCCGGAATGCGTATGCATCGATGCTTCCGGAAATGGAGGTATCGGTGGCGGCGGCCGGAAGCTTTTCGACAGAGCGCGGGGATATGGTGTTCTTTGAAGCAGAGATCCCGGGCACGGATTTCTTGGCGGCCGGGTATGTACCAAAGGCTGTCGCCACGGAGGGGATCGGAAATATCACATTACTTGTGGCATGGGTATTCGGCCTTCTGATGCTGCTTGTGATGATCGGTGCGTTTTATATCACAAGGGCCAGTATCCAGATCCGGGAAAGCAATGAGCTGCGGGCGGCCAAGGCGCAGGCAGAGGAGGCCTCGCGCGCAAAAAGCGACTTTCTCGCAAATATGTCCCATGAAATACGGACGCCCATTAATGCCATCCTCGGTATGAATGAAATGATCCACAGAGAGAGCGATAACGAGGCGATCCTGACCTATTCGGAGAATGTGCGGACAGCGGGAAAAAGCCTTTTGGGGATCGTCAATGATATCCTCGATTTCTCCAAGATAGAAGCCGGAAAAATGGAGATCATTCCCGTGGAATATGATCTGTCTTCGGTGATCAACGATCTGGTCAATATGATCCATAACCGGGCGGAGGACAAGGGACTTTTGCTGATACCGGATATTGAGACGGAAATCCCGAGAACTCTTTACGGCGATGAGGTAAGACTCAGGCAGATCGTTACCAATCTGCTTTCCAACGCGGTAAAATACACAAAGGAGGGCAGCATTGTATTTTCTGCGGGTTTTGAACGGATCGAGGATGAGCCGGACAGTATTATGCTGACCATATCCGTAAAGGATACGGGTATCGGCATAAAGGAAGAGGACATGCATAAGCTGTTCTCGCAGTTTGAGCGAATTGAAGAGAAACGCAACCGTAATATCGAGGGGACGGGTCTTGGCATCAGCATCACCAAAAGCCTGTTGGAGCTGATGGGTTCCTCTCTCCGGGTGGAGAGCAAATACGGGAAGGGTTCGAAATTCGGCTTTGCCCTGAAGCAGAAGGTGGTATCCTGGGAGCCTCTCGGGGATTATGAAGCAGCCTTCCGCGAGCACGTCGCCGCCATGGAGAAATATCACGAAAAATTCATGGCACCGGGCGCCCGGATCCTTGTGGTCGATGACAATCCCATGAACCTGATGGTATTCAAGAGCCTTGTCAAGAGGACCGAGGTGACCGTGGATGCCGCAAACAGCGGGGATGAAGGCATCCGGTTTACGAAGGATACCGTCTATGATATGCTGTTCCTTGATCATATGATGCCCGAAAAGGACGGGATTGAGACTCTGCATGAGATCCGGGAGAGCGAAGACAATCCCAATCTCCATACGCCGGCGGTGTGCCTGACGGCCAATGCCATAGCAGGTGCCAGAGATCAGTATCTGTCCGCAGGTTTTGACGACTATCTGACCAAGCCGATCAATCCGGAAGCTTTAGAGGAGATGATGCTTAAATATATTTCTTCCGAAAAGGTGGAAATACGCGGCGATGATGAGGAGGAAGAAAGCGCTACTCCTTCGGTTCCCGGGATGTTTGACGGACTGGCAGACAGCTCCATCAATGCCGAAGAAGGCCTTCAAAACAGCGGGAACGTACAGTCATATCTGTCCCTGTTAAAGATCTTTTACGAATCCATCGATGAAAAAGCGGAGGAATTAAACGCTTTTTACCGTGAGGAGGATTTTAAGAATTATACGATCAAGGTACATTCCCTGAAAAGCTCCGCAAGGATCATAGGAGCCGCGGGCTTCGGCGAGGAAGCGCAGGCGCTCGAGAACGCGGGGAAGGCAGAAGACATGGATTATATCCGCAGCCATCATGAGGCCTTTATCGAGAAGTACCTCGGATTCAGAGGGCCGCTGTCCACCGTCTTTTCCGTCTATGAGTCGGAACACGTCAAACCGGAAGCGGATGCGGAGATCATGAACGCGGTATTTGAGGAGATCAGAGAAGGCGCCGGCGATATGGACTGCGAACGGCTTGACAGCATCTTCGCCGAGATGGAAGGATATCGCATCCCTGAGAAGGATAAGGAATTATACGGAAAGCTGAAGGATGCTTCCGACAAATACGAATACAAAACGATCGTGAGACTGTTGGCGTGAAAACGGTCTGATCGATCCGGGAGAGTTAAATGGGTTATTGGATAGTTGTAGTAGATGATGAACCGCTCAGTCTGACAAATGCAAAGATCCTGCTGCGGGAACAGAATATGCGCGTAAGCTGCCTGCGCTGCGCCAGTGACTTTTTGGAGTTTATGGAGAAGAATACGCCGGACCTTGTTCTGCTTGACATCCTGATGCCGGATATGGACGGGTTCGAGACGTATCGTGCGCTCAGACGCTACGAGGAAACGGCGGGGAAAGCACAGATTCCCGTCATCTTTCTGACGGGTGAGGATAACAGCGAAACGGAGCGCCGGGGCTTAAAAGCCGGCGCGTCGGACTTTATCCACAAGCCCTTTGACAAGGATATCCTGATCAAGCGGATCAATAATACCATCGTGAACAGTAAGACAATAGAAAGTCTTACGGAGGAGGCGACCCTAGATAAGCTGACGGGATTTTTAAACAAGGCCAGCGGAACGGAAAAGGTGTCGGGGCTGTGCAAAAGCAAAGCCGGCGCGCTTTTGATCATGGATCTGGATAATTTCAAGCTTGTCAACGATCTTTTCGGCCATGATATGGGCGACCGGATCTTAGAGGCATTTTCCGAGATCGTAAAGCATAATGTCAGGTTTGAGGATGTGGTCTGCCGGATCGGCGGGGATGAATTTATGGGCTTTTTTGTCGATCTGACAACGGAGTCTGCCATGGCCTCCCTGACAGAGCGGCTGAATACACAGCTTAGTCAGGAAGCGGAAGCCTTAATGGGAAAGGATCACGGCATTCCCTTAGGGATTTCCATCGGGGCCGCTTTTGTTACAGAGGAGTCACGGGATTACCAGCTACTGTTCCAGTATGCGGACAGTGCGCTTTATGAGGTGAAACGAAACGGAAAGCACGGGTATACCATATACGATCCGGAGATTTCCGGGGGAGACCCGGAGGAGAACCTTGAAAGGGAACTTTCGCGGGTCACACAGGTCATGTCCGAGCGCGGGGAGGGAAAGGGTGCCATGCTCCTTGGGCAGGAAGCCTTTTCGTGGAATTACCGTTTTATTAAACGGTTTCTGTCGCGCTACGGCGGGATCGCCACCGGGATCCTGTTTTCCCTGTCCTCCGATGAAAAAGGCATTATCTTTTCCGAAATGATCTCGGAATTCGGTCAGGTATTAAAAAATACCCTCAGAAAATCCGATATCATCTATCAATGGCAGCAAAACCGGTATTTTGTGGTACTGACCCAGCTGTCGGAGCAGGATACGCCAAAGGTGATCAGCCGGATCATGAATGCCTGGGTGAAAACGGGATATCTTGACCGGATCGATATCCGGTATGTGACATCACAGCTTACAGGGGATGACCCTGGATCAGAAGAATAATGGTAACTGTTCAGAAATAACTAGTTATAAAGGAGGAAGTTCTATGGATGCAGCTGCTTTGGAAAATGTAAAGAGGATCCTCAGGGGAGAGCTCAGATATACCTCATCGAATCTGGCTCTTAATATGCTGATCTCAAAAATGCAGAAAAAATTGCAGGCGGATCCGCAAAGCATGGAATCCTGCATGAAGGAGATGGATGCCTTTATTGCCAAGTATCCCATCGTTGCGAAGGTGGATCTTGCAAATATTGCTGCGCTTTGATAAATCATTCATGAATGATGAAGGAGGGATAAAAATGCTTATTACATTAGAAGAGACGGTTGAGCTGATCAGGAAAGGAAGGCTCCTGCATATTGCCGCGGATGATACGCTGTTAAGACAGTTGCCGAAGGGGAAATGGATCGGTGGCACGACGCCGTATTTTATCAGTGAGGAAGGCGGTATCTTTACCAAGGACAGGCTTTTCGTGAATGAGATCGACTACGCGGAGGAGGCAAAGATCGCGGCCTACGGAAAGTACAATATTTTCCAGATCGTCGAGGAGTGCTATGACAACGGCCTTACCATGCTCATCATGCCCTTCGGCTCAGAGGTTGTGGCCAAGTATGCCAAGGAGGCGCCTGAGGTGGAGGAGCTTTTACTGCACCCGACCATAGGCTGGGTAGCCGGTGCCGATCTGGAAAACGGCGGCGAGATAAAGGTATATAACGGGGAAAACGGAGAGTCCTATACGGATAAGGCTGTGGTGATGTATTTAAAGCTCCCCGAGGGCAAGAATGCCATGGTGAATCTGGTCAATATTTTTACGGATGATAAGACCGATCCCATCATCCGGTTTAATGACAACGAACTGAGTGCCACAAAATGTACCGTGAACGGCCAGGAGGTCAACTTTGCGGAATACATAGAAAAGAAGAGGATCGATGTAAAAATGCCCTTAGTGGCCGATTATAACGGTTCGTATATCAATACCTCCATCAAGGGAGTGGAGAACGGAACGGTCGGCTTCTACGCGCCGGTATTTAGGAATGTGGAATATCGTTTTGCCGCGCATGTGGAGGATTACGTGGAGAACTTCCAGAAAAGCATAGCGGCAGCAGGTGCCAAAAACCCCGTATTTTCCTGCAACTGTATCCTGAATTATCTGTACGGAGACTTAAACGGAAAGAAGCTGCCGCCCTTTACCGGTCCCATTACCTTCGGGGAGGTGGCGTACCAGCTGATCAATCAGACGCTTGTCTATTGTGAGATATTAGGATAGTATTATGGAAACGGTAATCAGGATCAATGACGCGATAAACGGTTTTGCCTGGGGTACCTTCGGTCTGGTACTGTTACTGGGAACAGGGCTTATCTGCACGGTGATCACGAGGTTCTTTCAGATCACTCATATCAGACACTGGTGGAAAAAAACCTTCGGGATCATGAAGGGTGAGGGTCTCGTGATCAATGATGCCGGTGCGTTGTCCCAGTTTCGCGCCTTCTGCACGGCACTCTGCGCGACGATCGGTACGGGAAATATCGCCGGTGTCTCCACCGCGATCTGTGTCGGCGGGCCGGGGGCTGTGCTGTGGATGTGGGTGGCTGCCTTTTTCGGCATGATGGTCAAATATTCCGAGAATGTGCTGGGTATCTATTTCAGGCGCCGCAATTCGGAGGGAGCATGGTCCGGCGGTCCGATGTATTATCTGGAGGACGGACTCGGTTCCCTGAAGAACTGCAAAGGGCTTGGAAGGGTGCTCGGGATCCTGTTCTGTATCTTTACGGTTTTAGCGTCCTTCGGCATCGGCAATATGGGCCAGATCAATAAGATCACGATAAATTTTGAGTCCACGTTTTTTGCGGGCGCGGATCATGATCTGTTTCTGGGAGCGCCGAAGGTCGACTGGCTGATCGGACTGATCTTAATGATAACGGCGGCGATCATCATACTGGGCGGATTCAGACGGCTTGCGGCGGTTTCCGAAAAGCTGATCCCGATCATGTCCATTGCCTATATTGTGGGATGTCTGATCATGATCCTGCTTCATATTACGAAGCTTCCGATGGTTTTTTCCTCGATCTTTCGTTTTGCCCTGGGGCCGGATGCCATAAAGGGCGGGGCGGCCGGGACGGCTGTGCAGATCGCGTTTAATACTATCAAGAATGGCTGCAAGCGGGGAGTCTTTTCGAATGAAGCCGGCCTCGGCTCTTCCGTGATGGCCCACAGCAACAGCAGCGTGCGGGAGCCGGTACGACAGGGAATGTGGGGGATCGCGGAGGTTTTTCTGGATACCATCGTGATCTGTACCATGACGGCGATCGTCGTGCTCAGTTCAGGCGCTATCGATCTGGAAACCGGCCTGATGAAGGAGGGCGTCAACGACGCGACCCTGGTGGCCAAGGCCTTTGGCTCCACGCTGGGGATGTTCGGAGAGTGGTTTATTGTGCTCGCGATCACTCTGTTTGCTTTTACCACCGTTATGGGCTGGTCCTATTACGGTGCCAAGGTGACCGAGTATCTGCTGGGAGTGACCTGCAGCAGGATCTATCGTTTGATATTTATCGGACTGATCATTTTCGGGGCGATCATGGAGTCAAGCCTCGCCTGGGATATTTCGGATACCTTTAACGGTCTGATGATGATCCCCAACCTGATCGGGATCATAGCGCAGGCACCGCTTATCATCAGGCTGACACAAAATTACCTGGATCGAAGGATAAAGGGGAAGGAGATCGAACCCCTGCTTTCATACGATCCGGATATACAGAAAGACGCAGCAAGGGCTGTCAGGGCAGGAAATGCATAAGGAGGAGAAGCATGGGCGAAACACAGACCAAAGAGATTGCTATTATCATGTTCCAATATAGCGTGGTTGTTAAGGGGATCGAGCGGAAGCTTGGCGATATGGGCTATCAGGTTACAACGATCGCGGATAATCTGGAGGACCGGGTGCGGGTAAACGGGCATACTCACCTGTTTGTATTTTATCTGCCGTCGGATATTATGGACGACACCGTCAAGAAAAGGACGCTGCATCTGGTCAGTGACATGATCTTAGACAGAGGCCAGCGTATGATCCTTTTAGGGGATGAAAAATATCACCATGAACTTTGCGAAGAGGTTCCCGTGATCAAGGACTGCTCCTGGCTCAATCGCCCGATCGACATGAAGCTTTTGGAGAATACCGTGGAAAAGGAGATCGACAGGTCGGGAGATCCGGATGCGCAGCGCAGGATCCTGATCGTGGATGACGACCCTTCCTTTGCGAAGATGGTAAGGGAATGGATCAAGGAATATTACCGGGTTGACATCGTGACGGCTGGCATGCAGGCGATTTCCTTCCTTTTAAAGATCCCGGAGAATGAGAAGGTGGATCTGATCCTGCTCGACTATGAAATGCCGGTGGTGGACGGTCCCCAGGTGCTCCAGATGCTCAGGCAGGAACCGGAAACGGCAGGGATTCCCGTGATCTTCTTAACCGGGATCGGAACCAAGGAAGCTGTCAGCCGGGTCATGGAGCTGAAGCCGGACGGGTATATTCTGAAATCCACGAGCAGGGAGCAGCTGTTAATGTTCTTAAAGAAGAAGCTTTCATAACGGAAAAACTGCTTGTACAAATATTGAATAGCTATTATAATAAATTGATGTGTATGTGGGCTTTATCATATCCCCGCATCAGGTGAGATATTATGACTGAAAAGACTTTCCTTCAAATACAGCCGTCTCATATCAATCGTGAAGAATATGAGAGGATCGCGGAAACTGAAGGGTTAGGCTACGAGGTCCTCGAACTGTCTGCACCGCCCGCTCTCAACGAGAGCGGGCTTTTTGAAATGTACGTGGAGTGGCATCAGAAGATCCATCGCATTTTGCGGACTAACGGATATTTCGGTCTGCACGGAAGGCTTTGCGGCCAGAGGGAAAAATGAAGAAACGGTCTGATTCTTTGAAAAACCGAAAAAAAACGGAAACCGTTCCGTACGATAGTCCGGATCCCGGCCGTACGCCGAAACGCTTCACAGGAAAGCGGATCGCGACCGCCGTGATCGGAGCCGGGATTTTTTTGGGTGCCGCTTTTTTCCTGGCGCAGAGGATCAATACGTCGGAGGATACGATCCCAAGAGAGCTCTCTCCGGCTTATAATATCGTGATCAACGATGACGCCGTCGAAACAGAATCGCCCGAAATAGATATCCGCCTGGAAACCGCCTCCGCCTCCGAGGACACAAAGATCGAGAGCACGGAGGAATCTACAGAGCTTTCTTATAAGGAAAATGCCGGGAAGGGCTATCTGAACAGATGCGTTTTTCTGGGGGATTCCAGGACCGTCGCGATGGTGAACTACGGCTTTATCAATGATGACGAGGCGCTTGCGCAGATCGGCATTTCCCATACCTCCTTTAAGACAAATACCTTCGTCAATAATGCCGGCAAGGAATATACGCTGAAATCCTATCTTGCGTCCCATCAGTCTCCCGTGATCTATATCGCTCTCGGCGTCAACGGGATCAACGATCCCAGTGAGGAGCACTACGAGAGTACCTTCATCGACCTGATCGATACCGTGATGGAGCAGGCGCCCTATTCCAATGTCGTTCTGATGTCCATCGGCCCGGTGGATGATAACGGCGCCTACCGAAAAACCGTTCAGAATGCGTGGATCGAAAAATACAACGAGTTTCTGAAGCAGACGGCGGAGGAGAAGCATATTTTCTATCTGAACGTCTCCGAGGTGCTGACAGGCCCCAACGGGCAGGTAAAGCCGGAATATGACGGCGGGGACGGGCTCCACTATACGAGCAGCGGATGCGACGCGATCTTCCATTATATTTATGAGCATCCGGTGCCCGGGATCTCCGATGAGGGGGAGTATGTCGTCCATTATGTAAAACCCAGACGCGAGCAGATGAAGGTCACTATGGATGAGGGCTCCGGCATTGATGAAAAGGCACTGGAGGAGCTCATGAACCTGATGCTGCAGAACGCCGGGGTGCTGCCGACGGATACCCCTGCCCTGAATCCGGAGCAGACAGTGGAGACACCGCAGATGCCTTCCTATGAACTGCCGCCCGAACCGGTTCCCGAAAATCCGCCGGAGCAGGTCGAGGAGCCGCAGCCCGAACCGGAACCGGAACCCGAGCCGGAACAGCAGCCGGAACCGGAGGAGCAGCCGCAGGAAGAGCAGCCGCAGGAAGGACAGCCGCAGGAAGGACAGCAGCCGGAGGGACAGCCGCAGGAAGAACAGCAGCCGGAGGGACAGTCGGAGCCGCAGGAATAGGTAGATGCGGAAGGGTTTTGAACAGATACAGCGGAGAAAGGGGAAAAACTGTGAAAGTTATTGATATGCACTGCGATACGATCTCCCAGATCCGGGAGAAACGAATGAAGGGAGAGCCATGCGGCCTTCGGAAGAATTCCCTGCAGGTCGATCTGGAAAAGATGCGGGAAGGGGACTATCTGTTACAGAATTTCGCTTTGTTCGTAGATCTGAAGCAGGAAAGTGATCCGTTGGCCGCGGCCCTTCAGCTGGCGGATGTATATGAAAGCAGTATGGAGGAAAACCAGGATATCATTTGGCCGGTAACCTGCTTTGAAGACCTTGAGGCAGCGAGAGCCGAGAATATGCTGGCCGGCATGATGACTCTTGAGGAAGGAGGCATACTCTGCGGCGATCCCGCGATCCTGCGGGAATTTTACCGCCTGGGCGTGCGTATGATGACCCTGACCTGGAACTATGAGAACGATCTGGGATTTCCGAACCTGGTATCCGATTCCAATGACTCTTTGGGCCCGGATACCGAGCGCGGCCTGAAGGAAGCGGGCTTTGCCATGCTTGCGGAGATGGAGCGGCTCGGGATCATCGTAGACGTTTCGCACCTGTCGGATAAAGGCTTCTATGACGTGCTCGCCCATACGGAAAAGCCCTTTGTGGCAAGTCATTCCAACGCGAGGGCGCTCTGCCCCCATACCAGGAACCTGACGGATGATATGATCCGAAAGATCGGCGAGCGGGGCGGTGTGATCGGCTTAAACTACTGTCCGGTCTTTTTGGATACCAATCCCGTTTATACGGAGAATGAAAGCAGCACGGCGCTGATCGCAAGGCATGCGCGCTATATCACGGACCTTGGCGGTATGGAGGTGCTTGGTCTTGGCAGTGACTTTGACGGTATTTCCGGGAAGCTTGAAATGGATCATTGCGGAAAGCTGCCGTACCTCTATGAGGCGCTTTTGGAGGAGGGATTTTCGGAGCGTGAGATCGAAGGGATCTTTCACGGAAATGTCCTGCGGGTTTATCGGGAGATCCTGAGCTGATATAGAGGACGAATGCTATGGATGACTATTCGACCGGTTATTTCCTGGATATGATCGAGCGCTGTGAATCGACGGAAGAATTCAAGGAGCTGCTGACCTTTTTGGATTCTGAACGGGATGAGTGGAAAAGAGTTATTGCCGGATTGATGGAGGAGAGCGGCCTTTCCGTTTCCGACATGGCAAAGAAATGCGGTATCAGCAGACAGGCCGTGATGAAATGGCAGACAGGCAGTATCCCGAAATCAAGGGACATGTTTATCCGCATCGCGCTTGCTGCCGGCTATTCACTGGAGCAGACCGATCAATTTCTGAAAAAATACGGACGATGCCCGGAGCTTTACGCGAAAACATTGGAGGATGCTGTTTATATTTTTATCCTTTCTTCCGATCATATCGAACATTCCTACCAATCCTTTCTAGAGATCACGGATGAACTGAAACGATCCATGGATATGCCCGCGAAGCATTCCCTTGAGGAGAGCTTTGAAACGGGTACCTATATGCGGCTGCTGACGGATGTATCGTCCGTACCGGAGCTGGCGGAGTTCATCGCGGAGCACGCCAGGGTATATAAGCAGCAATATCGAAAGCTCTACGCCTATATTGAGATGTATATCGAAAGCAATCTTCTTTCGGAGGAAAGCGCACGGGACAGCGTATACGCACTCGCCGAAAGGCAGCAGTGGTCCGCCTCCTTAAGGACCTGCGTTTCGGAGATCCATAATCGCAAGTGGTATCCTCAGCGAAACAAGATCATCTCGCTTGGCATCCATCTGAACATGGATGTGGAGCAGCTGAATTATATGCTGCAGCTGGCGCATATGTCGGAATTATACGCGAAGAACCCCTTTGAGAGCAGCATCATTTTTGCACTGAACAGCGCGGCACTTGAGGACTATGTGGGCCTGACGGGGTCGGATCTGATCTGGTATGTGAAGAGCATTCTGGAATCCCTGCAGTATACGGATATCGGGTTTTTCCTGGATGAACTGCCGACAGGCAGCGAAGAGACGTTTTAGGAGAGGTGAATATGGAAACAGAAGCTTATCTGGCAGTAAAGGCAGATGCCATGCTGCTGATCATGGATGAGGACAAAAGCATCCGAAGAGTCAGTCTCTATAAAAAAGTACGTTGGAGCTTCGGACGGGATACCGAGACAAAACATCCGGACATTGCTGTCAGATCAAAGATCGTCAGCAGGGAGCACGGAGAATTCGGCTGCGTGGATGGTGAGTGGTTTTATATAGACAAGGGCAGCAAGAACGGAACCTTTTATAATGGGCGAAAGCTGACGCCCGGCAATCAGAACAAAAAATACCCGGTCATGCTGAGCCACGGCGATATTCTGCGGGTAGATCATAAGGACTTTGATCATCCGGACAACAGGGGCGTCTGGATGATGTTTTTGACGGAACAGTTTAACGGCATCTGGCGAAACTACGAGATCACAAAACCGCTTACGGTCATCGGCCGGGATGCTTCCTGCGATATTGTGCTTCCCGAGCCGTATATTTCCGCACGGCATTGCGTTCTTGAAAAGAGCTTTGACGGCATTTCGATCCATGATGCGGACAGCACGGCCGGTACCTGGTTAAACGGCAGTCTGCTGAGGGAAAGAGTAAGGCTTCGGGAAAAGGATACGCTGTCTATCTGCAACCGTCATTTTGTCTTTACCGGAAACAGTCTGGTCTATAATGATATTTCTGCCGCAAAACAGGACAGGGCGCATGATAACAGACGGGAAAGCCTTCTGAAGGTGAATATTGAAAGAAAGAGTGTTAGAAATCTGAACGGGCCGGGAAGGATCGACCTGCTGCGTCAGATCCGTCTTGAGATCATCTCGGGTGAACTGATCGCGGTCTTAGGCTCTGCCGGAGCCGGCAAGTCCACGTTCATGGATTGCATAAACGGTATGAATACGGAAGGGATTGAGGGCAGTATCCAGTTCTGCGGAGAGGATCTGATCCGCAATTTTGACCGATTGAAATACCTGATCGGAAGCGTGCCTCAGTTTTCGACCTTCCATCCGAATCTTACCGTAGAGAAGGAATTGATGTTAGCAGCTGAGAAGAGGCTTCCGAAGGATATGTCTAAGCAGGAGATCAGGGAAAGACTTGATCGGCTCATCGCGCAGCTGGGGATTGAGGCAAAGCGGAAAACACAGATCCGAAAATGCAGCGGCGGCGAACAGCGCCGTGTTAATATCGCCATGGATCTAATCGCTGTCAAACTGTTATACTGCCTGGATGAGCCAGATGCGGGACTTGATCCGAATTCAAAAAAAGAGCTGTTTACCTTTCTGAGGAGCATGGCTCATGAGGAAGACCGGACGATCCTGACGATCATTCATGATGTTTCTGAGATCAGTCTTTTTGACAAGGTCATTATCCTCGGCAAGAAGGACAATGTGGGACGGCTGGCTTTTTACGGGTCTCCGGAAGAAGCGGAGCGTCATTTTGGCGGAAGTATAAGGGATGCTTATAAACAGCTGTCCGATGATCCGGACAGATATATTCAGTAGGAAAGGGAGAGATAATGGAAGGATCAAGATCAGGACTGGGACAGTTTTTTATTTTACTGAAGGAATATTATTATATTATCGCGAGCGATAAAAAGAATCTGTTCGTTTCTCTTCTTTTTCCTATCGCGGCCGCAGCGATCGTGATCTGGGTGGCCGGGGAAAAGATGTTTGTCAGTAATGAGATGACAGTATCCTCCTGCCTTGTATTAGCAAGTGCTGCGATCTGGGGCGGATTGTTCAATTCTATTCAGACGGTCGTCAAAGAACGGGCCAATATAAAAAGAGATTACGTGAATGGCATCAAGCTCCGAAGCTACATTGCGTCCCGGGTTGTTATCCAGTTTCTGATCTGTGCGGTGCAGAGCGCGATCCTTATGTTAAGTATTCCCGGTATCCAAACAGTGCATGGCAATGAGCTTCCCGCCGAAGGGCTGTTATGCTCTTCGGTCTATCTGGAATACTATATTGACATTCTGCTTTTAATGCTGGCGGCAGATATGATGGGATTAATGATCTCCTGCATCGTAAAAAAAGAAGAGACCGCCAGTGTCCTTTCTCCCTATATTCTGATCGCGCAGCTGATCTTTTCGGGTGCTCTTTTTCAAATGAAGGGAGTTGCGGAGTACTTCTCAAAACTCATGATCAGCCGCTGGGGTATGGAGGCTCTGGGCAGTACCAGCCGGATCAATGATATCCCCTATCAGGTGCAGCTTGATTTTCCACAGTTGGGCCGATTATATCAAGGATTGGAGATGTTCAATGCGGAAGCAGATCACCTGAGGCAGACATGGTATGCCCTGCTGGGTTTTATGATAATATTTATCGTGGTCGGAGACATATTACTGCACCGTGTCTCGAGAGATTCCCGTTAAAGATGTAACTTTACCTAAAAAGAGCAGATGCTTCTGTGATATATCTCTAAATGAGGAGATCATCCGGTCCGCGATAAACGGACCGGATCAGCATGGATCTCCGAAAAAGGCAAACCGGGCAGAAGGAGGGTCTGTACATGCAATGCTATATAAACAGTAATAAAGGGAGCTTTCGGTCCGATCATGAAGATAATTTCATCTGCATGGGAAAATACCTGAAAAACAGGGAGCATAGCTTTGCGGGTTCCGTTTCCTTACAGAAGGAGAAATGGAACCTCTGCGGCGTATTTGATGGAATGGGGGGGACCGAGCAGGGCGAGGTCGCTTCCCTGTTTGCTGCTGAAGAATTTTTTCGCTGTCAGGAGAAAATGAAGGATCGTTCTTTTAAAGAGAAGGACGCGGTGGACCGGCTCCTGAGGGATGCTTTCCTGCGGACCAATAACCGGATCGTTGAAACGATCCGATATTCCGGTACAACGGCAACTGTTCTGGTCCTTGGCGACAGCATGTGCAAGGTTTACCATCTGGGTGACAGCAGGGCCTTCCTGATCCGGGACGGCAGTATCCGACAGCTGACAAAGGATCAGACCGTGGAAACGATGAAGCTGGAAATGGGCCTGCAGGATCAGATCCGGGAAGCGGACAGACATCGCCTGACTGAATTCCTGGGAGCGGATGAAACGATGCAGGGAATCCTTCCGGTGGAATCAGAGTGGATGTCCATAGAAGAGAAGGACTGCTTTGTGCTCTGCACGGACGGACTCTACGAGGGCTGCACGCCCCGGGAGATCTTAGATACGGTGCTGCGGGAAAAGCAGAAAATACAGGAAAAGATAGCCGCACTGCTTGTGGAAAGTGCGCTTCGGAATAAGGTAAAGGATAACGTGACCTGCCTGGTGATCTGCTGAGAAGCAGGGTTGTAACTTTCGCTAAAAAATGATCGCTTTTCCATAGTATATTCTTTTCAGAGGCACAAACAAAAGCGTTTTACTGAAGGAGGAAAAGACAATGAAAAAGACGATCATAATCTTAGTTTTAAGTATCGCGTTACTGTATCAGGTTCTGGGACCGGCAAAAATGGAAGAACTTAAAGAAGCCGTTACGGGGCTCCCGGTTATTGCGGAAGAGATGCTAGCGGGAGAATATGAGTTTTCCGCACCGTCTGTTGCCGTGGAGGCAGAAGAAAATAATGCGGAAAATCTGCTTCCGGATATTTACATCAGACTGAGTTTTTGATTAAAATAAGACATACTCCAAAAGAACAGTTTAGAGGAAAAGGCAAATCTGACATTCATAGAGGGAAAAGCAATGACGATCGATGAAAGAACAAAACGACAGTATGCGAAAGTATTCCATGACTGGAAGATCGAAGGAGAAATGGTCGGCCGGGGTTCCCAGGGTAAGACGGCGGTCTTTAAGATCATTAAGGAGAATTCGGGGTTTACGGAGACCGGGGCGTTAAAGATCGTCAATATCTATGAGGTCAGTCTGAATGAGAACGAGGGCGTGACGGAGGAGATCGAACGAGAGATCGCTGCGGTCAAGAAAAAGGCCGAGAAAGAACTGGCTGCCATGAACCGGATGAAGGGACATGCCAATATCGTCAGCTATCATGAATTCCAGTTCGAAGAATATGGAGATCAGAAGGTCAAAGGGGTGGATCTCCTGATACGGATGGATTTTCTGGAGAACGTCGGAAGCAGGGAAAAGGAAGGTATGATCTATTCCGAGACGGAGATCGTAAAGATGGGCAGAGACCTTTCCCGGGCTTTGACCGATTGCCACCGAAAGGGAATCCTTCACCGGGATATCAAACCGGATAATATTTTCAAAAATGAATACGGCTATCTTCTCGGAGATTTCGGTATAGCGAAATATTCGGAGGAAAGCGGGCTCATGGCCAGCACGATGGCGGGATCTTATCCATATGCGGCGCCGGAACAGTTCCGGGTGATCCCCACAAAGGACCGGGACGGAAAATATGACGAACGCGTGGATATCTACGCATTAGGGCTTTCTCTTTACGAGCTGGCTAACGACAATAAGATCCCCTTTGCAGCCTCGACCTATAAACGGCAGGAGGATATCCAAAAACGATTAAATGGAACATCACTGCCGGCAATCCCCCGCATCAGCAAAGCGTTGCAGAATATTATTTTGAAGGCCTGTGCATTTCAGCCGGAGGATCGCTACCGATCTGCGGAGGAGCTCTATAAGGAACTGGATCGGCTGCAGTCACAACAGGAGGCTATGGCCGATCATAAAGATCATGAGGAGCTAAGCATAGAAAAAGCTGTTTCTGCGGCGGCTCCGACAGCTCATGAGGAAACGGCAGCAGCGATACCTTCTCAGCCATTCAATGGAGCAGCAGAGTCTTATGATCCCGAGGAAACTATGGCTGCGGAGAGTTCAGCAAGTGTGGTTATGCCGGAAGGAAGCCCTGCGGGGGCAGCGGGATCGATCAATGAAACCGTTTCCGTGAGAAAGCCTGCGTCCAGTGGCGGATCGCAGGAAAATGAAGCGCCTTATTACCATGCGCTTGATAATTTTACACCGCCTGAACCAGTAAAGGAAGAAGGGAAAAAATCCGGGGCAGGTGCATGGCTCCTGATAAGCGTATGCGTTATTTTTCTTATCGGGGTCATCTGGTACACGACCGAACATATCTCGGTAGAGATCGATCCGAAGGAAGAGGTAACGGAGGAGACCGGGACGATCGAATTGGCGGAGGAGTCAGTACAGACGGAGATGAAAGCAGAAGAACCAACAGCTGTGCTGGCGCAGGCAGACTCTATGGCTGAAGCCGGGGATTATGAAGGGGCCGCTGAACTGATCCTTCAAAATATGGGGGACTCTCTCGATGAAAATAAGGAAATCCAGGAAATCTATTTAGAATATGCCTATCAGGCCGGGATGAGTTCCTACAGTAGCGAAGATTATGCAAAGGCCCTTGAATGGCTGACGATAGCGGCGGAAGGAGGACATGCGGAGGCCCAAAATCAGCTTGGCGTTATGTATGAATATGGGGAAGGCGTAGAGCAGGATTACCAGAAAGCGATGGAGTGTTATCAGCTGGCGGCAGATCAAGGTGATGTTTTCGCCCAATATAATCTTGCAGTGTTGTATGACCAAGGAAAGGGCATAGAGCAGGATTACCAGAAAGCGATGGAGTATTATCAGCTGGCGGCAGATCAAGGGCATGCTGCTGCTCAATATAATCTTGCACTTATGTATCATTATGGATATGTAAAAGGCGTAGCGAAGGATTACCAGAAAGCGGTGGAGTATTATCAGCTATCGGCAGACCAAGGTTATGCGCCTGCACAAAATGGTCTTGGCTATATGTATCAGCATGGAGAAGGCGTAGCGCAGGATTACCAGAAAGCGATGAAGTATTATCAGCTGGCGGCAGATCAAGGTGATGCTACTGCCCAAAATAATCTTGGTTATATGTATGAAGAAGGAGAAGGCGTAGCACAGGATTATCAGAAAGCGATGGAGTATTATCAGCTGGCGGCAGATCAAGGTAATGCTCTTGCCCAATGTAACCTTGCATTGATGTATGTCGAAGGAAAAGGCGTAGAGCAGGATTACCAGAAAGCGATGAAGTATTATCAGCTGGCGGCAGATCAAGGGTATGCGCCTGCCCAATATAGACTTGCATGCATGTATGAAGATGGAAAAGGAACAGAAAAAGACATTCAAAAAGCGAAGGATTATTACCGATTATCGGCAGATCAAGGGAACGAGGATGCGCAGGAAGCACTGGACAGATTAACAAGTGATGTTCAAGTTAAGGTGTTGGAGGATGCTCATGATGTTACTGTAAGAGAACGACCGGATGCCGGCTCGACAAAAATTGGGTCTCTCAAGGACAACGGAATTTATACAAGACACGAGGTAGTGGATAACGAGTGGAGTCGGATAGAATTTAATGGACAGGATGGTTATTCAAAAACGGAGTTTTTTGAGGAAATAACTGAGACGTCGGAAGCAACAGCGACACAAGGCGCAACAAATAAGAGCAGTACAACGGATAATACTATAGATAAAGATACTTATTCTAATATTTCTTCTTTTGTTAAAACATATTATACCGCCATGTTCAATGGTGATTCTGCTAAGGTTGCAAGTATGTGCGATATTCTTTCAAAAGAAGAACAATACAGGATTGAAGAGAAGGCGAAATATTATCAGAAGGTTACAAATTTTACAATATATGTTAAGCAAGGCT
>JAILQQ010000122.1 GCA_024698885.1 Lachnospiraceae bacterium | reverse complement strand
TGATCGGTGATCTGAAGGAAAAAGTAGAAAATGCAAAGACAAAGGAAGAAGCAAGGGATACCATAAAAGAGGCAGGGATGCTCCTTGATGATGAAGAACTGGACAAAGTATCCGGAGGCGGGGAATTTACTGCGTATAATCCTGATAACCGGCCAAGGTAAAACAGGTCAACGTAAAGTCAGCAAATACGACCCTCCAAATTTGGAGGGTCGTTCAACGTTCAACCAACCAAACGTTCCTACCATTAATGTTGTGGTTGATATGGTTGTCCCCCAACGCAGGATTGCCAAGATAATAGGCGGCGAGGTGGATGTAAAAGCATAAACCGTCTCATTATTTTAATAAGAAAAAGAAGTCTGGAAGGTATGTTCCTTTCAGACTTCTTCTTTTTTTGCCAATCCACCGCGACAGTGCTCATTTTGCGTTACTGTCTTATGAACACTGCCGTAAACCGGCCGGGTTTTTTTGACATTAAGCAAAACGAAGGTTCTGCCGATATAAAACATATCAAAGCCGGCTTATATAGAAAAAATATAAATACGGGAGGTACAGGTTTATTTGATCATTGACAGCAGTACGGTAGGAATGGAGTCTGTCAGAAAATATTCTTCTGTGCGCAGGGACGCGTATGCTACTTCAAATGAGGCATTGGGAGGCCTGAATTCATTCAGAGGGTCTATGAGTCGGTTTTATGAACGCTTCGGAAAGACGGAGGGGATGGAGAAGCTCACCCATTCAGGGGAGTCCTCCGAAGAGGAAAATTCCCTTCAGAAGATCCGGGAGCGATGTTTGAACTATCTGATCCGCCTGCTGTTTGGCTGGGATTATTGTGAGGATAAGTATTCTCTGTCCGAGATCAACGGAAAAAACGAGGATTTTTCCGGCAGCTATATTCTGCAGACGACCTCGCAGGAGCATTACTTTTCAGAGCAGGAGCAGACGGAATATCACGCAAAGGGAACCGTGGTGACCGCGGACGGGCGGGAGATCGATTTTAATCTGGGATTTTCCATGAGCAGACGCTTTGAGGAGCGCTTTCAGGTCGATACGGTATCCTTAAAACAGGTACTTTGTGATCCGCTTGTGATCAACCTGGATACGGACGTGGCTTCGGTATCGGATCAGAAAATGATGTTTGATCTGGATGCGGACGGCGTACCGGACAGCATTTCCAGGCTTCAGGCCGGGAGCGGTTTTCTGGCTCTCGATCTGAACGGCGACGGAGTGGTCAACGATGGCAGGGAGCTTTTCGGAACAAGATCCGGCGACGGCTTTTCTGATCTGGCAAAGTACGATTCCGACGGTAACGGATGGATCGACGAGGCAGATGACGTTTTTGACAGGCTGAGGATATGCGTTTTTGATGAAGACGGTCATCAGAGGCTGTTTAAACTGAAGGAAAAGGATCTGGGCGCAATCTTCTTAGGGAACGTGCAGAGTGATTTCTCCCTGAACGATCAAAGCACGAACCGCCTTAACGCAAGACTCCGGCGCACCGGCATTTTCCTCTATGAGAACGGGACTGCCGGAACGATACAGCATCTGGATCTGGCAAAGGAAATGCTGGCATAACGGTCTGATCAGAAAAAAAGGGATGATCCTTCAAAGGAAAGGATCGTCCCTTTTACCTTATATCTTAAAGCGGTATCCCACGCCCCAGATCGTTTCGATATATTGCGGATTCGAGGTATCAAACTCGATCTTTTCGCGGATTTTTTTGATATGCACCGTTACCGTGGCGATATCGCCGATGGAATTCATATCCCAGATCTCGCGGAACAGCTCTTCCTTTGTGAAAACGTGGTTCGGGTTTTCGGCTAAGAAGGAAAGCAGGTCAAATTCCTTCGTCGTCAGGACCTTTTCCTCTCCGTCCACGTATACGCGGCGGGCCGTTTTATCTATTTTGAGACCCCGGATCTCGATAAGCTCGTTGCTGTGACCGGGGCTGCTGGCGATCAGCCGCTCATACCGCGCCAGATGCGCCTTTACGCGGGCCACAAGCTCACTGGGACTGAAGGGCTTCGTAATATAGTCGTCAGCGCCGAGACCGAGGCCGCGGATCTTGTCGATATCATCCTTTTTCGCGGAAACCATAATAACGGGCGTATTTTTATTTTCCCGGATCTGGCGGCAGATCTCGAAGCCGTCCACCCCCGGCAGCATCAGATCGAGGATAAACAGATCATAATCATTCTCCAGAGCCTTCTTCAGGCCTCTCTCCCCGTCATTTTCTATTTCAACGATAAAATCGGAAAGCTCGAGATAATCCTTCTCTAACTCCGCGATCGCGTTCTCATCTTCAATGATCAGTATTTTGCTCATCTTCTGGCTTAACCTCCTGATACTTTCTTAAAACGAAATGCATGACCGTACCGACCCCTTCCTTTCCGCTGGCCCAGATATAGCCGCCGTGGTCCTCTATGATCTTCTTCACCACCGACAGGCCGATGCCGCTTCCGCCCTGCGCGGAATTCCGGGAGGTATCTGTCCGGTAAAACCGGTCAAAAATATAGGGAAGATCCTTGGCCGCGATGCCTTTTCCGTCATCCGCGATATCGATCTGGATCGAATCGTTATGATCCATGATCGAGAGCGAAATCTGACCGTTTGCCTTTCCCATGTATTTGACGGAATTACCGATGATATTGTTCATGACCCGCTTTAACTGCTCCGGATCGGCAATGATGCGGGTATCCTTATCTACTTCGTTAATATAGCTTAATTCGATATTTTTCGATTTCAGGTCAAGACCGATCTCCTCCACGCAGTCACTGAAGAAATCATCGAGATTGATCCTGTGAAAGTTATAGGGGATCCGGTTTGTATCGATCTGGGAGTATAACGTCAGCTCATTGATCAGGCTGTCCATCTCGTTGGTCTTGTTATAGATCGTCTTGATATAACGGTCCATTTTTTCCGGCGTATCCGCGACGCCGTCCATGATGCCCTCTACATAGCCCTTGATCGATGTAATGGGCGTTTTCAGATCATGGGAGATATTACTGATCAGCTCTCTGCTTTCATTATCGTACTTGATCTTTTCTTCCGAGGACTGCTTGAGCCTGGCGCGCATATCATCGAAATTATTGCAAAGATCGCTGAGTTCATCCCGGTCGTCGGTACGAATGGAAAAATCAAGATTTCCCTCCGCAACCTTTTTCATGGCGTCGTTCAGCCGGTCAAGGGGCGTCAGGACCAGGCGGTTAAAGATCCTGACGAAAACAATCGCCGTCATCACGCTGATCAGCGCCGTCAGCAGGATCAGATAATCAATATGGTAGCGGATATCCAGCCGGGAAAACAGCCACAGAGCGGCTGCCATCAGGGTAAGCGGCGTCAGGATGATATATCCCGCCATATACAGTAAACGGTTGCGAAGTTTCATAATACTCAGTATACAGTAAACACAAAAAGGATGTTGATAATATTTATTAAAAAAATCCGAAAAAACAATAAAAATTACATCATTCTTCTGCCGAGCGCCGTCTGGAGCGCGGCGACAGGGGTATAGGATACGGATCTTCTGATATCTGCCCTGTACAGAGCCTTTGAGGTTTCCGGCAGGAAACAGAAAAGCGCGCTGGCATAGGCACGGCGCTTCTGCCAGCTTTCATGCAGGGTCCGGTAGGGAACCGTCGCCAGCTTTCCCCAGGTTGACAGTCTGATCACCGGCTCGCCATTTTCTTCCGTAACGCCCGTGATCGTTGCAAAATGCGTTTTCATGCTGCTCTGCGAAACCGTTTTTCCCTGATGGAGCGTGATCGGATGACGGTTATAGCAGGTCATCAGAATAACGGCGCCGCTTTGCTTCAACCCCTCTTTAATAAAGGCAAGACCTCTGTCATAATCCACATAGGCGGCAGAAAGATAGCGGTGGTGCAGCAGGATCCCGTTGTTTTTCGCATAGCGTAAAAGTCCTCTTATCACAGACGCTGCCGTCATGCCGTAGCTCGGCGCCAGAAATTTGAACATTTTGCTGCCGTACGGATAATTCCCTTTGTCATAGAGCAGGTTTATCCCGGGGATCTCCATGACGAACATATGACGGTACATATCGTTGATCACGTCCGTGTATTCCGCCTTTGTAACGATCACATTGCCGAGGATCGAAAGCTTGCCTTTTGCAGATTCGTAAAGCTTCGGATTCATGCAGAGCAGCACCCGCATGGCATTGGCGGCCGCCACCACGCCGCAGCCCGCGAAGGTCATGGTATGGCGCTCAAACCAGGCCTGCCTGCCGCCGTAAAACTGTTCGCCTGTATCTTCATCTACGATAATAAAGGGATCCGGCCGATCCTTGTTTCTGTCATTCATCCAAAAACATCCTTTTTTTGTGCAAAATGTATAATAATAGTTTTGTTATCTATTCTTTTTTGGATAATTTAACCATTCGTTCACACCTTGTTCATATATTATTCATATATTCCTGTTATTCTATTATCAGGTTAGAGATAACCAACATAAACAAGACGTTCAGATAAATTTTTTCATAATATTGCCCACGTGATTCTCATCCACGTGGGCACTCCTCTTTTTATAGAGGAAATATGGAAAGTCTGCATCATCAGGGAGTTCACGGCTGGAAAAACCCGGGGTCCGGAGGGGTAAATGCTTAGAAAGCGCCATGCAGCTCTGCTGCATGGACGATTTGCTCAAGAAACCGTCTCTGCAAGCTAGCTTGCGAGAGCGGTTTTTTGAGCAAATTGCCCATGGCACTAGTGCCATGGGACTTTCTAAGCATTTACCCCTCCGGACCCATTCATATTCCCATCCCTTATTCTTCCCCTTTTGATCCCCCTGCAGATGAACATTGTTATTCCGGGTTTTCCTGCACATACTGTAAGATTTCCTCGTTCAGCTTGAGCATGCGCTCGTCGAGATCAGAAACCATTTTTGCGCAATCGTACAATTCCTGCTTGATATGCTCCGGGACGTCGGTATCGAATTTATAATTCATCTTATGCTCAAGGCTGGCCCAGAAATCCATGGCTACCGTCCGGATCTGGATCTCAACCTTCGTATCGTAAACCGAATCCGAAAGAAAAATCGGCACTGTCACGATCATATGATAGCTCTTATAGCCGCTCTCCTTTGGTGCCTCGATATAATCCTTTGTCTCTAAGATCTTCAGATCACTCTGGTTGCGGATCATATCCGCGATCCGGTAAATATCCGACGTAAAAGAACAGATAATGCGCACTCCCGCAATATCGCTCACATATTTCTGCATATTCTGGATCGTCGCCTCGTAGCCCTTTTTCCGCAGCTTACGGACGATACTTTCTGAGGTCTTGACCCTCATTTTAACGTGTTCGATCGGATTATACTGATGGATATGCTGAAATTCGTCGTTAAGAATATCAACCTTGGTACCGATTTCCTTCAAGGCTGAATTATAAAGCAAAATGAGGGTTTCCCAATCTTCTACGCCGGAACCCTGTACCTTGTACTCCACTTTTTGATCCCCGTTTTTCTACGCCGGTCTGCCGGCAAAGATTTTTCTGGTTTTTGTTGTAAAAAAACCTCATATAGTATAGCATAAAGCCGTACGCAGGAAATTAATTTTCTATTAAATAATTGGCGCATAGATCGGCGCAGAGAGGAAATGATCCGGTCGGAAAACGACCGGATCGGCATGAACAGGTTCATGCCTAAGCGCACGATCCGCATGCGGATCGGCGCGGTGAGGAAATATGCGTATCTGGGCAAAAATCTTTCGAAACAATCATATGATAAAGGATATGACCGTGACAGATGACAGTCAGGATACCCGCACCCATAAGATCTTCCGGGCTCTTGACGAGATCAGTTATGCCTTTGACTTAAGCAGACCGATCTGGCTGGACGCCACCGTGGCGGATTTTAAACGGTACGCGAAAACCCGTTTTACGGCGGACAATTTTGTCGAAGATATCGATTTCGATTATCTGGAGCTTCAGGTGCTTGAGGAGGATTGAAAAACAGGGAGAGGCAAAACCTCTCCCTGTTAACTATGATAATCCGTATGCCTGAGCGCACGATCCGCAAGTGAACCGGCGCGGAAGGATCAGAAATCAAGCGCACCTTCGATCTCCCAGCCGTAAAAGCCGCGGATCTCATGGATCAGTACCTGATCCCCCGGATTAAAGCCCGGAAGCTGCGAACCGGCTACTAAGAGCTTTCCGTCACCCTCATATACCTGATAGCCGCCTGACTGGCACTCATCCCATACGCCGCTGTAGGCGGGGTCATCGGGCCTTGGATTGACCATTACGATTCCCGAGATCGTTACCGCTTCCTGTCCCGGCTCTAACTTTCCGCCGGCGGCCTTTGCCATTTGCTCATCCTTCAGTTCCATGTTTTTCATATCTGCCATTTTTGGATCCTCCTTTGCTTTTCGATGCCCCTGCCCAGGAGCTTTGTTTTGCTCTTTGCCCTATTATACGATCGAGCCCGCAGGTGCGTCAGCGATTTTGCGCATCCGGTTATTTTTCATGCTTATCCGGTAAAAAGGATCCTTTGCGTTATCTTTTCAGAAGCCAGATGGTTCTGAACAGATATCTTTAATGCCGGATCTGCGAGAGGATCGCCTCCTGCTCTTCTTTCGTCGGCGTACCGGGCTTCCATCCGATCTTCTGACCGTCATCCAGATAGCGCGGGATCAGGTGGATATGGAAGTGGAAAACCGTCTGTCCCGCGGCTTCGCCGTTGTTCTGTACGATATTGAAGCCGTCACAATGAAGCTTTTCTGTCAGGATCTTTGCTTCCTTTTTCGCAAGCCGTATCGCCTTTGACAGAAGCTCCTCATCGATCTCGTAGATATTGGCGGCGTGCTCCTTCGGCAGGATCAGGCAGTGTCCCTTTGTTGCGGGGGCCGCGTCCATGATCACCGTAAAGTCCTGATCCTCATACACAACATTTGTCGGGATCTCTCCGTTTGCCAGTTTGCAGAAAATGCAGTTTTCATCCTTTTTCATCTTATCCTCCTCCTAAAATGTAAAGAGCTGATCTAACTCCCGTAAAAGCTTAATATCTCCCTTTGCCTGGATCGCGCCGGTCATAAAGGCCCGCTGTACCGTGATGCGGCCGCCTACGATCTGATCCATCATATTGGTATCCAGCTTGCACCGCAGATCAGGGGTATCATAGTCGCCGTAATAGCATTTGATCATGCCGTCGGATACCTGCACGATCAGCGGTTTTTCCCTGTCTTTTATCTCAAAGCGGTAAACTGCCGTGACGTTTACATGCCGGTTAAAATGCGTCTCAAAATCGGAAATATACAGCGTACTCTCATCTACCTTCGATTTTTCCAGCTTTCCCTTAAAGAGATTCGTTAACTCCGCGATATCTTCTTTTTGCTGTTGTACATAGGACTCATCCGCTGCATATTTCGAAAGCTGCTCCGTCTCCTGCGGGGTCAGAGGCATGTTGGGTATAGCCCCGGTCAGCTTTTTCATGGCCTGATTACTGGAAGGAAGGGAAGTAACCTTCTGTGAGATCGTCCGGTAAACGTTTTCCGCGAACTTTTCAATGATGGACTGATAGCCGACATTCGATTCAAAGGTGCGGATATTGCTGACATAGGCGGAAAGCCCCAGATTCACGGAAAGGCCTCCCAGAATTTCCCAGGCGGACTGCAGCCCGGTCATAGCTTCTTTTTCGCCATAGGTCGTTGAGATCACCACCGGGATCATATAGGTCGTCGAAAACTTCTCCCGGTTCCCGTAAAGCCAGCAGGAATCCAGAAACTGCTGCATGAACCCGCCGATCCCGAACCACTCGACGGTCGTCGCCAGAATGATACCGTCGCAGTCGTTGATCGAAGCCGGCAGCGTTGTGATCGTATTACGAAGCTCGTAAAGCTTGAACAGCTCCGATCTCACATTTAATTCCGAAAACACATCCTCGATCTTGTTTACCACGTAAAGGGAGGGGTCATCGAGAATTCCCCGTCCGCCATAATAAATATTGATCTTCATAAGCCTGTCCTGTGTATGATTGTTTAGAGCGCACAAATCGCAGGTGAATTGGCGCAGGTTTACTGCAGGTAATTTAACGGATTGACCTGCGATCCGTTTACCAGGATCTCAAAATGCAGATGCGGCCCGGTACTGACGCCGGTATTGCCGCTGAGTGCGATCCGTTCTCCCTGTCTGACGGTCTGGCCGCTTTTCACGAGAACGTTCTTCAAATGCCCGTAGCGCGTCATCATACCGTTGGGATGCTGGATATAGACACAATAGCCGTAGCCCGCGCCCCAGCCGGCCCTCACAACGGTTCCGCCGGAGGAGGCCACTACGCTCGTGCCGATGGGCGTCGCCCAGTCGATCCCCTTATGATAGGTAGAGGCTCCTTTCTTCGGTGCTTTTCTGCGTCCGAAGCCGGAGGACATCCGACCGCCGGAGATCGGCTTGATAAAGGTCGGCGGCATCTTGGTGCCCCGTTCCACGACCTTGGCCACCGCTAAGATCACATCATCCTCATAGATGATATCGACCTTCTGCTGCTCATTGTTTTTATAGGTGATATCGGCCACAACCTTTCGAAAGCCTTCCACAGGCTCCCGCCTGACGACGCTTTCCGTTGTGAACCACTCATCATTATCGATATATTCGATCGGCGCGTTATAGTTTTCCTCATAATAGACCTTGTCGGTCCGCAGCACCGAAAGCTCAGGCTCCGGCGAGGTTACCTTCAGGATATCTCCGACCATGATCGGAGAATTGACGCTCGAGATTGTTTCCGCGTTCATCGCGATCAGATCCTGCAGGGAGGTATTGTTCTTTTCGGCAATACCGGAAAGCGTATCGCCCGCTGCCACCTCGTAGGTCTTCTCCTTTTCCGAGGTCTTGGTCACGAGTTCGATCGCTTCTTCCAGCGTGCTGATATCCTCGGGATCGGCATAGGCCTGTACGATCTCCACATTTTCATTAAAATCCAGGCTTTGCGTACCGAACTCGAAATGCTCGATATCCTGATTTTCCGCATTGTCGAAAATCTGATCGAGTTTTGCGTAACCGCCGGCAGCAGGAAAGATCTGTTCTTTGGAAACGGTATCACCGTCATCCTCTGTCAACCGGTTTACGAACGTCGTCAGCACGTTGAGCTCTCTGGTCGGATCCCTGACAATATCAATACCGAAGCTGTTTTCCTCATCATAGGGATCCTTCGCCGCCTGCAGAAGCGAAAGCACTTCCTCGGGCGTCCGGAGATTTACCGTGAATTCGTTGATCTTTACCTCATAAACGGGCTCTTTTGTCTTCTGGATGCTTTCGTTAAATACCTGGTAAATATTGTCGACGATCGTACTTTCGCTGTCAAGGCTTCCGAAGATCTCCCTGGTACCGCTTAACATCAGATCGTAATTGATCAGTACCAGCTCCTCGCTTTCCCGCGCGATGCGCTTTCTGGCCTGTAAGATCATATCCTCCGCCAGGGAAGCATCATTGATCTTTCCGACGCTGACGCCGTTGATGAAGATCGTGATCAGATTATTGGATTCGTTTTTTAAGCGGAGCGCGGGGGCAAGTACAAAAACGAGCAATGCTGTAAACAGCATTGCTCCGATATGACTGAACTTAACTGCCTTTGTATATTTCGTGAGCAGCATTTTCAGATTACTCTAAAGATATACAGGGCTAACAGGACAATATTTAAAACGGTTAACGCCAACTGGATAATGGAGAAGATCTTTACCACGCCAAGACCGCCGGATTTCTCATCCGCCCTCTTTTCCTGCTCCTCCAGCGCCCCTGCCACGTTGCGGTAGCACTTCACGTTTTCCTTATGGACATGATCCTGCAGATCCGAGAACAGCTTCTCGATCTCTTCCCGGTCAAGGGCTTCTCCGCCCTCTTCCTCATCGCCCATCGCGGAAACAGCTTCCGAAGTCTTGGAAAGCTCTTCCCGGATCAGGTTCAAAAGATCCGTATTGCCGGCGATCGCGTTAATGATGGCTTCCTTATTGGCCTTGCCGGAGTCCTCCAGCTTGCCGATCAGCCCGGTGAAATCTACGGAAGCAGGCTCCTTGGCACTGTCCGCCTTATCCTTTAATTCTCCGAGGATATCCAGTCCCCGGTCTAACATCTTGGCGTTATTATCGACAGCATGCAGGATTTCCTTATTATCATCCTTGGTCTCATCAAAGTAGTCACGGATGATCTCCAGCTGACGGCCGTTTAATCCGCCGCCGGCATTATCCATACCCATACCGGAACCACCGCCCATCATGGAACTCTGCTGCGCCGGCCTCCTGTTATAATCATCCCGCTCGGCATAGTCATTACGTCCGCCGTACTCGAAGCCACGGTCGTTTCCTCTGTCCATCGAGCCTCTGTCGCGTTCCATCCCGCTACGGCTGCTGCCCGCGGAACTTCTTCCGGCATTGCGGTCGTATCTGCTGCCAAATCGATCTCTAAATCCGTCCATAGTATCCTCCCCAGCCTGTAAAAGACTGCCGGCTGCGTTTCTTTGCCCTGAACACAGCCGGCCCGCAGTTATGTAACCTATTTTATCACCATTGCCGCAAAAATACAAGCAAGTATAGCGAACGAATTTATTTCATTCACAATAATTAACCGGCATATACCTGTCCTTCAAACAGATCATCCAGGTCCTTTCCCTGATAGGTAAAGCCATAGCCGTCCTCCTGCTTCTCAAGCTCAAGCCACCAGATCTTTCCGTCCTTTGTCTTGAGCAGCAGGTCGCCGTCCTGTCCTTTCTGATACAGCAGGACATCCGTGCCTGCCTTGAGGGTGCCGTCCTGATACCCCGTGCTGAAGTCGTCCTCGACATGATACTGGGCGTCGATATCCTCGACGGTCTTGATCGACCAGTAGTCCGTATTGGTATAATCCAGGTACCAGCTGTTCTGTAACGGGATCCCCTCAAAGCCCGTGGAGTACTCACCGGTCAGGAAATTGGTCCCTAACGTATCATCCATGGTTACCATCCGGAAAGATCTGGGATTGACCGGGAGATATCCGATGGGCTCATCCTCGTCGTCCGGATAGGTGTTGTATTTGATCGAGCCGCCCGTACTGCCCTTGTATTCAAGGCCGTCCTTTGTGATCTCATAGACATGCACCGTCTGATAATCGTTTTCGGTCGTCGCTTCGATATACAGGAAATTCTGATCCATATCGTGGATCAAAAAGGCATTCGCGTAGAAGAAGGGACCGGCATCGGTCAGCTCTGTGGACGTACCGTTCCAATGGAGAACAAACTGATCCCAGTCTTCCCATTCCGCTGGCTCTTTGACCAGGGAGAAGGGTTCGGCTTCGTCGTCGCCGTCGAAATCATACCAGTAAACATACTCAAATTTACCTGTCATCAGTTCGCTGCAGTAATTCATCGGAGCGACCGTGTAGGCCTCCTCAAACAATTCCGGATATTCCGCATAGCTTAAGAGGATGGAGCAGGGACCGTCGTCATAACCGGTATCCTCCCCGTTAAAGTACAGGGTCAGGCCGTTATAGTCGAAGGTAAAGGAGAGGCCGGACTGCGCACCGCTTATGATCTCGTCGTCAGTAAGCGCCGCATCCAGAAGCTTTGTTACCGTATCCTTCCAGTCATCCACATAGAGGTTTGTTTCGGAAAGCTCCTTTTCAAAGGCCTCCGTCAAAGATCTCTTTGATGTGACCACATCAAGCAGGTCGATGTGCTTTCCGGTCTTCGGATCTAAATTGATTCCGGTCGCATAGCTTGCAGGATCCTCTTTGTCCCCGATTCCGGTGAAATTGTCATACTGGACAAAGGACAGCACCCGGTCATCCGCCCGGCAGAGACTGTAAACAGATTCTCTGCAGAAGGACTCCCAGGGACCATCCTCATCCTTCTTCTCATAATTGCTGTCGATCTCTTTTTTGAACAGGGGAAGCAATTCCCCATAGGTTTTCTTCTTTTCGTCGTTCATCCGGTCGAGCGTCTTTGCAAGCTCCGGCCAGGCCTCTTCATCGACCTCATAGAGATCCGTATTGGTTGAATAGCTGTAGCCGTCGCCGTAGTCCGCCTCATCTTCTGGCCAGAAGGGCGCCGAGCCCCAGTAGAGCGGCAGGAGCTTCGCGCCGTGGTTTTGGCTTGCAAGGATCACGGGATCTTCCGAACTATCCGTGAAGACCATATTGTTATCGTCCTTGGGGACCTCTCCCCCATAAATATAGTCTTCATTGAACAGCTCGGGATGATCCGAAAAAGCAACAAACGCGCAGGGCGCTCCCATGACATAGGGGCCGATCTCGTAGTCATTAAAGTAGACATGCATTCCCTCGTAATCAAGCGTCCAGAGAAGCAGCGCGGCATCATTGTCGAGATACGTTTCCATCGTATCGAAAAACGTATTTTCGCCTTCTTCATTATCCTCATAATACTCGGCATAGTCTTTATCCGCTTTCAGCTCACTCAGGACGACTGCCGGAAGGTCATCGATGTTTTTAACGACATCGCTCAGGGCAATGGACGATCCGGTCTGCGGATCGATGTTAAAGCAATGATAGAATGTCACGCCGTGGGCTCCGCCCAGATAGTTGTATTCGGAAAGGGCATAGGAGAAAATGGAACCATCCGCCCGTTCCGGGATATAAGTCTCATCCAGCTCATCGTAATAGATGTCGCCGGCATTGGCTTGAAGCTCCAGGATATCCGCTTCGTTATCCTGTAAGAAGAACTTTGCTTCATCTTCCCGCAGGCTGTTCTGTTCACTGAGAACCTCCCAGAGTGCCGGATAGGCTTCCTGATCCTCTTCGGACAGGCAGATCTCATTAAAATTAGAAATACCGAGTCTGGTATCTTCATCCATCAGCTCAAAGGAACGTTTTTCCACCGTATAGTTGAGCAGAGTGGGTTCCTTTTCAGGCTCTGCTTCCGGTTTTTCGGGCTCTTTTTCAGGTTCCGCCTCCGGTTCTGTCTCGGGCCCGCCGAAATCCGCGCCGCCAAAGCCATCGAAGCAGTTATCGATCTCAAGCCCGATCATATCCAGACGGCTTGTATCGGTCAGCGTTCCCTCAAGGTTTTTCAGGCTGCAGCCGATCAGAGACGCAGCGCCGTCCTGCCCGAGTTCAAACATCGTAAATTCTCTGCAGTCATGAAAATCCGTATGGATGAAATCGATCCGGTCATTGTCCCTTCCGGTCACGCAGCCATAGGTGCAGTCATGTACGTCGCAGTCCATCATCGTGACGTATTCGCAGGAAATAAGCTCCAGTGCGTAAGCGCCGCAGCCGTAAAGCTCAGAGCCCGCGATAGTGATATGCTCGGAATCCATAAAGGATACGACATCACCGGAACAGTAGCCGGGATCCGGCGTATGCCCTATGACAAGACCGTCAAGAAGGATATTCTCACAGTCCGTAAAGGCCAGTACATCCGCGTGTCTCGGCTCGCAGACGATCTCTGCCGGGTTTTTCGGATCTGCCGATACGATGGTCAGATTCTGAAGCCCGCTTATCAGTATTTCAGGCTCATCCGCGCCTCCGGTCCTGTATACGCCGGGATCCTTCTGATCTGTCTGATGGTCCTTCACCTCATCCGTTTCCCTGAGGTATTCCGTCAGATTATAGGTACCGGGAGCCAGCACGATGGTGGTATTATCCGCCATGGCCTCCACCAGTTCGGCGGCGGTTTCCGCCTCGACTAACGTGGTTTCCTCTGCCTTTGCTTCCTTAACCGTAAAAACGGTAAACAAAAGCGCTGCGGCAAATACAGCTGCAAATTTTCCTGCCCGTCTTTGCTTCATTCTTATGATCCTCCTTTCTGCACCGACTAGCTTACAGATCGATCAGGTATCTGTCCTGAACAGTTACTCTATAACTTCCATATATCCCTGTTATATTCCTCGATCGTACGGTCCGAGGAGAAGAAACCGGCTTTCGCGATATTGACAAGCATCATCTTTTTCCATTTATCCCGGTCTTCAAAATCGGCAAGCATTTCATCCTTCCGTTTGATATAGCTTTCGAGGTCGAGTAACGTCATGAACCAGTCCTTGTTCAGAAGCTCCTTGTAAAGTCTTTCGAGGTTTTCCTTATGTCCGACCTTCAGAGCCTTTTCGGAAACAATAAAGTCCACCGCTTCTTTGATGACCTTTGACTTTTCGTAAAGCTTTTTGGAAACATAATCCGCTTTTTTGTAATGGTCGATCACGGTATCGGAATCGGCACCGAAAATATAAATATTGTCATCGCCCACTAATCCATGGATCTCTACGTTCGCGCCGTCATCGGTACCGAGGGTCACCGCGCCGTTTAGCATAAATTTCATATTGCCGGTTCCCGAGGCTTCCTTACTGGCCAGACTGATCTGCTCTGAGATATCGCAGGCCGGGATCAGCTTTTCCGCGTAGCTTACGTTGTAATTGGTCACAAATACCACCTTCAGATACGGGCTTACCGCAGGGTCCTTATTGATGATCTCCTGCAGGACTAACAGAAGATGAATGATATCCTTCGCAATGACATAGGCGGGCGCCGCCTTTGCGCCGAAGATGCAGGTAATGGGACGCTTCGGCTTTTTGCCGCCTTTGATCTCCAGATATTTATGAATGATATAGAGAGCATTCATCTGCTGGCGTTTATATTCATGCATACGCTTGATCTGAATATCAAAGATGGAATCCGGATCGAGCTTTACGCCCTCGTTTTTTTCGATAAAGGCCGTTAACTCCTTTTTATGCTTCATTTTGATCTCCGAAAGCCTGTCAAGAACCTTCGGATCGTTCCGGTATTTAAGCAGCCGCTCAAGAGCCGTCGCATCCTTACGGTAATCCGTTCCGATCAGATCATCGAGATATGCCGCCAGTTCCCTGTTGCAGGACAGCAGCCATCTCCGGAAGGTGATCCCGTTGGTTTTATTATTGAATTTCTCCGGATACAGCTGATAGAAGTTATGCAGCTCGGTATTTTTCAGGATATCCGTATGGATAGCCGCCACGCCGTTGACGGAGATCCCGTAGTGGATATCCAGATGCGCCATATGAACGCGGTCTTCTCCATCAATAATACTGATCGCGGCCCTTTCTTCCTTCGTCATATCCTGACGGTGCTTCTTTTCGATCCGGTTATGAAGCTCCTTGATGATCGGCACAAGCTGCGGCACAACCTGCTCCAGATAGGAAAGAGGCCATTTTTCCAGTGCTTCCGAAAGGATCGTATGATTCGTATAGGCCACGGAACGGCTCACCACCTGTACCGCGTCCTCCATGGTAAAGCCCTCCTCTTGGGTCAGGATCCGGATCAGCTCGGGGATGACCATGGTCGGGTGGGTATCATTGATCTGGATCACAGCATGCTTATCAAGCTCATACAGATCATAGCCCTTATCCTTCATCTCCTTGATGATCAGCTGCGCGGCGTTGCTGACCATGAAATACTGCTGGTAGATGCGCAGAAGATTACCGGCCTTGTCGGAATCGTCCGGATAGAGGAACAATGTTAAATTTTTATCGATCGCCGTTTTGTCGAAATCGATCCCCTTCTTTACCAGACCTTCATCGAGGCTTTCGAGATCGAACAGATGCAGCTTCACAATACCGTTATGATAGCCGATCACATCCAGGTCATAGAGGGTTGAGACCACCTTTTCCCCGCCGCCGAAGGTCACGTTAAAGCTGACGTTAGTCTTTTTCAGCCACCCGTTTTTCTCGATCCAGTCATTCTTTTCAGCCATCTGCAGATGATCCTTAAAGACCTGCTTAAACAGTCCGAAGTGATAATTCAGACCGATCCCCTCGCCGGGCAGCCCCAATGTCGCGATGGAATCCATAAAGCAGGCCGCAAGACGCCCCAGTCCCCCGTTTCCGAGAGACGGCTCCGGCTCCTCCTCCTCGAGCTCGGAGATCGAAAAGCCGTACGTGTTAAGGATCTCCTCCAGCTCATCGTAAACGCCGAGATTGATCAGATTATTGGATAACAGCTTTCCGACGAGAAACTCCGCCGAAATATAATAAACCTTGCGATAGCCGTCGATCACGCGTTTGTCCTCGCAAAGGTCCTTTGAAAGCTGCAGAAGGAGCTGACAGAGCTCTTTTTTCGTCAGCGCCTTTACCGGCTTTTTGTACATCGTTTCCGACAGCTTTTCCAGTCTTGTTTCCAGTTTCATCTTTTCCTCCCTTGTGATTTTTATTATATCTGTTTATGCCGATCCGGTCGGTCTTCCGATCGGATCAGCTCCTTTCCGACAAAATATCCGAGAGCCTCGCAAACTCTTCAAGCGTCAGCGCCTCCCCCCGGATCGTTTCCGAAAGCCCCATTTTACGGAGTGCTCTGTCTACCTGCTCTTTTTCGATGCAAAGCCCTGCCGCGCTTGCGAGACTGTTTCGCAGCGTTTTACGCCGCTGATTAAAGGAAGCCCGGATCAATCGGAACATGAGCGCCTCGTCCTTCACAGAAAGCGGCGGCTTTTTGTAAACGTCAAGCCTGATCACCGTCGAGCTGACCTTCGGGCGCGGGATAAAGCAGGAGGGCGGCACCTCCGTGATCATGACAGGTGACGAATAATACTGTACCGCAAGGGACAGGGCACCGTAATCCTTGCTGCCGGGTCCCTCGCGCATCCGCTCCGCGACCTCCTTCTGGATCATGACCGTGATGCTGCAAAGAGGGTATTTTCCCTCTAAAAGCTCCATGATAACCGGCGTTGTGATATAGTAAGGCAGATTGGCGACTACCTTCACGGGCCTGTCTCCGGCATGCTCCTTTAAATAGCCCCTCAGGTCCATCTTCAGAATATCCCGGTGAATGATATCTACATTCGTATAGGCGCCAAGCGTCTCATGCAGGATCGGGATCAGCTCCTTGTCGATCTCGACCGCGGCGACCTGACCCGCTTTTTCGGAAAGCTTCTGCGTCATGGTACCGAGCCCCGGACCGATCTCGATGACAAAATCCTCCTTCGTAAGCTCTGCCGCGTCAATGATCTTATCGAGGATATGCTCATCCACGAGGAAATTCTGCCCGTAGCGCTTCTGCATGGTAAAATCATGCTTCTTTATGAGATTCAGGGTTTCACCGGGATTATAAATCGCCATCGATCCGATATATCCTTAATGCATTCTGAAAGGTGAGCGCTTCTATTTCCTCCGGGCTTTTTTGAAGACAGCGCGACAACGCTTCCACAACATACCGGAGATAGAGAGAGCAGTTCCGTTTTCCCCGGAAGGGTTCCGGCGCTAAATACGGGCAGTCGGTTTCGAGAACGATCGCCTCGGGCGGGATCGCTTCTGCCACCTCCCATAGCTTCTTTGCGTTTTTAAAGGTGATCACGCCGCCGATCCCGATGCAGTAGCCCATTTTGACATATTGGACCGCGTCCTGCGCATGATAGGAGTAGCAGTGGATCATGCCGCCAAGACCTTGCCCGTATTGCTTTACGATCTGCATGGTATCCTGCGCGGCCTCCCTGCTGTGGACGACGACGGGGAGAGAAAGCTCTTTTGCGAGCTTTAACTGACGGATAAAGGCCTGCCGCTGCGCCGCCTGCTTTGCTTCATCCTTCTCCCAGTAATAATCGAGGCCGATCTCGCCGATCGCGATGATCCTTCTGTCCCCTGCTTTTTCATAAAGCCAGCTGTAATCCTCCTCCTGCCAGTCGTCCAGATCGCTTGGGTGCACGCCGAGCGCCCCGTACATGAACGGATACTGTTTTGTGAGAGAAAGCGTTTTTTCACAGGTAATGCGATTCGTGCCGATATTGACGACCCTTCCGATACCGTTTTTTGGAAGACCGGGAAGCAGCGAATCCCTGTCTTCGTCAAACGCCGGGTCGTCATAATGCGCATGGGTATCGAAGATCATCGTGGCACCTCCTACGCCGATCCGCCTGCGGATCGTGCGCTTAGGAATGAACTTCCGTTCATTCCGATTCGG
>JAILQQ010000089.1 GCA_024698885.1 Lachnospiraceae bacterium | reverse complement strand
GTCACCCAAAGGCAGACGCCGGTGCCAAAATCATGATCCCTCGAAATATGGTCATCATAGCCGAAACAATCAGACCCTTCCCCAGCGATCCCTACGGCTATTCTGTCCTCATACTCTCCAAACCTTGTATGGATAAGATCTTCTACATATTCTTCATAAAATCTACGGCCGCTTTCTATAGTTTTCATTGACCCATATGTTTCTCAATTACCCATCTCATACTGCATCATTTCGTATTTCAAGTGGCTCCCGATCATAATCTCCGGTGGCAAAAGAGCCCTCGCAACCATTTTTTCATCGTCTATTTCTTTGTCTGTCCTTTTCAGATAGGCATAATCCCCTTCGATCCGGACCACTTCATAATACCAAGTCTCCATATTCTAACCGCCTCATATAGTTCCCTAAGAACCAGAATTGTTGTCCCCATGTTATCCCCCGGCATGATCCTTTTTACTTTTGGATGCAGCTCATATTCATACTGGATCATATCTTTAAGGCTTGTGCCTCTGTGAAACCCATGGATCAGCCTGATCTGATATGTCCCGGCATCCGCTTTCGCCAACACCTGATCAATTTTCTTCTGCGCCTCATCCTGCCTGAGCCCGTGCAGGTCTATTTCAATAATCGGATTACCCATAACACCATCCCCTGCGATTCAAAAAACTCTGCTTCAAAATCATCTCTTTTTTTTATGAGCAGTTTGTCTTAATCTCCGGTGTCGGAGCGCTCCAGGATCCTATTGATTTTCGTGTAGCGATATAGATTGCTTCTAGCTCTTCCCTGGGAAACTTCGGAAAAGACTCGCATAGCCCATCCAGGTCTATTCCGCAACGGGCCATGCCTTCTACTGCTCTCTTATCCTGATCGTTCATAACACCCTCCTGGACATATTTTTTCCAATTCCTATAATACCGTTATAATTTCAGATAGTTCTTTTGCCAGCTTCTCATGCGCCTCCGGAGACAAGTGCAGAGAATCAATCGGAGAAGGCTTGATAACAGCAGCAGCATCCAGAAAAATACAGTCATATTGATGTGCTATTTCTTCGTAGTATCCCGCAAATTCTCTTGATCTGGGCACAGCATCTTCTCTGAACCTCCCGTAAAATGCAGAATGAGCGATATCCTCGCCAATTTCCGGAGGAGATATCAGGATGATCTTCGGGATAAATCCCTGCTTTTCCTCTGTAAAGGCTTTTATCACCTTGACAAGCGTTCCCGCCCCATCCGCTATCTCCTGCGCAGAAGCGTGAAACACCTCCTTAAGGTCATTGCTGCCAAGCATCAAAACAACGATATCTACCGGCTTATGGGAATTAAGGCACGGCCTTAAATAATCCAATCCGTTCTTCCATCCATCTATCGGGTCGTCATAAACCGTTGTACGGCCGTTGCAGCCCTCTTCTATCACCCGGTATTCCTCGCCAAGCAATTTTGCAAGCCTGCATGTCCACCTGATACCTTCCGGATACCGGAACCCGTTTGAAGGGTTATAGCCATATGTGTTGGAATCTCCATAACAAAGAATTGTTTTCATCCGGATTATCCCCCATTCTTCTTATATTTCAGTAATATTCCGGTTATTATTTCTGCTCTGATCATACTGCTCTTTGTCTATTCGCTCTGAGTCCTGCTTCCCTTTATACTTCCGGCCGACCTCAGTTCCCAGACTCATCAGGCTCCCTCTCGTAATAACGTCTGATCCGAATCTTCCACGCAATGCATCTACCGTTTTGTCAAGCTTCTGATCCCGCTCTCTCTTTTTCTCCTGCTCCGACTGAAAAAATGAAAGCTGTTCACCCTCCGCTCCTTTTTCAAGCTTCGTCAGGGATATCCCCATAAGGCGCAAAGGCCTCTTATCCTTCCAAAGTTCTGACAGGAGCTTTTTAGCGGTTTCATACACTTCATTGCAGGTATCCACTGCATTTTCCAAGGTCGTCTGGTGTGATCTTGTCTTAAAATCCAGATAACGGATCGAGACGCTTACGCAATGAGCCCTGGCGCCGTCTCGACGCATATGTGCCGTTACGCTGTCGGAAAGGGCCAACAGGATCCTATGCGCCGCCTCATCCTCAGTAACGTCGCCCTCCAGGGTTACTTCATTGCTGTAGCCTTTCTCTTCTTCAGGCTGAGAAGCTACGGGAGAATCATCTAGTCCGTTTGCGTATCGGTATGCCTGAAGGCTCATCTTGTTCCCAAGGACATCCGCGAGTCGGTCCGGATCGGACTGCGCCAGCTCCCCGATTGTGCGGATATTCATCTCCGTCAGTTTCTTTACAGTGGATTTGCCAATAAACAGAAGGTCTCCTACCGGCAGCGGCCACATCTTTTCCTGAATTTCGTCCGGAAACAGCGTGTGGACTTTATCCGGCTTTTCAAAATCGCTGGCCATCTTGGCGCAGAGCTTATTGTTTCCGATCCCGACGTTGACTGTAAAGCCGAGCTCGTCCCGGATCTTATCCTTTATCTCGTATGCCGTGGCAATGGGATCCGGATATACCAGCTCAGTCCCTGTCATATCTAAAAAGCATTCATCGATGGAGAACTCCTCCACCACAGGGGCATAGCTTCGGCATATATCCTTAAACGCCTTTGAGCATGAAGAATACAGCTTAAAATCCGAGCGTACCACAACAAGACCGGGGCATTTACGCAAAGCCTGTGATACCGGCTCCCCGGTCTGGATATTGTATTTTTTCGCCGGGATGGACTTGGCTACTACAATGCTCCGCCTCGATTCCGGATCACCCCCGACACAGGAAGGGATCAGCCGCAGATCAGGCTCCCCGGCACGCACCCTTCTCATTGCCTCCCAGGAAAGAAAAGCGCTATTTACATCCACATGGAATATCATTCTCTCCATAGCTGCACATTTCCGGTGATTCTCAGTTCTCCGATTGATTTGAGTTTTCTCCTTCTTTTATAGGCTTTTTAACATCTCCTCTATCAGACAGTTAACCGTTTCCGGCGCATCTGTATTGGAATTGTGCCCTGCATTTTTAATCCACTCGATCGGAATGCCGGTATTCCGGTGCCAGGCTTTATTACAGCGTATGCAGGATCCCGCATGGTCTTTCTCTCCGCATACTAACAGAGCCGGGCATGGGATGGTAAGTGGACGGCTTTTCTCAAAAGCCTCCGCAAGCATCCTGAATCCATGTCCGGCGAGCTTTGCATACCGCTCTTTATCTCCGTCATAGGTCATCATGATATCATGCATGAGCCCTCTTCCATAATCAGAAACGGCAACCCCCTCCGTTCCGGATTTCAGCAACAGCTTCCAAGGATAGCGGCGGTATACCGGTTCCATTCGCTTCATAAGCCAAATTTCAAAATCCGAAACATATTCCCTCTGTAAGGGAGCGGAGTCAATCGACACGAATGCGCATATCTTTCCGGGAAAAAGCTGCGCATATGCCTGTCCCACGTAGCCTCCCATAGACTGTCCGATAATGACAGGTCTCTCGAAGCCTTCATCCGTCAGTATCCCGTCCAGCCATTTGGCCTTATCCGAAAGGCTAAACGTGAGTTCAAAAGGCCACGAGATACCATGCCCCGGAGGATCCCACACAAGGACGGGATATCTGTCTTCAAAATATTGTATCTGTTTGTCAAACAGCCTGTGGTCTGCGGTAAGTCCCGGCAGAAAAACTAATTGCAGTCTGGGATGCTCTGCATTTTTGTTTATCCAGTAATGGATCCTGCCGCAGAAAGTGTCATATGTTTGTTCCACCATTTCCTACAGTGATTTCGCAAATTCTTTCACTTCTTTAAGCTTGGCCTCGGACTTGTTCTCCTCGCCATGAGCAGTAATGACACCTGCCGCCTCGATCCCGGCATAACTCATATATGCTTTGAACTGTATAGTTGCAGCGCCATATACGCCGTCTGATCCAGAAGAGAGAAGAAGCGCCGCTTTCTTTGCCTTCAGCGGTTTCCCGATACAATATACTCTTTGGATGGCGGCTTCCATCTGTGTTGTCATGGAGAAATAATAGATTGGCGACGCAAAAACGATCATGTCTGCTTCCTTATACGCCGGCAGGATCTTCTCGAGATCATCCTTCTGGACGCAGCTTCCTTCTCCCTTTGTGTGGCAGTACTCACAGCCAAGGCATCCGGAAATCTTCATCTGTCCTACATGATATACCGTGACCTCATGTCCCGCGCTCTCTGCGCCCTCGCGGAATGCCTCTGCCATAGCAGTAGTGTTCTCTTTCCTTGGACTCCCGTTTAAAATAGCAATCTTCATACCTTTCCTCCTTCTCATGTTTTGACTCTGCTTTTTCAGATCTTCGTCGACCTGTTTATAATACCCTATCAATTACGATCTCACCACACTTTAATTCCTGCCAAGCTTCGACGTGTCATATATTCCGCTGTCGGATTGGCCCAGCTCCTGCAGTTATCCAATATGATTGAATCTGAAGAGATAACAAGCTCCTTTTCATAAAGTACCTTATCGACATCCTTTATGATTTGAATATCAAGCTCTGGAAAATACTCCTCTCCAACCTCTGCAAGAAGCGTCTTCAATCGTCCGGAATTGGAAACAGGTTCATCCAGAAGGATATTTAATTTTGAAGCACCTGCTTCCTGCATCATGTCATACAATACTCTCGAAGCATTTTCCGTTTCGGGGATTATCCTGTACGTTCCCCTTAATGCCGCCAGATCGCGGATCGTTCCATCCATACAGAGAAACACGGGAGACTGGTTCAGTATCACCTCAAGTGTAATGATCATGTTAAAGCCGTCTATCCATACTTCCCGGCCAGACAGATCTCTGGCAGGAACCAGCTTGTATCTCCGTTTTTTTAGCTGCTCTTCTGTTGCGACACTTCTCATTAAGGCCAGCCTCTGGCGTTTAGAGAGCAGATAACGGTCTCCCACAAAGGTCACTGCCCGCTTCAGGTTGTATCCTTCGTTTATCAGATATGTGACATGCCGGGATGCCTTTCTCAGTATTTCAACGGCTTCAGAAGAGAAATTGCTGTCATCCTCCGGTTCATATCCCCGTCTGGCATTCATAACAAGTCACCTCTCCTGCGGTTCTTGGATCTCATTTTATCCCCCCTCACGCTGCTTCTACACCGAAAAAATTTCCGAATATACTTGTTTCCCGTCTTTTTGCTCAGATTTCATAAGGGAGAGTTTCTTTACCATCATCTCTCCCCGGGGAGCAGATCCGGTTTTCCAATTGCCTGCCACTTTGCGAATGATTGTGATATGCGGGACAAATTTCCCCTTATCATAAGAAACTCCCGCGGCATCCAGCGCTTCCCTGACCTCCCGTGCAAGATTATTCAATCCCTGGTTTCCCTTTATCCCTACCCATAAAGTATCTCCAAAGGTTCCCATATCGGAAAGGGAAAGTCGGAATGGCTTATATTTTAACGCTTGCAGGGCTGTTTTTATCTCTGAAGCATCCTTTACCTCTCCGATAAAAGCAAGCGTCAGATGAAGATTCTGCGTAGAGACATAACTGCCACGCACACCGCTTTTCTTCAGCTCATGCAGTTTTCCTGTTACAGATGCTTTCATTTCATCTGACAGCTGTATAGCTATAAATACCCGCATATCCTGTTCGCCCTCTCTGTTTTATATCCCTGCTGTTCCTGGAAGTTCGATTACCAGCCCCGGCAATCTCTCTTCCAGCGTCTGTATCGAATTAAGATCCAGCATATGGCTCTGGATCGTAAGCTTTTTCAGACTCTCTAATGCAGATAGCCCACTCACATCTGCATTATCGCCACAGATAGATAGCTCCTCCAGATTTTCCAGCCTTTACAGAGGAGTCAGATCATCCGTATTAATTATCTTAACAGATTGAGTCTAAATAAGCTATCAAATTCAAGATTTAGAACAATATGTTGTGTGTTTTATCGGACAAGGCAACATATGATGTCGATGAAAAAGGGCTGCCCTATGACAGCCCCTCTATCCTAACCTGTATATTTCCTTTTTTTTATGCCATCGCAACCAGCTGCCCCCGGATCTGCCGAACCTGCCTGAGCGCATCGTCACACTGTCTCTGTGCTTTTCCGATCTTTGACTGGACAAGGATATCAGCGATAAATCCATCAAAGAAGAAATCGGCAAAGGTCAGGAAGCCTCCGATTTCAACGGAATCCATCCCGTTTACGTCCCGAAGCTCCTTGCTGAATTTCCTAAGGGAGCGTCTGGCTGCCTCTATATCACTTTCAGCACTGCCAAGCTTCATATGCTTGAACAGACCAGATACCGTATTTCCGCCAAAGATATCTAATAACCCCCAGCTTCCGGCGCTTGAAAGGGATTTTCTGGCTTTCTCCAGATAATAAATAGCATCATCAGCCGCAGATATGGCTTCATCTACTTCACGTCTGTCTATCGCATTCATATTCTCACCTTCTTTCTCGAATTCTTTCTTAAATCACGCTCCCGCGCCTGAACAGCGGCAGTCCGACAGAAAACATGCCGAACGGTATTAAAAGCAGAGCTGTGATCCCTATTGTCATCAAAATCATCACTGCCGCTGGAAATGCCAGGAACAGCAGGAGACCGGCTACGAGCTTAAGTAAACCCCAGGAAAAACGAAAAGCTGCCTTGATCACCCAAAAGGTTATTACCAACATTATTATGCCCATGATCATCGTCCTCACCATCCTCTCTATATGTTTACTCTGTACAGGGAGGTTTAGTCATTCTTTCCTGCATCTGATTCTTCTGGTCCCGCATAACGCGAATATGATATATCTTTGATTCCAAGCTTATCGCCATATGCTTTAAGCTCCGGTTCCTTCATCTTCTCTATAATCCTGATCTTCATGAGTCTTTCTCTAACATCCATGGGCTTATCCCTCCGTCTTAGATTTCCGCTTTCTTTATGATATAGACATAATATGCTATAATCTGATCATGATAAACCTCGGTTTCGGCGAATTAAGATGTTCTAATCCGCCGAAATTTCCGAATTAAGATTCTTCAATTTCCGGCAGGGACAATGGGTACAGATTATGGGAAAGAAATCAGTAAAGGAAAACAAGAACGCATATCAGAACAGCAGGGAAGAAGCCGGTCTTACACGCCAGCAGGCCTCTGAACTTATGGAATTCATTTCAGCGGACCGAATAGAAAAGATCGAGAACGAACGGACAGAGCCGCATCCGGAAGAGATCCTAGCCATGTCAAAATGCTACAAGGATGCCTCGTCGTGCAACTACTACTGCTCAAACAAATGCCCGATCGGGAAGGAATACGTTCCCGAGGTTGAATTAAAGGATCTGACTCAGATCACCCTGGAAGTCCTCTCCACCCTGAACTCCCTAGAAAAAGAAAAAGACCGCTTTATTGAGATAGCGGCAGACAGCAGGATAACAAAAGAAGAGATCCCGGATTTCCTGAATATCAAGCGAAAGCTGGAACAGATCTCCCTGACTGCGGATTCCCTCCGGCTGTGGATCGACCACTCCATCGCAAAGGGAGAGATGGATGTCCTTGAATAGTCCGGCGATTATAGGCCGACATATCGGTTCTTTTACACTTTACCCGGTGTCATCTCGAATACTTTCATTTACGTCGGAGATCATAGATATCATCCTTTCGGCGTTCTTTTCTTTCTCAAGCATGAGAACCACGGGCTTATCTTTGCCGCAATCAATTCTGATCTTAAATACAGGTATGCCTTTTCCGCACGAGCAGCTGGGCGTATACAAAGAAGGCTGCATATGTAAGCCTCTGATCTGGGAAATAGGAATGTACTCAGCCTTAACATATACGGCCTTCTCCGACACCTTGTACTGTTCTATGCTTTTGGCTGTCCTTCTGTCAGCTTTTATGTCTTCGATCTCGCATCCGGGTATCATCGATTTCCAAGTCATTTCTAACTCTCCTGAAAGTCATACTTCTTCCTTTTCGCGTTTTTAGCAGCTCTGATTCCTACCCATCTACTATCCCAGCAAATCCCTGTAGATGGCGCAAGTTCCTTCATCAAAGCCTATCAGGATGATCCTGATCTCATATCCCTGGTTCTCTGTAATCCAGTCTTGCAAGGTTTTAACAGCTATTTCCGCAGCATCCCGCTTGGGATATCCATAAACACCGGTCGAAATAGCAGGGAACGCAATACTATGAAGGTCGTTCTCCTTTGCCAGTTCCATAGAGTTATAATAGCAATTTCTTAAAAGTTCGGAATCTTTAGACTTCCCGGAATAAACAGGTCCGACCGTGTGGATCACATGCCTTGCAGGAAGCTTATAGCCTTTCGTTATCTTTGCTTCTCCAGTCTCACAGCCATGAAGCATCCGGCACTCTTCCAGAAGCGCCGGTCCGGCAGCCCTGTGAATAGCCCCGTCCACGCCTCCGCCGCCTAGCAATGAGCGATTGGCCGCATTTACTATGGCATCTACATCCAGCTTTGTAATATCACCCTGTTTTACTTCGATTGTTCCTTTTTGCATATTATTTCCTTTCTTTGCCCCAAATCAAGATAAAGCAACGGATGAGTCAGCCCTCCTCCTCATCTATCCCGTAATACATGAATTCATTATATCTTGCATTTGCTTCCTGGCTCGTCTTCTTTTCCCGCCAGGTTTCTATCTCACTCATGATCGCCAACATTTCGTCCACTATGATTTCCGCTTTCTTTGGCTTCACATAGCCAAGATACGCTGTCATCCTACGCATTGCTTTGGGTCTTCCAAGATTCTTTGCTATCTCATATCCAAGCTCCTGCGGGAAGCCAAGAACTACGATTGATGACACCAGTTCTTCCCTTGCCCTTACCCATTCTCTCTGGTCTGAATTCATTTCTTAGGATTCCTCCCAATTAAAACTACAAAATCCTTCTCATATACAGTATTCCCGGCAGTATTCCCACCTTGATTCATCTGAATTGGTACTCTCCATCCAAATATCCCAACAGAAATGATTCCGCAAGAGACCCTTTATAAATGTTCTCTCTTGCTTCCTTCAGGGAAAACCATTGATAGAAATCGATCTCTCCGTTCGGATGAGGCTCGGAATCCTCTACCACAGCCGTAAAATTCAGCATCAGCGTGTTAGAAGGCTTGAAGTAGTGGCTCCGGTTGAAGCTGCACTCTGCCACCTTAAGCCCAATCTCTTCCCTGATCTCACGGCATACAGCGTCCTCTGCGTCTTCTCCTTTATTCACATACCCGGCAACAAGGATATACCGGTCACGGCTGTATTGCTTGATCAGAAGGATCTTATCCCTGTCCGTATTTGTTACGATCATGCTGACCGCCGTGTTGAATACCGGGAATCTGTACTCTCCGCATTTCTCGCAGAAAGGGATCATCCCCTCTCCTTCCAGTTCTTTAGTCTCAAGCCTAGTCCCGCAAAACAGGCAGTACTGCATCTCTTTCTGTTCCATAGAATCCTCACTTTATCATATACGCTGCCACAATCTGCCCGATGTACATTGTATGGGCGTCTCTGTTGGCCATCGGATCGCTGCCGTCTATATCCTGTGGATAGAACCTTGTCCGAAGCTCTTCAGGTATCTTCGGAAGCTCTTGTTCCTGAGCATAAAGAATCCTGCACTCGAGAGTCAGGGGATATTCCCTGATTCCCGGCGTCTTTATTACTTCCGGATCCTCCAGGGTAAGTCCGGCTTCCTTAACTTTGTCAATGTTGAACCCTGACAGGGAACCGCATATCCTCGAAATCTCCAGATCAGGATCTCCCATCGGAACGCTGATCGTAAACTCTCCCGTTTTATCCAACGCACCTTTCGTATAACGATGCTCACGGACATAAACCGTGAAAGCAGGAAGGTTCCATACTCTCCCCAAAGCTCCCCATCCTATGACCATGCTGTTAAACTTCTCTGTATTCGTATTCAGAAGGATCCCTTTTGATAAACCCTCCGTAATCTGCTTTGCATAATCTCCTACATTGATCTTCTCTTTCATATCGTTACATCTCCTATTTTTAACATCCATAATCCATTGTTAACATCGCATCAATTATTTCTTATCCATCAGAAACGTAGCTGCCCCGACATCATAACTGTCAACGATAATGCCATGAAATTCAGCATCTTTGCTCGGATAGTTCCCTGCAAGGATCCCCTGTACCGCCTCATACAGCTTGTCAATCAGATCCGGATATACCGGGAAGGATCCATGGGAAGGATATATCACATCGAATCTATCCCTGTATTGATCCAGTTTCTTTAGGCTTTTCAAGTATGCATGGATCTCACGCTGAACGCCAAACATAAAGATCGCACCGTCTTGAATCGGATCTCCGCTGATCAGCACCCTGTTATTGACATCAAGAACCGCTATGCTTCCCGGTGTATGTCCCGGAAGGGCTATGATCTCAAGTGGCCTTTCTCCCAGGTCGATGACGTCCCCTTCAACGATAGGAATGAAATCTCCGTCCGATTTCTGGGTATTGTAATAGTTCGAGGCCTCGGATGGATGCATATAAAATTTATCAAACTCACCATTGCTGCCGGTATGATCTCTGTCTGCATGGGTGATCAAGAGTTTGACCGGGAGATCCGTCAACCCTTCTGCTATCTCCTTGGCGTTATGAACCTCCATTCCACTGTCGATCAGAAGTGCTTCCTTTGTCCCAGTCAAGAGAAAGAACCTGACATGTTTATTATCTTCCACCCTCCAGGTATTCCCATCTATTTTGATGATCTCATAAGCCATATGCTATTCTTCTCCTTCTCCGCTATATTGCGTTATTTCCCACATCACTATGTCATTCAGTATAGCATAAAACCGGCTGGATGTGGTATGCTTATCCCGTCAGGAGGACATCACTGGAATAATGAAATCAGTCGGAGGCTTACAATGAACCAAAACATATTCGAATTTTCTGTAAGGACAACATCACATACACAAATGATCGATATAACAAGACAGGTACAGCAAACTGTATCTGAAAGCGGTGTCAAAGACGGGCTGTGCATTGTTTTCATTCCACATACCACAGCCGCTGTAACGATCAATGAGAACGCCGATCCGGATGTCCAGACTGATTTCATGAAAGAGATCAATAAGATTGTCCCTTGGGAGGACGGATATCTCCATATGGAAGGCAATGCCGCGGCTCACCTGAAAGCATCCATGATGGGATTCTCGGAAACAATAATCATAAATGAGGGGCGTTTAGTCCTCGGCACATGGCAGGGCATCTATTTTTTAGAATACGACGGTGCCCGGAATAGAAAGGTTATTATCAAGATAATGAGCGATTAACCTTGTTATAGTGAAGAAAGAGGAGTCGATAAAATGTCAGAAATGGAACGAATGAGGATGTTGAAAACATCAGACGGAAAAGGCCTGTTTCCCATGGAAATTCTGGATATCCTGGAAAGCTTTATGAATGATCCCATGATCTATAATCCTGAGATCAATATTGCCAATCTTGGAAGCTCCAAACCGCCAAGGGATGGTTTTATATTCAGCCCTGATATCTTCGCAAAGACCTTCACAAGAAGCAATTTTGACCACGCAGAATTCCATAGGCTTATGGCCGAAAACAATTACATCTCGACTGCTATTGCCGCATTCGATGAAGCCGACATAGATAGGATCAGCATTGCTACGGTAATGCAAGCCCCTGAGGAAGTCTCCATAATCTTCAATGTACTCAACGATAAGAATATTCCGGATTTGAATCGCTCTTAGATAGGATCAGATAGCTCTTGATATGTGTACAAGATTCTACATTGAAAAAGAAAATGCCGAATTACATGATATCATGGTGGCAGCCTTACGTTCTTCACTCACGATGAAATTCCTTAAGAAGATGGCTAAGCCTCTCCTTACTTCCGGGGAGATCCGGCCAACTGATCTGGTTCCCGTGATAGCTCCCAATCAGAAAGGAATCAGGGCCGTATTCCCTATGAAATGGGGCTTCTCTTTACCTAAGAGCTCATCGCCTGTTGTAAACGCCAGGGTTGAAACCGCCTCCGAGAAGGCCCTTTTTATTGAGCATTGGCATAAACATCGCTGTATCATACCGGCCTCATGGTACTACGAATGGAAGCATCATTCCTTACCAAACGGCAAAACAAAGACCGGAAGGAAATACTTGATACAGCCCGTCGGAGCGTCAATAACATACCTTTGTGGCTTGTATCGTTTTGAAGATGACCTCCCTGTCTTTACCATCCTTACAAGAGAACCAGGCGAAGAACTAAGAGAGATTCATGACCGCATGCCGCTCATCCTTCCCGGCGATGTGATCGCGGATTGGATCAACGTGGAAACAGACCCCTGTGTCCTGCTCCCATTATCACTCACAGAAATGGTATTCGAACCCGTAGAAAAAGACTCATAAAGGATGCAACAGTCCTCCCCAGCCTCAAACCCATCGTGTCGTTGTGTTGGATTCATGTTTGATAATGTCAGTCCAGAGAAAGGGTGACGAGGGATCAATGTCCTTATAATCCAACCGTATAAACAGCCAGGAAAAGGCATATTACACCAAGTTTTGGCTAACACCGATTTGATTAATGTACACAGGAAATGAGTAAAAGATTAAGAATAATGTACTTCCAGCATAAGTTGGAAATGAATAAAATAAAAATCCGCATCGAACTTAAAAAGTATATGGCAAGGATCAACACAGCGGCGGATGTCGTCGAAAAAGCCCTGAAAGCAGATTACTTTTCTGATGAACCTGCCTCATCACTGCTCGAGGAGCTTAGCCTCCGGCTCAAAAACATACAACTTCGTGGCAAGCAGCTAAATGACAATCTGTCAAATAAAAGCAACATATCAGCTGCGCTGTTTGATATTATGGAAAGAGAATTTGAAGAATGCCGCCATATATACAAAGAGCTGAAAAACATAACAGAGCCGTATCGCACCTTGGTAAACAGACTTGCCGAAATATTCCAGGAAGATGAGGATCAGAATCAGCATTATCCTGACAGCCAACATCAGGCTCTTTTGTCAGTTGATAGAATCCCATAGATATAATAGTCGCACCAAGTATTGACCATTTTCCCCTGCCGGATCAAGCCCTCCTTTGTATATCCGCACTTCTCCAGCATCCTGCATGATGCGATGTTTCTCACATCAACCTCTGTCCATAGCCTTTGAAGTTCAGTATGATCAAAGCAGAAGCTTGTCATTGCAGAAAGGCTCTCTGTTCCATAACCCTTACCATGAATATCCTTCGATAACCTGATCGCTATCTGTGCCATCCTGTCATTTTCAATCAGGTATACCCATATATCCCCTACAACCTTCCCGCTGTTCTTTTCAGCAATCCCAAGATGAAAGCTCTTGGTTGGTTTTTCTTCTTTTTCAAACAGAAGCTCCGGATTCCTTTCAGCTTTGCTTGGCCCTTTGCCCCAGTATGTATATATAGACTTATCCGGCATCCATTCCCGAAGCACAGGAATATCTGAGGATACCATCTTTCTGATGATCAGACGGTTAGTTTCTATTACCGGCTTGTTATTGATATAATCCGCAAGTGCCATTCTGCTCCCATGTCCTTCCTCTAGAACTTATCCGGGTCCAGCTTCTTAATGACCCTTGCCGGGTTGCCGACCGCCACCTCATAATCTCCCACATCATGAGTCACAACGGATGCTGCGCCGACAATCGCATGCCTCCCTATGGTCACCCCCGGAAGGATCGAAGCGCCTGCGCCGATCCACGCCCCGTCCTTTATCAGGATCGGCTTGCAGGTAAGTACCGACCTGTCATACGGATCGTGATTGTTAGACAGTAGCTGGACATTAGCCGCTATCTGAACATTATCGCCAATCGTTATTCCTCCGCGTGCCATGGCAAGAAGATTGGCATTGATAAAGCAGTTCTTCCCTATGACCAGCTTCTCGATAGCCGCGCCGTTTAACGGAGCCGCAAGATACGTTCCCTCTCCGATATGATCGCCGAATAATTCTTTTAACACTTCCATATATTCAGGTGTTCTCGGCATAGTATGGTTCAATTTGAACATCAGCTGTGTTTGATGATCATACATTTCCTGTTCATCTTTTGTCCTCTCCCTCATGTCAACACGTAATTCTTCCATAATCCCTCCCGTTCCTTTCTGGCCTCATAGTTACAATCCCGGTAAAAATCCGAGGAGACATGGGCCGGTTCTATGTCTCCTGCGCTAAGATGATAACCGCTTAATCCTTTTCTTCTTTTGTCTTGACTATAATAGTCAACATGTACCTGCCATCCTCCGGCAACTCCCCTATGCCTCTGTAGCACCTTTCGTCTCCAGTTCCGCACTCCGAAACTGCGTAAACCGATATATTTCTTTTCTTTTTAAGCTTCTCTTTAACCCTGCGCATATCCCCTCCGCATTTCATGATCACTTTTGTTCCCGGAAGGTCAAGAAACTCTTCGAGGTTTTCAGTATCAGGGATAACATGAAGCTGCTCTTCTCCTTCACAGAGAGGCATCCCGAGGCTGTTGGCGCAGGCGCTGATCGAGTTTATTCCGCTCACGGAGTATGTCTCTATTCCGTCCCTTCGAGCCAGCTCTGCTATATATGAATATGTCGAATACAGTGCCGGATCCCCGATAGTAAGAAACGCAACCATCTTCCCTGCAAATACAAGCTCCTTTACGATATCGTATATCTTCTTATGGTTGCGTTTGCATTCGTAAACATCTCTTGTCATTTCAAATTCAAATGCAAGAGTCTCTATGCTTCCGATCTCAGGGATAGCCTGCTTCGCTATCTGATAAGCCCTGCACTTGGTCAGATCTTTTCTCGGACAAACCAGAACATCCGACTCCTTTATCAACCTTATGGCTTTAAGCGTTATATCCTCCGGATCGCCTGTTCCCACTCCGATCCCATATATTCTGCCTCTCATATTCCACCTTAAAACAATCGATCGAGATTCTTCGTATGATCCTGTTTCTTTGTCCTTCCCTCTACAAAAACGGCAGTTTCATCTGTTCATAGACAATAGCTTCCCCCGGCTTATAATTTTTAAGGAAAGCCCTAAAGGCCTCCGGATCAATAAGTGTTTTCACATAGGGCAATAAATCTCCTTCATTCTTTTCAGATCCTTGATACCTGAGCACCTTAACTCCCTGCTTTCTGGCAAATTCCGCCGTTTTCAGCGATCCACTATCTTCTCCATAATGTACTATGAGAACAGCCTCACTTAATCCGCTTTGCAGCCTGTCCCTCTGAACATACCTATACTTCTCAGGCTCAGTGCCCTCGGCGTACTCGCTGATAAGGCATCCGCCTTTCTCAAGGATCTCCTGCGCCAGATACTCATTCACAGAAGGCACGACCATATCAAGCCCGCACGGCAGAACCGCCACGCACCTTCCTCCTTCGCTAAGAGCGCCCCTGAGCGCCGCAGTATCACAGCCCACGGCCAGGCCATTCACAACATCAAACCCTTCCATCGCCGCATACTGTCCGGACATATAAGCATTGAGAATTGAATCCTTAGGAGCATTCCTGCTGCCGATCACAGCCACCGCCCGAAGATCATTCAGGAACGATATGTCTCCCTTATAAAAGAACTTCTCAGGAAGCCCTTTCCTTTCCATAAACCTCTTCAGATAAAGCCCGTCACCCTTCTGACAGGACAAAATCTCATAGCTCATATCCTCTCCAACCTATGCCCTCTTATTTGCCGTCTTATTCCCCTTTGTATCACAGAACCCGCCGGAATGCAAGATGAATCCGCCGCTGGTCTCACTCACTATTTTATCTTGACGCCACCTATGATAAAATGTCAGAAAAGGTGATGAAATGGATATAATCATATGGCTTTTGATCATGATCCCCTGCAGTATGCTTATTACCGGTATAGGTATATATGCCTGGAAGCGTAATAAACCCATGTGGTTCTGGTCAGGGGCAACGGTCAGTGAAAATGAAATAAACGATACACCTGCCTACAACAAGGCAAACGGAGTCATGTGGATCTGCTATTCCCTGATCTTCTGGCTAAGCACTATTGCCGGTTTTGCATCCATGAAGGCAGCTGCATGGTTTCTTATGGCCGGCTGCCTCGCCGGAACACCTGCCCTTATCATCGCCTACAAAGGAATATACAAAAAATACAAGAAGGAGGATCAGACAAAATGAAGCTTAGCGCAAGGAACCAGTTTAAAGGAAAGGTTATGGATATTGAAGAAGGAGCGGTAAACGGAATCGTAAAGATTGATATCGGGGGCGGCAATGTCGTATCTGCCACAATTTCTATGAACGCAATTAAAGAGCTTGAGCTTGCGGTAGGAAAAGAAGCCTATGCAGTTATCAAAGCGACCTCTGTTATGGTAGGCATAGATTAAGACCGAAGAGGACATCCGGCGGTATTCGGGGAAAATCTTTTTCGTATAGCTACTGTTTGCTATCACAACAACTACTCCCATATTTCTAAAGCAGCGAAACAATATCGACCGACTGATGGGCACTGTTCAATTTCAATTTTAGATCTCATGCTCTCAGTAAACTCTATAGATACAGAGCATTCAATCCATCTAAGATTTAAGCATTTAGTAATATCATGAAGTTTATCTTTTACAGTAATTATAATTCAAAATAGAATCTACCATACTATGGTAATATAAACCACGTTCCACTTTTACATAATCTCGACCGCCAAGCCGTAGCGATATCAAACTGTGTTATTATATTTCGAACGAAATTAGATATGGACAAAAAAAAGACCCGAAAAATCGATATAGAACCTTGGAATCCCAAGGAAGAGGATAGCTTCAACTTAAATGATGCAACAGGGCGACAGAGAAAGTGTTATAAAGAGATAAGCGAAGCTATAGACGAAGGATATTATGTCGATGTAGAGGGCTATGAGTATTATCTCACCATGTACCGAAATGACAGAAAGGACCTTGGAAATCTCATTGATCTCTATTCGGAATCAAATCCTAAAACGGTTGAGGAAGCATATCCACAAAAGATAATAGCAGATATTTTGGCTTCAACTGATGAGGCTGTCTTGCGTAATGAAATTCAGTCGTATGTGGATTTCATGATGAAAAGCAACAGAAAAGATACTTATTCAATGATGACGGTTCTATATCTTTATATTTTTCATATCTCCGAATCTGATTATATCCCTGTAAAATATCTACCTGCGTTTGCCAAAATGGTAATGGGCAGTTTTTTAACGGATTTCGGCAAAGAGCATACTGAGGAAATAATCAAGTATGCCGAGGATATCTTGGAATACGATTATTCGCATAA
>JAILQQ010000082.1 GCA_024698885.1 Lachnospiraceae bacterium | reverse complement strand
GCTCACCTGCCTCGTATTATATAGTCATACCCATTCTTTACCTATTCTAGTGTAACGGGTATGCTGTTAAAGATGCTGTGGATTGGTTCTCACCGTCTACCACTTGATGGTTTCCCGAAAGGCTCCAACCACAGCATCTTTAACAGCATACCCGTTACACTAGAATAGATAAAGAATGGGTATGACTATATAATACGAGGCAGGTGAGCATATGTTGGATCTGGATTTTCGTGATAAGCCGGTAGAGAACGAGATTGACAGAATGTTCGATTATGATGTTGACGGAGTCCTGAACCCTGTGGAGCAATTGGATAGACTCGTTTTTTTGACCGGGTATGTTGAGAAAGAAAGCGATGATGACGGTTATGAACCCGGTAATCTTACATACCTTGATCCGGACGATCTAGATGACATGGATGAGGATGAAAGAAGGGATGCTCTGGAGGATGCAGGTTATGATCCGGATGATTATTATGGTTGTAGCGGCTCCTGCATGAGCGAGGAGGAGAGCAGGAAATGGGATGAAACGTTAGACACGATCCGGAAATCTCACGAAAAAAGGGAGCATAACAAGGCTCTGATAATCATTGGGATCCTTTCTGTGGCCTGCATTGTATTTGCAAGCTCCCCGGGGATCATACTGTTCATCGGAGCAATGCTTTTATCCGCAAAGATCTCAAAGATATTCTGAACTTATCACATATACCTGATTTTTGAGCAAATAGACTGAAAGAAAAGAGAGGTAGGAATTATGGGAAAGGTTTATTTTACACTGACTGGAACAAACTATTACTACGGAAATGAGTTTCTGGAGCCGGGGATGAAAGTTAAGCTCAAAAAGGAACCGAAGAATGAGCACGATAAGGAAGCTATCCGTGTAGAAGTAAAAGGATTTGGGAAGATTGGATATGTTGCCAACAGCCCGTATACCGTTATGGGTGACAGTTATAGCGCCGGCAGAATGCTGGGATGTTTCAAAAAGCGGGCAAAGGGGAAGGTTCTCCATATAACTGAGAAGGGGATCCTTTGTGAATTGAAATAATTAAGCAATCAGCCTAAAATGGATGATCATATTCTGTTTTTTACCTTGTGGCTCTGGAGTAAAGTAATAACATGAAAACAATAAGAGTGGTGGCGGCGGTTATCCGGAATGAAGACAGGATATTCGCCACCGCCAGAGGGTACGGTGAATATAAAGGCTGGTGGGAATTTCCCGGAGGGAAGATCGAAGAAGGGGAGACTCCGCAGCAAGCCTTGATGCGGGAGATCCGGGAAGAACTAACCGCAAAGATAGAAGTAGGAGAACTGATCAGAACCATCGAATATGATTACCCTGAGTTTCATCTGTCAATGGACTGTTTCTGGGCAAAGATTAAGTCTGGGCAGCTCGAATTGAAAGAGGCCGAGGATGCAAGATGGCTTACAGCAGATCAGCTGGATGACGTGAAATGGCTTCCGGCGGACAGAGAATTGATAGCATCTATAAGACACGTGCTGACAGAAAACAAGACATTTGATTACTATGAGAGAAATGCGGAGTGCTTTGTTTCAGAAACCGCAGATAGTTTGGAAGAGATATTATAAGCTAATTTGGTTAATATACAATAATATTGATGTATAAAAATTAATTGATAGAATACGAATAATATTGAAATCTAATATAAAGCTTGAAAATAATACCGAAATCCAACAAGAATTCTGCCCCCGCTGTAATGCCACCCTTCCGTTGCAGAAAGGCTACAGTAATGATCTTCCATACTGGATCTGCAAGGGCTGTGGGGAAATGCTGATAAACCCGGATGTTTACGCGCCTTCTGATATCTCCTGGATCTGTGATGGTTGTGGAAAAATGCTGAATACCCAGCCGGGCTTTAATGAGGATTGTGGCGAGTGGAAGTGCACGGAGTGCGGCTTCATTAATAAGATCGATATAAGTGAACTATATGTTTCAGAGGATGAATTCCAGGCGGAGCTCCGGAATCCTTACAGGGGTTTATCGGATGCGGATGCTCTGGAATTATCCATATATGAGGACGAAAGATGCGTTGAAGGCAGGGAGAATATCATTCTTGCCCGGGATCGGGAAACCGGAACCCTTTATATTAAAAAGCTTCTTGCGGATTATAATAAAAGCGTATTCGAATTCCTTAAGGTTCATCCCGTATCGCATATGCCGCTGATAAAGGATCTTTTTGAAAGCGATAACTGCCTGATCGTCATTGAGGAGTTTATTGAGGGCAGTACGGTTTCAGACCTTCTGGAGAAGGGTCCTTTCCCGGAAGACAGAGCCGTCCGGGTGATCAGGGATGTCTGTACTATTCTTAAGGATCTTCATAGTCTCTCAACCCCCATCATTCATAGAGATGTGAAACCCTCTAATATCATTATCACTCCGGAGGGTGAGGTATATCTCCTCGATATGAACGTTGCGAAATGGTTTGATCCCGACAAGACTGATGACACACGGTATATGGGCACCAGAGATTACGCTGCGCCGGAGCAGGTGGGTTACGGGCTTTCTGCTTCCTCTGCAAAGACGGATATCTATGCCGTCGGCGTGATGCTTAATGAGATGATCACTCTTAAGCTTCCAAAGGAAGAAAAGGCTCCCGGGAAGATATGGGAAATAATTGAGCGCTGCATTAGTCTGGAAGCGGAGAAGAGATATACGGCTGAAGAGCTTATTGCGGAGCTGGACTGGCTTGAAGGAGGAAACCTTGCAGGATAAGCCTACGGATGAACTGAATGCTCTTCTGGAGAATATGACTCCGGATCAGCTTGACTCTTATTTTAAGGAGAATAAGAGTTACATGGCTGATGAGAAGGCTTTTTATTATTATGTGAGGGCCGTTCTGGATAAGAAGAACATAAAGCTTAAGGATGTTTATTCCTTCGCCGGGGTTACGGAATCCTACGGCGGTCAGATCCTGAGGATGGAGAAGCATACGAAGAACCGGGATATGATAATCCGCCTCTGCATTGCAGGACACTTCAGTACGGACGAGATCAACAGGGCCTTGAAGTTTTATGATATGAAGAGCCTTTACGCCAAGGAGCCGCGGGATGCCTGTATCATAGTGGCTCTGAATAACCGGATCTTTGACCTTGGCGAGATCGATGATATCCTTGAAAAACAGGGGCTGAAAAAGCTCTCTATAGATGAGTAAAAGAATACGCTGAGAATTCCCCCACCGTTTTGGTGGGGATTTTTCTTTTTAAACCCTGGTATTGTAAAGAAGAATTCAGAACCGGTTTACGCAGCGTAAGCGAAAAGTGATTTGAAGGAGGCAGAAACTTGGGTGAAAATAAAAGTCTGGGGCAGTTTATCGCGATGAGAAGGAAATTCTTGAGGCTTTCTCAGGAAGAGCTGGCAGAGAGGATCGGGGTTTCTAAATCTGCAGTTGCTAAATGGGAGACGGACGGCGGTCTTCCGGACCGGGATAATCTTAAAAGGGTTTCCGAAGTGATAAATGTACCTGTGGGTGATCTGTACAGGATCATTGAAAGTGAAGGGATAAATAAGGCTGACCTTAAGGTCAATATTACGCCGGATGTTATTTCTACGCTTGAATCTTATGGTTACAGGGTGATCCGCCCTGATATGGAAGAGAATGAAGGAGGTAAGTTATGAGAAGGTTTAGAGCAAGTTTCCTTGGTGTCATTTTGTTAATGGCGGTGATCATCGCAGGTTGTTCCTCGAATTCAAATACCGGGGACGCACCCCCGCCGCCCCCTGTACAGGAGCCTGTTGATACGGCCAAACAGGAACCGGATAATACGGACGTTGGAGCAGATGTCTCTGAGAAGGAGATCGAAGAGGCTGCCAGCGAACTTCTTGATCAGCTGAACGAGGTTGCATCTGATGTTAAAGAGGCAGTGGGAACCGGGGACGAGACAGAAGATGGTGAAGGGTTCTCCCTTGGCAGCAAAGCAACCTATCAGGATGTGCTTGATGAGTATTCAAAGAAGATAAAGGATAAAACCCCGGAGCTCATCGAGGAATACAAAAAGGAGTCAGCGGATATTTCTGGAGATATGCAGGCTCTTGCCGAGCTGAGCAATAAGAAGGTGCAGGTTTTGGCTGAGATCAGCAATGAGGGAGTTGGCAAAATGGCTGAGATCATGCTGAAGAAGGGCGATCCGTATGACACATACGAGGAGTGGTCCCAAAAACTGATGGATGTGTATATGGAAGAGTCTCAGAAAATAACCGATACGTACATGAATTCCTTTGGATTCTGATGTTTTTCCCGGATAGGAAAAATGTGAAGTCCGCCATTGAGCTTTAAGAGAAGCCTGTGGCGGGCTTTTTCACATATTATTATCTTGTGGTACAATACTACAGTCTTGAGCAAGTCTTTCAAGAGTAGAATATCTGGATCATATTTGCTGTTGTCAGCATTGTTTCCGGGATCTTTCTGTTAATTGGTATCAAGAATAGCACCGTTAAGACGGTACGACTTATCATCACCGTTATTTCAACGGTTTTATTTATCGCTGTTTTGATAATTGCAGGGAATATTCATTTGAAATACTGAGTAGAGCACCGGAGCAATAACGAAGGTTGGTCCGGGAAAGGTAAAAAAATAAATTGATGAATGAAAAAGCAAATAAGCAGACTTTCGGGATTGCGATTCTGATCGTGGTATTTATTGTGGCCGGAGTCGGAGGATACTTTCTCGGAGTCAATCAGGTGCAATCCCAGTACAAGCGGGAGCAAGAACTCAATGTCATACTTAACAGAAGTGATATGGAGGGTATGGGTGAGATAAATGGCACGATTTATGTGTCGGGACATAAGAAACCTGACTCTGACACGGTTGGAAGCTCAATAGGCTATGCAGCACTTCTCAGAAGC
>JAILQQ010000073.1 GCA_024698885.1 Lachnospiraceae bacterium | reverse complement strand
CATGATGTCAGAAAAATTCTCCTTGGAATTTCATACCTGCTATGATTCTGGGAGAACTTTTTGACGCAGGGATTTTTCAAAACCGCACCGATTCGCGAGGCGGATCGTGCATACAGGAATGAACTTCGGTTTATTCCATTCATTATTTAACAAACCTCCTTCGTCAAGAAGTTAATACATCACCCTTTCACGGGGGTAACACGGGTTCAATTCCCGTCGGAGTCACGGTTTCGATTTTCCGGCGGAAAATCGAAACAGTCGAACGAACTTCAGTTCGTGAGACCCCCGGAAAAGAGTTGAGGGGCGAAAGATTTCTCGTTACTCCTCGGGCTCGCAAACGCTCCGCTTTTTGCTCGTATCGGCGCGAAAAGCGTGCGCCTCGGGCTCGCAAACGCTGCGCTCATAGCGAAGCGAAAACATTTAGCCAGGGCGACTTAGCCAAGTGGTAAGGCGTGGGTCTGCAACACCCTGATTCGCCGGTTCAAATCCGGCAGTCGCCTCTTCGGAACTATGTCGATTCGGTCCGTTCTCGGGCCGGATCGGAAAAAAGGACTGGATCCTGCGGGATGCACTCCTTTTTTTTTACAAAATGCAGGAAGTATGATAAAATATTATGATTGTGGTTCTATTAAAATATTACAGGATAAAACGTTGAGATGAAGTGACAATTCGGACCAAAACCTGAATTGTTACGCGTCTGAAACAGTTACGAGATGAAAACGATAATCTATCTGATGATCATACTGGGCGCCATACTGATGGTCAATAATATTATCCGGTATGTCAATTTCCTGAGAAATACGAAAGACGTTCTGTCAAGCGGTGGGAAAAAGAATTCATTCTGGAAGGGAGTGGCCTGTATCCTACTCTGCTTTTTCCTGGTTGGCTATCTACTGGTAGCCTTTTTAGGGAATCCGGATCTGATGATAGCCGGGATCCTCTTTGGCGGCAGTATATTCGTGTCGATCGTGCTGACGCTTTTGATGCGGATGATAAACACGGTGAAGGAAAACTGTCTGAATATAGCCGAAACGCTGATCGGCGTTGTGGATGCGAGAGATCCTAATTTAAAGGGGCACAGTCAATACGTCCGTAATCTGTGCATGCTTCTTTATGATTACCTTCCGCTTGAAAAACGAAGCAGGTTAAACCGCGTCAGTCTTGAATTTGCCGCTTTGATGCATGATATCGGGAAATTAGGGATTCCCGAGGAGATTCTGAATAAACCCGAGAAGCTGACAGAGGAAGAATGGAAGATCATGCGGAATCATCCGAAGCTTGGCGTAGATATTCTGAAGCCGTTATTTTCTTTTCGCGAAATATTCCCCTGGATCGAATATCATCATGAGCAGATCAGCGGGCAGGGCTATTACGGCATCCTAAAGGACAGTATTCCGTTTGCCTCCCGTCTGATCTCCGTAGCAGATACGTATTCCGCCATCACCATGCGCCGTTCCTATAAGGAACCGAGAAGCTATGAGGAGGCTGTCGCCATCATGATAGAGGTTGCGGGAAAGCAGCTGGACGCGGAATTAGTCGAGATATTCTGCCAGATCCCGAAGAAGCGCGTCCTCGAATGCGTACCGGACAGCCTAAAGGAAACGGATCTGTAACTATGCAGAAACCAATGGGTTCTGAACAGTTATACCTTGTAATTCGGAGCTTACGCCAATATAATGTATAGCAGACCGACTCGGCGCGGAAGGAGTATATAATGCCTACGGATAAGGAAATCGAAGAAGTCATCAGGATGTTGGATGAAAAGACCAATGAAGGCGTGAGCCGCATCGGTGTACACAGGGTTGAAACCGAACGGGAGGACTTCGTAAAAGAGGTTCACCACCACGGGCGCTGTGATATCGGCAGCCCGTTCGCCGATAAGGATTTTAAAAATATTGATTGCGGATAGGCATGAACAGGTTCGTGCCTAAGCGCACGATTCGCAGGCGAACCGGCGCAGACGAGGATGCTATATGGACAGACAGAATCTTACTTTAATGACAGACCTGTATGAGCTTACGATGATGCAGGGCTATTTCAAGAACAAAGACCAGAATAAGCGGGTGATCTTCGATGCCTTTTACCGCAAGAATCCCTGTAACGGCGGATATGCCATCTGTGCGGGCCTTGAACAGCTGATCAGCTATATAAAGGAATTAAGGTTTGAGGAGGCGGATATTTCCTATCTCCGCTCCCTCTCGATCTTCGAAGAGGATTTTCTGGAATATCTGAGGAATTTCCGGTTTTCGGGAGATATCTACGCCATCGAGGAGGGCCGGGTCATTTTCCCGAGAGAGCCTCTCGTAAAGGTGGTCGCGCCGATCATGGAGGCGCAGCTTGTGGAGACCGCGATCTTAAATATCATCAACCACCAGAGCCTGATCGCGACGAAAGCCGCCAGAGTCTGTTACGCGGCAAAGGGCGACGGGATCATGGAATTCGGCTTAAGACGCGCCCAGGGACCGGACGCGGGCATATACGGCGCCAGGGCCGCTGTGATCGGCGGCTGCATCGGTACCTCCAATGTTTTGACCGGACAGCTGTTTGACGTGCCCGTAAAGGGGACCCATGCCCATAGCTGGATCATGAGCTTTTCCGATGAATATACGGCATTTAAGGCTTATGCGGAACTGTATCCGGACGCCTGTATATTGCTGGTCGATACCTACGACACGTTAAAATCCGGTGTGCCGAACGCGATCCGGGTCTTTACGGAAATGCGGGAAGCGGGAATCCCGCTTACGTTTTACGGTATCCGCCTCGACAGCGGCGATCTGGCCTACCTCTCCAAAAAGGCCAGAAAAATGCTGGATGAAGCAGGCTTCCCCGATGCGGTCATATCGGCGTCGAACGATCTGGATGAATATCTGATCGAATCCCTGAAGATGCAGGGTTGCCAGATCACCTCCTGGGGTGTCGGGACAAATCTGATCACCTCAAAGGATAATCCGGCTTTCGGCGGCGTATACAAGCTGGCGGCGGTCATGGGGGAGGACGGAAGGTTTATCCCGAAGATCAAGCTTTCCGAGAACAGCGAAAAGGTAACGAACCCCGGCAATAAGACCGTATACCGGATCTATGAGAACAGCACCGGAAAGATCAGGGCGGATCTGATCTGTCTGGTGGAGGAAAGCTTTGATGAAAAGAACTCGCTGCTGTTATTTGATCCGAACGAACCCTGGAAGAAAACGATCCTGGAACCCGGCAGTTATACGATGAAGGAGATCTTAGTCCCTATCTTTCAAAAGGGGGAGTGCGTTTATCAGTCGCCGAAAACCATGGAGATCCGGGATTTCTGCACCAAGGAGAAGGATACGCTCTGGGATGAGACCAAGCGTTTTGAAAATCCCCATAAGGTTTACGTGGATCTGTCTCCGAAGCTGTATGATCTGAAGATGGATCTGCTGGAAAAAAACAGATAGATATATAAATAAATATACAGGAAACAGAAAGTCAGAGGAAGAAAGATGTACAAAAAGGTATCAACAGATCTTGGTTTTGTTGAAAGAGAAAAGGAAGTCGAGAAGTTCTGGAAAGAGAATGATATTTTCAGAAAGAGCATGGAAAACCGAAAGGAAGGCGAGATCTATACGTTTTACGACGGTCCGCCGACAGCCAACGGCAAGCCCCATATCGGGCATGTGCTGACCCGTGTAATCAAGGATATGATCCCCCGCTACCGGACAATGAAGGGCTATCAGGTGCCCCGCAAGGCCGGCTGGGATACCCACGGACTGCCTGTGGAACTGGAGGTTGAGGTGAAGCTCGGCCTTGACGGTAAGGAGCAGATCGAAGCCTATGGTCTGGAGCCTTTTATCAAGCAATGCAAGGAATCCGTCTGGCAGTATAAGGGCATGTGGGAGGATTTTTCCGCTACGGTCGGCTTCTGGGCGGATATGGACAATCCCTACGTAACCTATCATGACGACTATATCGAGTCGGAATGGTGGGCGTTAAAGGAGATCTGGAAGAAGGGGCTTCTGTATAAGGGGCATAAGATCGTGCCCTACTGTCCGCGCTGTGGAACGCCTTTATCCTCCCATGAGGTGGCGCAGGGCTATATGGACGTAAAGGAGCGCTCTGCGACCGCGAAGTTTAAGGTAAAGGCCGGTTCTCCTTTTGATATCGGCGGAGAGGGAAAGACCTGGATCCTCGCCTGGACCACCACGCCCTGGACGCTGCCGAGCAATGTGGCGCTCTGCGTGAACCCGGACGAGCAATACGCGATCGTAAAGGCCGTGGACGGCAATTACTATATCCTGGCGGAAGCTTTGCTCGATACGGTATTAAAAAAGCTCTCCGACCAGAAAAAAGAAGAAAACGAGCCTCTCTATGAGATTTTGAAAACAGTCACCGGAAAGGAACTGGAATACACGGATTACGAGCCGCTATATCCTGTGCCGGAGGACAGACTGAACGGAAAGCGCTGCTGGTACGTGATCTGCGACCACTATGTAACGCTGACCGACGGAACCGGCGTTGTTCATAATGCGCCGGCCTTCGGTGAAGACGACTACCGGATGGGACGGATTTACGATCTGCCGTTCTTCCAGTTTGTGGATACGAAGGGTGATATGACCGCGGACACGCCGTTTGCGGGGATGTTTGTAAAGGACGCGGATAAAGAGGTGATAAAGGATCTCGCAAAACGGGAGCTCCTTTTCGAGGCGCCTGTTTTCGAGCACAGCTACCCGCACTTCTGGCGCTGTGACAAGCCGCTCATCTATTACGCCAGGGATACCTGGTTTATCAAAATGACCGCGGTGAAGGACGATCTGATCCGGAACAATGATACGATCAACTGGATCCCCGAATCCATCGGGAAGGGCCGCTTCGGCGACTGGCTCGAGAATATTCAGGACTGGGGGATCTCCAGAAACCGTTACTGGGGAACGCCGTTAAATATCTGGATCTGTGAAGACTGCGGTCACGAAGAGGCGGTAGGCTCAAGGGAGGATCTTTATAAGCTCTCCGGCCGCGAGGACGCAAGGACCGTTGAGCTGCACAAGCCTTATATCGACGATTTTACGGGAACCTGCCCGAAGTGCGGAAAAACCATGCGCCGGGTACCGGAAGTCATCGACTGCTGGTTCGATTCGGGTGCCATGCCCTTTGCGCAGCATCACTATCCTTTTGAGAATGAAGATCTGTTTAAGGAACAGTTCCCGGCCCAGTTTATTTCCGAGGCCGTGGACCAGACCCGCGGCTGGTTCTATTCGTTGCTTGCGGAATCTACGCTGTTATTTAACAAAGCGCCTTATGAGAACGTGATCGTCCTCGGGCACGTACAGGACGAAAATGGCCAGAAAATGAGTAAATCCAAGGGGAACGCGGTAGATCCCTTCGACGCGTTAAAGACCTATGGGGCCGACGCGATCCGGTGGTATTTCTATATCAATTCCGCGCCGTGGCTGCCGAACCGCTTCCATGGCCGCGCGGTAGTGGAGGGCCAGCGGAAATTCATGGGAACCCTCTGGAATACCTATGCTTTCTTTGTTCTGTACGCGAATATCGATCAGTTCGACGCGACGAAATATACACTGGAATATGACAAGCTGGCGGTGCTCGATAAATGGATCCTGTCAAAGCTCAATTCGACGATCAAGGAAGTCGACAGGGATCTCGAGACCTATAAGATCCCCGAGGCCGCAAGGGCATTGCAGGAATTCGTGGATGATCTTTCCAACTGGTATGTCAGAAGGAGCAGGGAGCGCTTCTGGGCCAAGGGGATGGAGCAGGACAAGATAAACGCCTATATGACGCTTTATACCTCGCTGGTTGAGATCAGCAAGGCGGCGGCGCCGATGGTCCCCTTCATTACCGAGGCGATCTATCAGAATATCGTGCGCGGTATCGATCCGAATGCCCCCGAGAGCATCCACTTATGTGATTTCCCGAAGGTCAACGAGAGCTTCATCGAACCGGAGCTCGAAAAGACCATGGATACGGTCCTGAAGCTGGTTGTCATGGGCCGCGCCGCGCGTAATACCGCCAATATCAAAAACAGGCAGCCCATCGCGCGGATGTTTGCCAGAGGCGAGGCACTGAAGGATCTGGAGGAATTCCATACCGCTATCGTCAAGGACGAGCTGAACGTCAAGGAAGTCGTTTTCACAGACGATGTACGGGAGTTCACCTCCTACAGCTTCAAGCCGCAGCTTAAGACCGTGGGACCCAAATACGGTAAGCTCCTCGGAAAGATCAGGGAGGCCCTGACGGCTCTTGACGGCAACGCCGCGATGGACGAGCTCAATGAAAAGGGCGTTCTGACGCTGGATCTCGACGGCGAGCAGGCGAGCCTTGAAAAGGATGACCTGCTGATCGAGATCATCGAGAAGGAAGGCTTTGTCACGGAGAGTGACAATCAAATGACGGTCGTGCTCGATACGAACCTGACGCCTGCGCTCATCGAGGAGGGCTTTGTGCGGGAGATCATCTCGAAGGTGCAGACGATGCGGAAGGAAGCGGGCTTTGAGGTCATGGACCGGATCACGCTTTATGAAAAAGGAAATGAGAAGATCGAGCAGGTGCTTTCGGACAATCGCGAAACGATCAAGAAGGAAGTACTGGCCGAGGATATCATAACAGGCGTTATTGAAGGTTATGAGAAGGAATGGAAGATAAACGACGAAAATGTAACGTTAGGCGTTAAGAAAAATTAGAGAGGAGAAAGATACGTGGCTAAGACAACGGTGAAAAAATTCAACAAGGAGGCCTTTAAAAAAGAGGTCATTAACAATGTCAAGACGCTTTACCGGAAAAATCTGGAGGAGGCCAGTGAGCAGCAGATCTTCCAGGGCGTCTGCTACGCGGTTAAGGATACGATCATCGAGAACTGGATGAATACGCAGAAGGCCTACGAGGAAAAGGATCCGAAAACGGTCTACTATCTTTCCATGGAATTTCTGATGGGCCGGGCGCTCGGCAACAGCCTGATCAACTTAAAGGAATATAAAGAGGTGGCCGCGGCGCTTGACGAGCTTGGCGTCAATATCGATCAGGTAGAGGATCAGGAAAGAGATCCGGCACTCGGAAACGGCGGTCTGGGACGGCTTGCGGCCTGCTTCTTAGACTCTCTCGCGACGCTTGGCTACAGTGCTTACGGCTGCGGTATCCGCTACCGTTACGGTATGTTCAAGCAGGAGATCCGGGACGGTTATCAGGTAGAGGTGCCGGATAACTGGCTGAAGGATGGCTATCCCTTCGAATTAAAGCGGCCGGAATACGCAAAGATCGTTAAATTCGGCGGCAATGTCCGGGTGGATACCGATGAATTCGGCGAGCATCATTTCTCTCAGGAGAATTATCAGTCGGTACAGGCGATCCCCTACGATCTGCCGATCGTCGGCTACGGCAACGGTATTGTAAACGCGCTCCGGATCTGGGACGCGCAGCCGGTGGAATGCTTCTCTCTGGATTCCTTCGATAAGGGTGACTATCGGATGGCGGTGGAGCAGGAGAACCTGGCCCGGAATATCTGCGAGGTGCTGTATCCCAATGACAATCACTATGCCGGGAAGGAGCTGCGCTTAAAGCAGCAGTATTTCTTTATTTCCGCCAGCATTCAGGAAGCGGTGGAGAAGTATATGCGCAACCATAAGGATATCCATAAGCTGCCGGAGAAGGTGGTGTTCCAGTTAAACGATACCCATCCCACGGTGACTGTTGCCGAATTAATGCGTATCCTCATGGACGATTACAATATCGGATGGGACGCGGCCTGGGCCATCACGACGAAGACCTGCGCCTATACGAACCATACCATCATGTCGGAAGCGCTGGAGAAATGGCCGATCGAGCTGTTTTCAAGGCTCTTACCGAGGATCTATCAGATCATCGAGGAGATCAACCGCCGCTTTATCGAGCAGATCCGGGCAAAATATCCCGGCAATGAGGAAAAGGTGCGCAAGATGGCCATTATCTATGACGGACAGGTCAAGATGGCGCATTTGGCGATCTGCGCCGGCTTCTCCGTAAACGGCGTGGCTAGATTGCATACCGAGATCTTAAAGAATCAGGAATTAAAGGACTTCTACGAGATGATGCCGGAGAAGTTCAATAATAAGACCAACGGGATCACCCAGAGGAGATTTTTACTGCACGGCAATCCGCTGCTGGCGGACTGGGTAACGGCCCATGTCGGTGCCGACTGGATCACGAACCTGCCGGCGATCAGCAAGCTGAAGGTCTACGCGGATGACGAGAAGGCGCAGCAGGAATTCTTAAATATCAAATATCAGAACAAGGTACGCCTGGCGGCCTATATTCTCGAGCATAACGGTATTGAGGTTGATCCGCGTTCGATCTTTGACGTGCAGGTCAAGCGTCTGCACGAGTACAAGCGCCAGCTCTTAAATATTCTGCATATCATGCATCTTTATAATAAGATCAAGGAAAATCCCGATATGGATTTCTATCCGAGGACCTTTATCTTCGGCGCGAAGGCCGCGGCCGGCTATCGGAACGCGAAGCTGACCATCAAGCTGATCACCTCCGTGGCTAACGTTATCAATAATGATCCGTCCATTAACGGCAAGATCAAGGTTGTCTTTATCGAGGATTACCGGGTCAGCAATGCCGAGTGGATCTTCGCGGCGGCGGATGTTTCCGAGCAGATCTCGACGGCCAGCAAAGAGGCCTCCGGAACCGGTAATATGAAGTTCATGTTAAACGGCGCGATCACGTTAGGGACCATGGACGGCGCCAATGTGGAGATCGTCGAAGAGGTGGGAGAGGAGAATGCCTTTATCTTCGGCCTGAGTTCGGAGGAGGTCATTAAGTATGAGAACTTCGGCGGCTATAATCCGACGGAGATCTTCAATAATGACCCGGATGTGCGTAAGGTCCTGATGCAGCTGATCAACGGAACCTTCTCGCGCAACGATCCGGACCGCTTCCGGGATCTTTACAATTCGCTTTTAAATACCCAGAGCACGGCAAAGGCGGATACCTACTTTATCCTGAAGGATTTCAAGGCCTATGCGCTGGCACAGGAGCGGGTCGGTGAGGCCTATAAGGATGAGAAGAACTGGGCGAAGATGGCGATCTTAAATATCGGAAGCTGCGGGAAGTTCTCGTCGGATCGGACGATCCAGGAATATGTTGAAGACATCTGGCATTTGGACAAGGTTACGCTGTAAATTCCTCAGCGGTATGAGGGCTTTTTGAAATGATTAAGATATATGATCATGGTGTATTTTATAAGGACGGCAAGATTTCGGAGGATCTTTCGGGGGTAAGGAAAGAGGAAGCAAGGGAGCAGACTATTGCCTGGCGCATCCTCAAGGATCATAACCGCTCCGGTAATATGGAGAAGCTTCAGATCTCGTTTGACAAGCTTACCTCCCATGATATCACTTTTGTGGGGATCATCCAGACCGCACGGGCTTCGGGGCTTGAGAGCTTTCCGATCCCCTATGTGCTGACGAACTGTCATAATTCCCTCTGCGCGGTGGGCGGAACGATCAACGAGGATGATCATGTCTTCGGCCTGTCCTGCGCGAAGCGCTATGGCGGGATCTATGTACCGCCGCATCAGGCCGTGATCCATCAGTTTGCCAGAGAGATGTTGGCGGAGAGCGGAAAGATGATCCTTGGCTCCGACTCGCATACCCGCTACGGCGCGCTTGGTACGATGGCGGTCGGAGAGGGCGGACCTGAGCTTGTGAAGCAGCTCTTAAAGAAGACCTATGATATCGACTGCCCGGAGGTCGTGGCGGTTTATCTGACCGGAGAACCGGTGCCGGGCGTCGGACCGCAGGATGTGGCCCTTGCCATTATCGGCGCCGTGTTCGAAAAGGGCACGGTCAAAAATAAGGTGATGGAATTTATCGGACCGGGCGTTTCGTCACTTTCCGCGGATTTCCGGATCGGCGTGGACGTGATGACGACGGAGACCACCTGTCTTTCCTCTATCTGGCAGACGGATGAGAAAATCGGGGAATTCTATGAGATCCACGGCAGGAAAGAGGCCTATCGGGAATTAAAGCCCGGTGAGAACGCGTATTACGACGGCTGTATCGAGGTGGATCTTTCCGCAATCCGGCCGATGATCGCGATGCCCTTCCATCCCAGCAATACCTATACGATCAGTGAGGTTAAGGAAAATCTTCGGGATATCCTTGCGGACGTGGAAAAGAAAGCGCAGGTAAGCCTTGACGGACAGGTGCCCTACAGCCTTCAGGATAAGGTGATCGACGGAAAGCTGCATGTACAACAGGGGATCATCGCGGGCTGTGCCGGCGGCGGTTTTGAGAATATCTGCGCGGCAGCGGATATTTTAGAGGGAAAGAGCATCGGCTCAGATGAATTTACCTTAAGCGTTTATCCGGCTTCCATACCGGTTTATATGGAGCTTTTGAAGAACGGCTGTGCCGCAAAGCTCATGGAGACAGGCGCGGTATTAAAGACCGCCTTCTGCGGTCCCTGCTTCGGCGCGGGCGATACGCCGGCCAACAACGCCTTCTCGATCCGCCATTCCACCAGGAATTTCCCGAACAGGGAAGGCTCGAAGCTCCAGAACGGACAGATTGCCTCGGTGGCCTTGATGGATGCCCGTTCCATCGCGGCGACCGCTGCAAACAGAGGCGTACTGACGGGAGCGGATGAACTGCTTACGGCAGATACCTTAAAGACCTACCGCTATTTCTTCGATCGGAAGATCTATCAGAATCGGGTCTTTGACGCGGCAGGAAAGCCGGATCCTTCCGTAGCGGTGAAGCTTGGGCCGAATATCAAGGATTGGCCTGTGATGATCGCGCTTCCCGAGAATATTCTGTTACGGGTCGTTTCGGAGATCCATGATCCGGTGACGACGACAGACGAACTGATCCCTTCCGGTGAAACCTCTTCCTATCGTTCAAATCCGTTAGGACTGGCGGAATTTGCTCTGTCCCGGAAGGATCCTGCCTATGTGGGACGGGCGAAGGAAGTGAAGAAACTGGAGGATGCGAGAGAGCAGGCAGCAGAAGCAGGCGGAGAATTTGACCCGGGCAGTCAGCCGGAGCTTTCCGCGGCGATCACTGTGATCAGGAAAAGCTTCCCTGCGGTAACGTTTGAAAATACCGGCTTTGGGTCGACGATCTTTGCGGTAAAGCCGGGAGACGGTTCCGCCAGAGAGCAGGCGGCCTCCTGTCAGAGAGTTCTCGGGGGACTTGCCAATATCGCCAACGAGTATGCGACGAAGCGGTATCGTTCTAATCTGATCAACTGGGGCATGCTGCCGTTTTTGATCGATTCGGCGCATGAAAAGCTTCCCTTCCGTAATCTGGATTATATTTTCATTCCGGATATCAGGCAGGCAGTTTCCGAAAAGAGAGAGGAGATCCGGGCTTTCGCGGTAAAAGAAAACGAGCTTTCGGAATTTACGCTGCGGCTTGGCAGTCTTACCGACAGCGAAAGGCAGATCATTCTCGACGGATGTCTGATCAATTATTATAAGAAATGATATATGAAATGATATGAGAAATCATAAAGGAAATGATCCGGCCGGGAAACAAATACGACCCTCCAAATTTGGAGGGTCGTTCAACAGTAGTAGACGCTTGTCCTTGTCGTACCGTCCGGGGAGAGTTCCAGGTCATCGACCCGTTTAAATTCACTGCCATTGTCTGTTAAACAGATTTCAAAGAGCTTATGAAAAGCCTCTGTCCCAAGGTTCACCTCAAGAAAATTGAACCAATAGATTACAGAATCTGTTTCTTGATTTTTGAATACATTGTTGCCATTTTTCGATTTCTTACGTATAACTATATAGAGAGCGGTATTGAAGCTTCCTGACCGGATCGCTCAGCAGGAAGTGATTCAGAATTGCCTCATCGATGCGATCATTACGGAAATGTACCCGGT
>JAILQQ010000071.1 GCA_024698885.1 Lachnospiraceae bacterium | reverse complement strand
CCCGGGTACCCACACGTTCTTTCGCACTTATACCTGCCCCGTCTACTGCTGGCGTTCCGTGCAGTTATTGGACTTCAGCCTGTATGGCGGCCTTATCCACGCTTCACAGCCTATTCGGGATTTCTGTTCGTCAGGCCAGTGCTTTGCCTCGGGCTTCCTTCAGACCCCGCCTCACGACGACGCCCTTGCCTCCGGCTGCATCCTTCCCACTGCCGGGCAGATCAGGGACTTTCACCCCTTAGAACGTGCGCCCGCCGGGCGCACCATAAAAATACAGCCAACCCGATATTGGATTGACTGTATTTTCAATATTCAGTTTTTGCTTGATTTAATAAAGCTCATCAAGCTTTGTTCGTAATTCATGCACCGGATAGTGTTTAAGATTATTAGTGATCAATTTGATGTTTAAGCACTTGGCTGCATCAAAGAATACCCTGTCATCTTCATCAATCATCGCCAACTGGGATAGCGTTGTTGGTACCGGTTCTATCCATACAGCAGTCAGTTTGATAAAAGCGAGAAATTTCTCAACCTTTAATGCGTCAAGTTGCAAGCGTGGGCGATGAAGCACATCTTCGTATTCGGCAAAGATTTCTTTGGAAACAACCATCCTGTGTTTTCCATTAAAAACATCTGCCATAAGCCGGTATGCCTTAGTGTATATCAAGTTGCCATCCTGATCTTGTTTAATTCCAGACTTTATAGCACTGACGATTATATTGGTATCAATTACAAGTAGCATGACGTTCTTTCCTTACATCTGCAACAAAACCAGCCACTTCTGCATCTGTCATTGGATTCTCGCTGCCATTCATGCATAAGTCGTTTAGTATGTCAATAGGCTTACATAAAGCAAGCTGATCAACAAAACTGGCGACCGCAGACATCTGTTCAGCAGACAATGACTGCATTTTGGTTATCATTTCATTCGGTACTACCATAGCGGCTCCTTTCATACAAATGCTCCTTTCTCTGAAAAATCTAACTCAGAGAAAATCCCGTGAAGGACCCCCTATGTTTACCCGTATTGGGAGTCCCTCTTGATAAGCTTATTGTACCATATTTGTGCGGAATATGCTGCTCTGATAACGCTGCTTAGACTTCTCAAAAAATTCGGCACATTTGTCTTCTTCTCCAAGTTCACGATAAAGCTTGGCGGCATCTGCACCCAGATATCCTCTTCCTGCTTTCACCATGATTTCAGCTTCTGCGGTTCTTTCAGATCCAGCAAAAGATCTGCCGCAGCGCAAAGCAGACCTCCCATAATTCCGATGACTGCCATTTTAGAAATCATCCATCAATCCCCGCGTCCTATGCCTTCCAATTCAGTAATCCAATTCCGATAAATCCGGATCATCAGATTCACTTTACCCACGTCACCGGATTCCCTTTTCTTTCAAGCGGTTTTCTGTCAGGCAGACCCGTATCCGGATATCCCACAATGAGTCCGCCTGTAATTGTCTCGTCTTCTTTAAGTCCATAATGACCCATGAAAGCCCGTACCCTTTCATTCTCATCCAGCCAATGCAGCTGGTTTATCCAGCAGGACCCCAGATCAAGAGCATTCGCGGCGATCATCATGTTCTCCAGAGCACAGGCACTGTCCGCCATCGCATTTCCATATCCTTTCTTATTGGCAGCAACAATGAAAACCGGCGCTCCATAATGGAAAGTATAATTTCCGGATCTGGAGGCATTGATCGAATTCCTCAAAGAAACATATGTGTCACGGCCAGCCTCCATTTTTGAAAACTCTTCTTTTACAAGCTCAGCCATTTCAGTAAGAATTTCCTTATCTGTAAATACGATAAAATGCGTGGTCTGGCTGTTTGAGCCGCTCGGTGCATATCGCCCGGCTTCTATGATTCTTTCTACAAGATCCTTTTCAGGTATCTCTTCTTTATATTTTCTCGTACTTCTTCTTGTCAGGATCGCTTCTAATGCTTCCATGTTTCCTCCATTCCAATGCATGTTTGTGGTCTGTGTTACTTTGCTGTTATAGTTTACAGACAAATATTGATATTTCCATATACCAGGATACGGATTATTTCTGTGTTTTATGCAAGAAAACCGCACATCTGTCAAATCTGTAATATCTGTAATATCTGCTCCGTAAGATAAAATATGTAAGCCATGACGTTACCTTAACTTCCCGAAATAGTTCCACTCAAATATGATTCTTGTCCGGATGTTATATTTCGCAGCAGCTTCATAAATCTTATCCCTGTTTGTTCTTCTACGATAAAAGCCCTACATTCTATGCAGGGCTTTGTCAACATAATAAGCAGCTTTCTTTCGCCGTAGCTAAGATGGGCTATGGTAGGTTGCCACCTTTGTAAACCTCCATGTTCACCGCATCCCATCACGGATCCCACTTCATAGGCATATAAAGCATTTTTACGAGTATGCTTCTCGAGAGGTCTCCCTCTGCTTACATTATCGGCAAAAACGGCATAAAAGTCAATAGCTTTCTCACCGTTGGGGAATTGGGGAATTGGACGGTTCTTTGCCGCCAAGCTATTTCTGATTGCCCTTTTCGGGGGTTTTCAGCATGGCCGGGGTTGCCTCCCGACGTTTCGGCGGCTTCGGACCGAGGAACTGCAAAAGCGTCGTAAGGGCCATCCCATTGTAGACCTTACGCTTTTTATCTGCCTTTCTTCCGAAATATTTCTCCGCGTCCTCATAGCCCGTGATGATGAAGGCAGACCAGGAATCAAGCCCCCGGAAGGCCTCCGCTAACTCTGTATAAAGCGCCGGCAGCTCTTCCTTCTCAAGAAGTCTTTCTCCGTATGGCGGGTTGGTGATCAGGAAGCCGTATTTCTTCGGATGGCGGAGTTCCTTCACCGGCCGCTTCTGGAAATGGATCAGATGCTCTACGCCGGCCGCACGCGCGTTCTGCCTGGCCGCCGCTATGATCTCCCCATCAATGTCATATCCCTGTATATCGGTCTCGACAGAAGGTTCTGCCTGCTCCCGCGCTTCCTCCCTCACTTCCTGAAAACAACGGGCGGGGAGAAAATGCGTAAAGCCCTCCGCAATAAAGCGGCGCGTCAGGCCGGGAGCGATCTTTGCGGCGATCATAGCCGCTTCGATGGGGATCGTTCCGGATCCGCAGAACGGGTCTACCAGGATCCGGTCCGCGTGCCAGGGAGAAAGAAGAAGGATCGCCGCCGCAAGGTTTTCCGCCAAAGGCGCCTTGCTGACAAGCTTCCGGTAGCCTCGTTTATGCAGGGAGTCTCCGCTGGTATCAAGGCCGATCGTCACGATATCCTTCATGATCGTGACGCGTAAAGGATAGTCGTTTCCGGTCTCCGAAAACCATTCGATCCCGTAAACCTGTTTTAACCGTTCCACGATCGCCTTCTTGACGATGGACTGAATATCAGAAGCGCTGAAAAGCTTACTTTTGATCCCCGAGGCCTTCGTGACCCAGAACCGTCCGTCCTTCGGAATATAGTCCTCCCAGGAAACCGCTTTTGTTCCCTCAAAAAGCTCGTCAAAGCTCTCGGCGCGAAAGGAAGCGATCTTGATCAGGATCCGTTCCGCGGACCGCAGATAAATATTGGCCCGGGCGATATCCGTTTCGTTTCCGAAGAAAGTCACCCTTCCGTCAGAAACAGCCGACACCGTCAGGTTAAGGTCGGAAAGCTCCCGTTTTAATACCGCCTCCATGCCAAAATGGCACGGTGCGATCAGTTCAAATTCCCGTTTTGTGCTCATGATCCCAGGTCCTCACGCGGACAGGAGAAATGCCCCCCGATCCGATTGTCACATTGCCCGTCAAATGAGAAAACCCCAAGAGTAAACTCCTGAGGTTTTCAGTTACCGTTTGGTTTTTCCGCAGATCTCCGTCAGATCCCCGTAAAGGTCTTATCCAGTGTTTCCAGGATATCGGCCCGCTCCTTCTCCGTAAACGTATCCGAGGTATAGGGCCCAAATATGTCCGTCAGCTCCTCCGCATCCTTGTCCTGTTGGTCTTCCATCGTGACAAGACCGGATAACTTCTTCGTGGTCTCACTATCCTCTTCTTTAATGGCCTCCTTCTGCTTTTCCTTGGCCTCTACCGCCTTATCGTAATCCTGCTTGGACAGATCACCCTTTAAGTACATCTGCTCCAGCTGATTCTCGGTATAGCCGGCATAAGAGGTAATCTGCGGCTTCGCGTCCCCCTTATCGTCTTCCGACTGGATCTTGAAATCCTCTGTTTTCTCCTCATCCTTCACACGATCCGCCGCATTTTTCTGCAAGACGTTCGTATCCGCGAGCTTTGCCACCTCCGGTGAGGTCAGGCCGCTCTCAATCGTGTTTTTCTCAATCTGCTCCTCATCCCTGCCAATGATATCCATGCGTCCGAAAGCGTCATCATTCAGCTTTTTCGCACTTTCATCACTGACCTGGACCGTATCCCCGTCCTTGGATACCGAAACGACGTTTTGTAGCTCCTCCTCCTTTTTCTCTTCGGCCTTGTCGGGCTTTTCGAGCTCAGGCACCTGAGGATTGACATTTTCGGCATTCCGGACCGGCTGGATTGGCGTCGGCGTGACTGAGAAATCTGCTATGGGTCTTATCTGCATCCCTGCCATAATCAGAACCTCCTTTTTCTTCGACCGCAGTCACAATCACAGTTTAAAAGTATCACTTTATCCCTGAAGCCACTTAGGGATATTATATTATAGCACAAGCGTCAAGCCTGTGCAACATCTACTTATGTAAACCTTTTGACATCTCTATACTATATTTAGTAATATATAGGAAAGAAAAAAAATTCGAAGGATTTTGGGAGCATACCATAAAGAGTCCTGATGGATTCACGTTTATTTCTCTGAATTTTTATAATTCCTTAATAAAATTAACGCTTTTTTATGCTTGTTTATTGAAATTTTCTGAATTTTTTTCAAAAAAAACACAACAAGTTGTGGTTTGTGAATTTTTTACTACTATTTTAAAAAATGTGTTGTTTTTTTAATTAATTTAATATATAATACCCATTGTAAGCGAGGTTCAACCCTTCAATGGAACCTCATTTACGACCCCTTATTAATTATTTATACTCCCCTCATCGTAGCCCGTTGGTTCCCCCATCGGGCTACAAACTTTTTCTGGAAAAAAGTTAACGGCAAAGTATCTTCATTTACTTTGCCGTTATTTCTATTTATTAGAAGCTATAGGGTTCTGAACCGGTACAATCTCACTATAATAAGAAGAGAAGGCGATCTCCTTTCTTACGCCTCATTGCGGCGGTGGTCAAGCTTTCCCGATATAAACATCCCGAGCCACTGCAGGACCTGCACCAGGAGCACGATCACACAGAGCGTCACGATCATCACGCCGGTCTCATACCGGTAATAGCCGTACCGGATCGCGATGTCCCCAAGTCCCCCGCCACCGACAACGCCTGCCATGGCAGAATATCCGAGAACCGTTCCGAGGACGATCGTCAGTCCCACGATGAGCGACGTTCTGGCTTCCGAAAGCAGAACCCTGGTAACGATCGTACTGGTTTTGGCTCCCATGGAGACTGCCGCGTCTATCACGCCCTGCGGTACCTCCTTCAGCGAGCTCTCCACCATCCGGCCGATAAACGGCGCCGCCGCCAGGGTAAGGGGCACGATCGTTGCCGTGGGACCATAGCTTTTCCCCACTAACGCCCTTGTCAGCGGGATCACGAGGATCAGCAGGATCAGGAAAGGAATACTGCGGGAAATATTGACGATCACGTCAAAAACCCGGTAAACCATCCGGTTCTGCTTCAGTCCCCCCTGATCCGTCAGCGTCAGCAGGATCCCGAGAGGCAGTCCCAGCACATACCCGAAAAAGGTCGAGCAAAGCGTCATATATAAGGTATCCCGAATTCCTTCAAGGAGCATCTGTATCATTGTTTCATCCCACATAAGCCTTCTTATTCCTCCTCATCATCCACCGCTTCACTCATGCCGACATAAATTAACCGCTTGGCCGCTGCCGTCTTCGGGTTTGTAAAGACATCCGAGACCGGACCGGACTTCGTTCGGAATTCCTTGGAAAGATGCTCGACGCGGATCGCCGTGGCCTGATTGTTTGTTTCACTCATTTCCGCTGTTCCTCATTTTCTACGCTGCGACAGTCAGATCTGTTGCGGTGCAAGCAAGCGCTCGCTTGACGGCCGTCCCGGCGCCCGCCTGACTCCCTTATCGCGCAAAAAGAAGGACCGCAGCAAGGCAGTCCCTCTTTCATCCGTATGAAGAGCTCAGGAGCTCTTTCTTATGTTAAAAAGCCCTTATTCCTCAAAAGGTATTACTGCGCCGTCGTAGGTTTCCTCAATGTATGTTTTTATCTCATCAGATTTTAACACGTTCACGAGCGCTTGTATACCCTCTTCCTGCTCACGGCCTTCTTTTACCGCGATCACGTTCACGTAAGTCTTTGCCGCTTCGGAATCACTCTTCTCATAGGCAACGGCATCCTTTCCCACCGAGAAGCCTGCTTCGAGGGCGTAGTTTCCGTTTAATACCACAAAGGAAACCTCTCCTACCACGCGGGATACCTGCGCGGCCTCCAGCTCCTCGATCTCGATATTCAGCGGATTCTCCTCGATCTCATTGACTGTTGCGGTCAGTCCGGCGCCGTCCTTTAATTTAATAATATCATTCGCCTCAAGCAGTAAAAGCGCGCGCGCTTCATTGGTCGTATCGTTCGGTACGGCGATAACGTCTCCCTCAGCCAGCTCGGATAAATCCTTTTTGGTTCCCGGATAGATCCCGAAGGGTTCGTAATGGATCCCGCCGGCATTGACCAGATGGGTTCCGTTTTCCTCGTTGAATTCATTCAGATAAGGAATATGCTGGAAATAATTCGCGTCAATCTCGCCGCTGTCTACCACGAGGTTCGGCTGCACATAGTCCTCAAATTCAATGATCTCAAGTTCATAGCCCTGATCGGCCAGAAGCTTTTTCGCCTGCTCGAGGATCTCCGCGTGCGGCGTCGGGGAAGCTGCTACCGTGATCTTACCGCCGGAAGCGGCAGAAGATTCCTCCGAAGTTGGCTCGGAAGCAGCCTCGGCCTGTGCTGCAGGGGCGGCACCGGGAACAGCGCAGCCTGCAAGAAGGCTCCCAAGCAGTACCGATGCAGCTGTTACCGAAATAATTCTTTTTACGATTCTGTTTTTCATAATAACTCCTCCTTTGGATCGTCTATGTTTCTTAAGTATATATCATATGGCACAGTAAATCTATAGGCTTTTTTCCACTGCTTCAAAGCCCTGCTTCAGATCCCACAGGATATCGTCGATATGCTCGGTACCGATGGAAAGGCGGATCGTGTTTTCCGCGATCCCGACATCCGCAAGCTGCTCCGGGGTCATTTCCGCGTGGGTCGTATCATAGGGATGGATCACCAGGCTCTTGACGTCCGCCACATTGGCAAGCAGCGAGAATATCTTCAGCGCGTCGATGAAAGCATAGGCCTCCTTTTTACCGCCCTTGATATTAAAGGTAAAGATCGAAGCACCTCCCTGCGGGAAATACTTTTCGTAAAGCGCATGATCCGGATGATCCGGAAGCGAAGGATGGTTAACCTTTTCCACTAACGGATGGGAGGAAAGGAACTCCACCACCTTCTTTGTATTCTCCACATGCCGTTCTAAGCGCAGGGACAGGGTTTCAAGCCCCTGCAGCAGGATCCATGCGCTGAGCGGCGCGATGCAGGCTCCCGTATCCCGTAAAAGGATCGCCCGGATATAGGTCACATAAGCGGCCGCACCCACCGCACCCACGAAGGACACGCCGTGATAGCTGGGGTTCGGCTCGGTGAACTGCGGGAATTTACCAGAGGCTTCCCAGTCGAATTTACCGCTGTCCACGATAATGCCGCCGAGGGTCGAGCCGTGGCCGCCGATAAACTTTGTGGCGGAGTGGACGACGATATCGGCGCCATGCTCAATGGGCCGGATCAGATAAGGCGTTCCGAAGGTATTATCAATGATCAGGGGGATCTTGTTTTTATGGGCGATCGCCGCGATCGCGTCAATATCCGGGATATCCGAGTTCGGATTGCCGAGGGTTTCAATGAAAACAGCCTTCGTCTTCCCGTCGATGGCATTTTCCACCTCGTTCAGATCGTGGGCATTCACAAAATGGGTATCGATCCCGTAATGGGGCAGCGTATTGTCAAGAAGGTTATAGCTGCCGCCGTAGATCGTTTTCTGGGCAACGATGTTATCGCCGGCATTTGCCAGTGCTAAGATCGAGTAGGTGATCGCCGCGGCACCGGCCGATACCGCAAGGCCCGCTACGCCGCCCTCAAGGGCCGCGACCCTCTCCTCCAGAACGCCCTGGGTCGAATTCGTCAGACGTCCGTAAATATTTCCCGCATCCCTCAGGTTAAAACGGTCTGCCGCATGCTGTGCGCTGTGAAAAACATAAGAAGTCGTCTGGTAGATCGGTACCGCCCTCGCGTCCGTGGCGGGATCCGCCTGCTCCTGCCCTACGTGAAGCTGCAGGGTCTCAAATTTATATTGGTGTTGATTCTCGCTCATGGTCGTTCTCCTTTTTATAGTATTCCTATCTGTTTAATAGGTTATTAAGACTATACACTACCGTTTCACCTTTGTCAACAAAAAAATATAAAAAAAGACGATCCCTGTCTGGTCTGCTTTCAGACCGGGCAGGGACCGCCGTTTTACACGGATATATCTATCCCATCACAACCTCGACCTCGTAGTGCTTTACGCCCTCCCCGATTGGGATCACATGGCCCTCCACTGCCTTTCCGTTGACAGTCATGCTCTTTACGCCCTTCTCTACCCGGTCCGGATTGGAGACCTTTATATGATACGTGCTGCCCCGGTATTCCCTCGTCAGCTCGAAATCACCGAAATCCGCCGGCACGCAGGGATCGATCGACAATCCGTGGTGGGTCGGATAAAGGCCCAGGATATACTGGGAAATATTGACAAAGGTCCAGGCAGCGGTACCCGTCAGCCAGGAGTTCTTCCCCTCTCCGTGGAACTTCGCGTCTTTGCCTGCCACCATCTGGCAGTAAATATACGGCTCAGTCCTGTGGATCTCGCTGATCTCCTCGGTATAGGCCGGACAGGTCTTCTGATAGATCTCAAAGGCGCGGCTCCCCCGGCCGATGACTGTTTCCGCGATACTGACCCAGGGATTGTTATGACAGAAGATCCCCGCGTTCTCCTTATATCCGGGGGGATAAGAGGAAACCTCGCCGAGCTCCTCGTGATAACGCGTATAAGCCGGCTGCAAGATCATCACGCCGTATTTTGTATCTAAGCGTTCCTTCACGGAATCGAGGGCCTTTTTTGCCTCTCCGGTCTCAACCCCGACACCTGCCAGTACACAGAAGCCCTGCGGCTCAATAAAGATCTGGCCCTCTTCGCATTCCTTTCCGCCGACCTTGTTCCCGTTCGAGTCGTAGGCCCGTACGAACCAGTCGCCGTCCCAGCCTGCATCCGAGAGCAGCGTCTTATTCATTTCCGCGACCTCCTTAAGAGCCCGCTCCGCTTCCGCCTCATCGCCCATTAACCGGCAAAGCTCCGCATATTCCTCTCCGTACTTCACAAACATGCCGCCGATGAAGACTGATTCCGCCACCGGTCCCTCGGAAGGCCCGAAGGTCTGGAAGGATTCCCCGGGATGCAGGGAGTGGCAGTTTAAGTTCAGGCAGTCGTTCCAATCGGCCCGGCCGATAAGCGGCAGCCCGTGAAGCCCCTTATGGGTCACAATATAATCAAAGGAACGCTTCAGATGTGTCAGCAGTGTCTCTGCCCTGCTTGCATCATTATCAAAGGGCACCTGCTCCGTTAAGATCGAGGTATCGCCCGTTTCCCTGACATAGGCGCTGGTTCCGGCGATCAGCCAGAGGGGATCATCATTAAAGCCGCTGCCGATATCGGAATTGCCCTTCTTCGTAAGGGGCTGATACTGATGATAGGCCGAGCCGTTCTCAAACTGGGTGGAGGCAATATCGATGATGCGCTCCCTGGCTCTGTCCGGGATCAGATGCACAAAGCCCAGAAGGTCCTGGCAGGAATCCCGAAAGCCCATCCCCCGGCCGATGCCGGATTCATAATAGGAGGCCGACCGGGACATATTAAAGGTCACCATGCACTGATACTGGTTCCAGATATTCACCATCCGGTCCACCTTTTCATTGGAGGATTTCACGGTATATTTGGACAGAAGCTTCGTCCAGTAATCCTGTAACGCCTGGAAGGCTTTCTCAACGTCCTCATCCGTCCGATAGCGGTCAAGCATCGCAAAAGCTCTCTTCTTATTGATCACGCCGTAGGATTCCCACTTGTCATCCTCCGGATTCTCGATATAGCCGAGGACGAAGACAAAGGACTTCTCCTCACCGGGCTTTAAGGTCATATTGATCTGATGCGCCGCGATGGGCTGCCAGCCGCTTGCCACAGAGTTCGTACACTTCCCGTTTTCCACGGCCTCCGGCTCATGCGCGCCCCGGTATGCTCCTAAAAATGCGTCTCTGATCGTATCAAAACCGTCGATCTCATGATTGACCGCGTATACCGCGTAATGATTACGGCGCTCTCTGTACTCGGTCTTATGGAAGATGGCGGAGCCCGATACCTCTACCTCGCCGGTAGAGAAATTACGCTGGAAATTCCGGCTGTCGTCGTCGGCATTCCAGAGGCACCATTCCACATAGGAAAACAGGGAAACCGTCTTTTCCGTATCCGAGAGGTTTTTCAGCTTAAGCTGTGAAAGCTCGCAGGTATCATCCATCGGAACAAAGGTTAAAAGGGAGGCTTCGAGCCCGTTCTTTTTTGAATGGAAGCGGCTGTAGCCGATACCGTGGCGGCACTCATAGGAATCAAGCTCCGTTTTTGTCGGCTGCCAGCCCGGATTCCAGATCGTATCGCCGTCCTTGATATAGAAGTATTTTCCGTTGATATCCATCGGAACGTCGTTATAGCGGTACCTCGTCAGCCGCAGAAGCTTCGCGTCCTTATAAAAGGTGTAGCCCCCGCAGGTATTCGAAAGAAGTGAGAAAAAATCCTGCGTGCCGAGGTAATTGATCCACGGCAGCGGCGTCTTCGGCGTCGTGATCACATATTCCCGGTTCGCATCATCAAAATAACCAAATTTCATAGGTAATCCTTCCTGCGTCTGTGCGCTTCGTTATTCTTGAGGAAACACATATTCCAGCGTTTCCTTAATATTATATAAAACAAACAATATGAATTCAATGCCCTATATCGTAATCTGCACCTGACTGTTCAGGACAGCCCAAAGCACTTATTGCTTGGGGCGTACCGTTATTTATTCGTAGCGCAGCGCGTCGATCGGATTCATTTTGGCAGCCTTGTTGGCCGGATAGAATCCGAAAAAGACGCCGATCACCATCGAAAAGATCAATGAGATCAGAATGCTCGAAAGCGAAGGCGCTGCCGCAAAGCCAAGAGCCTTGGCCCCTATTATGCCGCCGCCGACGCCGACCACGATCCCGATCATACCGCCGATCAGGCAGATCACGATGGCCTCAACGATAAACTGTGTCCGGATCGAAGCATTGGTGGCACCCAACGCTTTTCTCGTTCCGATCTCTCTGGTCCGCTCGGAAATGGAGACTAACATGATATTCATCACGCCGATGCCCCCTACGAGAAGGGAAATGCCCGCGATGATCGAGATCGCGGTGGAAACAGTCCCCATAATGCCCGTAAATTCGGAAACCATGGATTCCAGGGTAAAGGTGCTGAGCTCAAAATTCCGGTTTTTTCTGTAATACCGGTCAAAAAAATGATTGATCTTCGGAATGAAGGCCTGCGCCTCCCCGGCCGTTTTGATGACGACCGTAAAGGAACTGTAGCCGGAGGTATTATGGGTTTTTCGCTGTACGGACTTTACCGGTGTATACACGTCGGTCACGGTATCCTTTTTTGACGTCATGCTGAAGGACATGGCCTGATACTCATAAACGCCGACAATGGTATAGGTATAATACTTCTTCCCGATGGTGATCTCCACGGTTTCGCCCATAGCCTTTCCCGGATCGCCGTTATAGAGATTATCGACAAAATAGTCCGATACCAGCGCGACATCCCGGCCTTCCTCCATGGCCTTGCCCGAAAGGATATTGCCCTTAAGCATCGTCAGGTCATTTGCCGTAAAAAACCCGTCGTTAACGCCCACTACCGAAACATTGGCATAGTCCTCTCCCTTGGTAACCTTACCCGAGCCCAGGCTTTCGCTGATGGAAATATCCGCGATCTCATCCGGATAGGTTTCCCGGAAGGCCTCGATCATCTCATCCGTAAAATAATCCTCCTCCTTCGGCTGCTTCTGGTTCCTGTAGTCCCGAAAGACCGCGCCGGAGTCTGTGGTTTCCTCTTCATTCTCCCGCTGTCTAAGGCCCACGGTGATATTATTAGCACCCACGGAAGACATGGAATCCGAGATGGAAAGCGTCAGGGAATTTCCGACGGTGACGATCGCAATCACGGCACCGATCCCGATGATAATGCCGAGCATGGTCAAGAGCGCCCGCACCTTATTGGCCCGCAGGGAGGAAATGGCAAGGGATATGTTTTCAAAAAAAAGCATCATGGATGTCCGGCCCCCTTCCTGCTGCCGACGATCATACCGTCCTTTAACGTCAGGATCCGCCCGGTTTCTTCGGCAAGCTCCGGGGAATGGGTGATCAGTACGATTGTTTTGCCCTGCTCCTTATTCAGACGGTGGAAAATATCCATGATCAGCCGCCCGGTAGCGGAATCTAACGCCCCCGTCGGTTCATCCGCTAAGATCAGCGCCGGGTCGTTGGCCATGGCCCTGGCAATAGCCACCCGCTGCTTCTGGCCCCCCGAAAGTTCATCCGGCATATGCTTCATGCGGTCCTCCATCTCGACGACCGCCAAAAGCTCTTTTGCCCGTTTTGCCCGCCGTCTCGGCGACATCTTCGCGTAGAGCATCGGAAGCTCCACATTTTTTAAGGCCGAGGTCCGCGCGACCAGATTATAGGTCTGAAAGACAAAGCCGATCTTCAGGCAGCGGATCGCGGAAAGATCCCTGTCCTTTGCCCGGAACATATCGACCCCGTCCAGGGTATACTGTCCCTCTGTAGGGCGGTCTAACGCCCCGATCATGTTCATCAGCGTAGACTTGCCGGAGCCCGACTGACCGACGATAGCGACAAATTCTCCCTCTCTGACCTGCAGGTCGATCCCGTGCAGCACCTCCAGTTCATTGGGCTGGCCGATGAAGTAGCGCTTAACGATATGGTGCATATCGATGATGATCCTGCCCTCCGGCTCAGACGCGGTTCCTTCCTCCGCCGGTTCCGTTTGCGCTTCAGGCAGAAGATCCTCCGCCGTCTCCGTAATATCCTCTATGATCAGTTCCCCGGACTTTTCTTTTTTTGATCCGCTTCCGCCAAATCCCATCATAACCGTTACGGGCCTCCCGGTCCGAAATCAAAGAAGTTCATGGGCATGTCGTCCTCCGGCTCCGGGATCAGCACCGTACTGCCCTCCGCTACGTCCTTGCCTGATATTTCCGTATAGTAATCGCTTTCCAGTCCGACCTGTACCGGAATCTCCGTTTCCGTGGGTCCTGCCGGCATCAGTTCCTCCTTGGTCTTTGGCGACTGGAAGATAGAAGCCACCTTTTCATACCATTTCTGCGGTTTTTCCACCTCCAGCCTGATCTGCGGCTTTTCCTTTGAAAGCACGGTGATCACCTTATCGCCGTTTTCGTTCTCGGTAATGGCGTCATAGGGCACTGTCAGCGCGTCCTTCTTTTCCTCGGTGATGATACTGAGTTTGGCCGACATACCGAGTTTCAGCTTCTCGTCCTTCGTCAGGATCCGTACCTTCACCGCATAGGTCACGCCACCGCTTGCGGAGGAAGCCGTCGTCGTCGTCACGCCTGTGGTACTCGTACCGGAAGCAGCAGCCGTCGACGTCGGCGCGATCGTATCGATCAGGCCCTCTAACTCTTCATCCCTCGTTGCGTCCGTCTTAAAGATCACCCTTTGACCGACCTTGATATCCGGTATATCGTATTCGTCTATCTCCGTTTTGATATAGAGCACGTCACAGTTCTGGACCGTCAGAATATTACCGCCCCCGAAGCCGTTTCCCTCCTGCACATTGATCTCCGTCACCACACCCGTGATCGGCGATTCCACCTGATAGTCATCCAGGGAATCCATATAGGAGTCCAACTGCCGCCGTAAACTTTTCGTATTGTCATCGGCTGTCAGATTGCCTGTATTATAGGTATCCGTCTGCGTCGCCAGTGTATGGGAACCCTTATAGATCTCATCCTCCAGTGCTCTTTTCGCGTCCGCCAGGTTATTCTGGCAGGTTTCGATCTTCATATAATAGGAAGCAATAATATCATCATACAATAACTCCGCTTCCTCCGTGGAATGTCCCGCGTCGATATATTCCTGCTTCTCCCGTTTCGTGCTCCCGTAGCCGTCGCAGGCCTCATTGAGATCCTTCTGCGCCCGGTCGATCTTGATCTGAAGATCCCTGAGCGTTATGCTTTCCACGCCGTAGCTGTAATAATAATTCCGTTCATTAGCGGCCGTATCGATGGATTTTTTCGCTTCGCTCTCCGTGATATCTTCTCTGACCTGGCTGATGGAACGGTCAATGCTGTCCGTTGTAAAGGTGACAAGCACATCCCCCTCTGCCACTAGGTCCCCTACCTCGCAGTTGATGCTCTGTACCTTCGTATTATTGATCACGGCACTGATCGTGCGCTTTTCATTGCTTTCAATGATCCCCGTCGCGGTGATCGTGGTCATCAGATCCCGGCGCTCGACTGTTGCGGTCTCACGGCTCTCTTCCCTTGCGATCCGTTCCGCGATGGCCTGCTCCGCCTGCCTGGACCTGAAGTACAGAAAGCCCACGGCACCCGCTGCGATCAGCAGCAGAAGCCATTTTATTTTCCATAAAAATCTTCCGATCGCCTGAAAACCGGATCCGACCTTGCTCATAATGCCTCCGTGTTGTTCCTGCCCTTGCGGTTCCCCGAAGGACCGCATATCTTTTCACATGCCAAAGGGTCCGGAACAGATACGCATTTCCTTAAATTATATCACGGGAAAGGGGAATGTAAATACAAGATATTGTATTTTTTTTACGTCGCACAACCGTGTATTGTGGTTTTTGGGGAAGAACGCATTCATCTCTTTTCATTCCGCTTATTTTTCTATATAATAATGTTATAAATAAAACTATATCACACAGGTGAGGAATTCACATGGTAACCATCAAGGACATAGCGGCCGAATGCAAAGTATCGATCGCAACGGTATCCAATATCATCAACGGCCGTCATAAGGCCAGCCCGGAAACGGAAAAGCGGGTTCTGGAAGCGATCGAGCGTCTGGGGTATCGCCGCAACAACATAGCCTCCAGCCTGCGCAGCCGGAAATCACATACGATCGGTATCATCATCGAGGATATCTCCCTGTTTACCGTCCCTCCCATCGTTGAAAGCATCATGAGCTTTTTAGAAGAGTATAAATATGATACGGTAGTCTATAATCTCCGGTTTTATTCCCGCTGGCCGGATACCTGGCAGGATCAGACGGCAAAGCTCCACCCGGTGATCTCCCAGGCAGTCAGTGATATGCAGGCCCGGATGGTCGACGGGATCATTTATGTAGCGATGTATCAGCGGGAGGCGGATATTTTCGCGGATGATCCCTATATCCCGGTGGTCATGGCCTACGCGGAGGAAAAGAATCCCTTCGTTCCCTCGGTCGTTGTGGATGCCGAAGCTTCCGCCTATGAGGCAACCAGCTATCTGATCAAAAACGGGCACAAAAAGATCGGCGTCATCGGCAGTGAACCGGAAAAGCAGTATACCTCCGCCAGATTAAACGGGGTAAAAAAAGCGCTCCGGGAAATCGGCGAAGAGCTGCCGGAGCGTTACGTGTACTGCAAAGGATATGAAAAAAGCAACGGCTACGATGCCGCTGCCCTTCTGATAAAAGAGGATATTACCGCGCTTTTCTGCATGACAGACCGTCTGGCAGGCGGCGTCTATCAATATCTCCAGGAGCAGAAAATATCCGTCGGCCGGGATATTTCTGTTATTGGCTACGGCGGCCGGGAACTCGCCGCATATCTGGTCCCCGGACTTTCCACGATGGCTCTGCCCTTAGCGGAGATCGGGCGTACTGCCGCTTCTCTTCTGCTGCAGTACATGGAAGCGGAAATGCCCCGTCCCGACCATCCGGTCACAAAGCTCCCCTGCTATCTGGTCAGCCGGGGCTCCGTCGCGTCGCTTAATGACTGAACTTTAACAGCAGGTAACGCCGCCGTCGATCGGAAGGGAAATCCCGTTGATAAAGGAAGCTTCCTCCGAGGCCAGATAAAGAACGGCGTTTGCGACATCTTCGGCACTGGCGAGTCTCCCAAGCGGGACCTCTCCGAGCCTCTCGGCGGCAAACTGCGGATCCTTGAGCCGTTCATGAACAAGCGGTGTATCGACGGTACTCGGATGGATCGAGTTGCACCGGATCCCCTCTGCCCCGTACCGGGAGGCTACCGCCTTCGTAAACAGGGTGACAGCGCCCTTGGTCGCGGTATACGCTTCCGGCGTGAACCGATGGCCGATCAGCCCGCAGACGGAGGATGTATTGATGATCGCACCGCCGCCCTGCTTCCGCATCACGGGAAGCACATATTTTACCCCCAGGAATACGCCGCCCGTATTCACACTCATCATTGTCATCCATTCCTCATAGGACATATCCTCAATGGGCTTTCTGATATTGATGCCGGCATTATTGACCAGAACATCGATCCGAGCTGTCTTCGTTCTGATATCCGCGATCACCTTCGCCCATTCTTCCTCGCTCGTCAGGTCGATCGGTTCAAAATAAGCGGAAACACCAAGTGATCTGAGCTCTTCAGCCAGCTTCTCCGCGGCTTCCGCAGTGGACGGAAGATCCAGGATAAAAATATCGGCACCGTTTTTTGCCAGTGTCCTCCCGATCTCACTGCCCAGACCGCCCGCGCCGCCCGTGATCAAAATGCTTTTTCCCTGTACGTTCATCATGACTCCTTTCTTTTCGATCCTTTCCTGCGGTTCTTTTCTGTTTTGTATCTGTCCAGGATCCTCCGGCTTCTGAACAGCTCCCTTATTTTTCCAGCTTCTGGTACGCTTCTATCGTTGCTTTCATATGCTTCTTCATGGTAACGATCGCCTTGTGCTCGTCCTTTGCTTCGATCGCCTCTACAAGCCGCTTATGAAACGGCAGACCGTTATCGAGTCCTGCCTCCACGATCTTCTGCATGGCATTTCGCAGGATATCTCCCAAAACCTCATAGGTGGCGATGATCAGGGAATTATTCGTCATTTCCGCGATCGTATAATGAAAATCCAGATCCATCTGGGCGTAGTCATCCGTTTCGGAGCGCTTTATGCTTTTATGTCTTTCATAGAACTCCTTCAGTCTGCCGATTTGCTCGTCTGTTGCCTGCAGCGCGGCAATACCGGCCGTCTCCACCTCGATCGCCGAGCGGAAAGTCAATACCTCCTCCACGCTGTGAGGCTCTAAATAAACCTCCGGCAGGAGCAACGACTTGATCTGCTCCCCGATATCCGCTTCCCTGACAAAAGAGCCCTCTCCGAACCTTGTTTCAATAAGGCCCTGGGCATTTAACCGCTGTAAAGCGTTTCGGATCGTGATGCGGCTGACCTGAAAGATACCTGCCAGCTCCGTCTCGGAAGGAAGCTTCTCCCCGGGCTTCCAGTTACCGTTAATAAACTGCTCCTTCATCTGCTCATAAACCTGATCCGAGATAAAGTTTTTCCGGACAGGCCGGATATTCTGAAGAGTCGCGTTGTTTTCATTTTTAGTCATTTTCGCTATTTATCCCTTCCTGTTTTTGGTTATTCTGAATAAATCGAAGAAATACTATTGACATTTCTGTTATAAATCATATGATATGAATATAGCCTGTATTACAGGTTGTCAGTATACAGGTCTTATCCTAATCATACTTTCTTTTATGGATACTGTCAATGACAAAGTTTTCAGGGTTTCCTGACCCAACTGACCAGACAACGCTTCAGGGCCTAAATGGCGAGGAGGAACACGATGGAGGCATATAGCAGAGAGTTGATAAATTCTCTCGAGGAGAAGGGGAAGCTGTTACGAAGGGACTGTATTAAGTGCATCGGTGTCGGCGTAGCCGGGCATGTCGGCGGGAGCTGTTCCGCCGCGGATCTGGTAGCGGCGCTCTATTTTTATAAGATGAAATACGATCCGAAAAATCCGGAGTGGGAAGGGCGGGATTATTTCCTGCTTTCCAAAGGCCATGTCGGGATCCTTCAGTATTCGGCGCTGGCGGAGGCAGGGTTTTTCCCGACAGAGGACCTGCTGCATTGTAAGGAGCCCGGGTTTTATCTGCAGGGGCATCCGCATCTGGGGACGCCGGGCGTCGAGGTCGGTACGGGATCTCTCGGGCAGGGACTGAGCCTGGGACTCGGGATCGCGCTTGGACTTCAGATGGACCATAAGCCGAACCGGGTCTATGTCCTGGTCGGAGACGGAGAACAGAATGAAGGCCAGATCTGGGAAGCGGCGATGGCGGCAGGCGCGAAGAAGCCGGATAATCTGTGTGCCATTATCGACAATAACGGCCTGCAGGCACAGGGACCGATCAGGGATCGCCTGGATTCCGCCCCGATCGCGGATAAATGGAAGGCCTTCGGATGGAATGTCATCGAGATCGACGGCCATAACATGGAAGAGATTCTGAAGGCGCTTGACGCGGCAGAAGCAACTAAGGGGAAGCCGACCGCGATCGTAGCCCATACCATCAAAGGAAAAGGAATCAGCTTCGCGGAGGGCGTGACTGGCTTCCATAACGCCCCGTTATCAAAGGAACAATATGAGCAGGCACTTTCGGAGCTTTCCTGAAACCATGCAGCTGTGTTACGAAGGTGATCAAAGTGGTACCCGGTGGGTATTTCACCGGAAGGATCAATGATTTGGATAAAAGGAGAACATAGATTATGGCTGAAAGAAATCAGAGAATGGCATATGGGCAGACCCTTTTGGAGCTCTGCCGGGAGAATCCCGATATTGTCGTTCTGGACGCCGATCTGGGCGGATCGACAATGGGCAAAATGATAGAGCTGGAAATGCCGGAGCGTCATATTGAAATGGGCATTGCGGAGGCGAATATGGCAAGCGTTGCCGGCGGACTGGCCCGGGTCGGAAAGATACCCTTTACCAATTCGTTTGCGGTATTCGCGGCTGGCCGCGCCTATGACCAGATCAGGCAGTCCATCAGCATCGGGAAACTGAATGTGAAGATCTGCGGTTCCTCGGCCGGCTGTTCCGATTTCGGGGACGGCGCGACGCATCAGAGTATCGACGATATCGCCTATATGCGTGTCATCCCCAATATGACCGTGATCGTACCCGCGGATGCCAACGAAACGGTAGCCGCCACGAAATATATGGCCGCCAATAAAGGGGTCATGTATCTGCGTCTGAACCGGAACGAATACGACAATGTCACACTGGAAAACGCGGTATTCTCAACGGATCCGACGGTTTTACGGGAGGGCAGCGATATTACGGTGTTTGCCTGCGGCATTATGGTGGGCAAGGCTCTTAAAGCAGCGGAAAACCTTAAAGGGAGCATTTCCGTCCGCGTAGTGAATGTAAGCACGATCAAGCCCTTAAACAGGGAAAAGATCTGTGAGCTTGCCCGGGATACAAAGGGCGTTGTTACCGCGGAGGAACACAGTATCATCGGCGGACTCGGCGGTGCGGTAGCGGAAGCGTTAAGAAGGGAATGCAAGCCGGTCGAATTCGTCGGTGTCAACGATGAATTCGGATCTTCCGCGCATAACTACGAAGACATTCTTAAACTGCTCGGACTCACCGTCGAACACATCGAGGAAGCGATAAGATCTTTGATGCAGTGATCATCATAGAAATATTTTAAATAACAAAGAAAAAGGAGGAATACAAAATGAAAATTGGTTTGATCGGTTTAGGTATTATGGGAAAGCCCATGGCGAAGAATCTCCTGAAGAAATATCCGGATCTTCTTGTAAATGATCTGGTACAGACAGCGGTCGATGACGTCGTCGCCGCCGGCGCAAAGCAGGCCAGCAATGAAGAGATCGGAAAAACCTGTGACGTTGTTCTGACGATGCTGCCGAATTCCCCGCAGGTAAAAGAGGTTATGCTCGGAGAAAACGGCGTGGCTTCTTTCATGAAAAAAGGGCAGGTATTTATCGACATGTCGTCGATCAATCCGGTAGCGAGCAAGGAGATCGCGGCAGAGCTTGCAAAGAATGACGTGGAAATGCTGGACGCGCCGGTATCCGGCGGTGAGCCCAAGGCGATCGACGGTACGCTTTCCTTTATGGTAGGCGGCAAGCAGGAAGTCTTTGACGAGTACAAGCCGTTACTGGAAACCATGGGTGCTTCTGTCGTGCGCTGCGGCGATGTCGGCGCGGGCAATACGACGAAGCTCGCCAATCAGATCATCGTGGCCTGCAATATCCAGGCTCTGGCAGAAGCCCTTACCATGGCACAGAAGGCCGGCGTGGATCCGAATCTCGTCTTTGACGCGATCAAGGGCGGTCTGGCCGGCTCTACTGTCATGAACGCGAAGGCGCCGATGATGATCGCGGGCAATGACAAGCCAGGCTTCAAGATCGATCTGCATATCAAGGACTTAAACAACGCGCTGGACTGTGCCCATACCTTCGGCGCGCCTGTTCCGATGACCGCACAGGTCCAGGAAGTATTACAGTGGCTGCATAACCATGAGGGCGGCGGAAAGGACCACAGTGCCATCGCGCAGTATTATGAAGCGCTTTCCGATATTAAGATCGGCCGGTAAATTAAAACGGAGGGCTGGCAATGTATAAACAGTTACGTTCAGACGCAGACGCGATCATCGACCGGAGCCTTCAGAAGGTTATGCCGGATGAAGCGGTGAGCCGCGCGTTAGCACATTTTCAGCCCTCCGGCGGAAAAACCGTTTTCGTATCCGTCGGGAAGGCTGCCTGGCGGATGGCAAAGGCAGCAGCGGATACGCTCGGAAGACCGGATGCCGGTATCGTTATTACCAAATATGATCACGTACAGGGCGATATCCCCGGCATCGTATGCCGTGAGGCCGGGCATCCCATTCCCGACGAAAACGGTTTTCGCGCGACCAAGGAGGCGTTGCAGCTCGTCCAGGATCTTTCCGAAAAGGATACGGTCATATTCCTTCTTTCCGGCGGCGGGAGCGCCTTATTTGAAAAGCCGCTGATACCCGGTGAGGAGCTTCAGGATATCACAAAACAGTTAATGGCCTGCGGCGCCGATATCGTCGAGATCAATACCATCCGGAAGCGTCTCAGCGCCGTCAAGGGCGGCCGCTTTGCGCTTGCCTGTGCACCGGCCCGGGTTTTCAGTATTGTCCTCAGCGATATTCTCGGGGATCCCCTGGATATGATCGCCTCCGGACCGGCCTGTCCGGACAGCGCGAACTGTAAAGACGCTCTGGAAATTGCGGATAAATACAGTCTGCGGCTCTCCGAAGAAGCAAAAAAACTCCTGCGGCAGGAAACGCCCAAGGAGCTTAACAACGTAGAAACCTTCATCACCGGCAGCGTGCGGGAGCTCTGTCAGGCCGCTGCCGGAAGATGTGAAGAACTGGGTTATAAACCGGCCATTTTGACGGACCAGCTCTGCTGCGAAGCAAAAGAAGCCGGAACGTTTTTAGCTGCCATACTGAAAACCCATGCAAATGACGGTGAAAAGCTTGCTTTTATCGCCGGCGGCGAAACCGTTGTTCATCTTCACGGAAGCGGCATGGGCGGAAGAAATCAGGAGCTGGCGCTTTCCGCTGCCGTCGGGATAGCCGGACTTAAAAACGTATGTCTGTTCTCCGTCGGAAGCGACGGGACGGACGGGCCTACCGACGCAGCCGGCGGATATGTGGATGGGCAGAGCAGTAAAAAGCTTAAGGAAGCCGGACTCTCCGTGCACGAGATCCTTTCGGACAATGATTCCTACCATGCTCTCCGGCAGATAGGCGGGCTGATAAAAACCGGTCCCACCGGCACCAACGTCAATGACATCGCTGTCGGCCTGATCGGCTGAAAGAAGTTCCGGCAGAAAAAGCAGAGCATCCCCGGTATACGCGATCGTTAACCCAGGTATTGCCTCAGTGTATTCAAAACCCTCTTTTTATCGCCGCTCCAGGAGGGCGCAAGAAGGAGCTTCTTCGGGCCGTCCCCGGTCAGGCGGTGGATCACAATACTGTCAGGGATCAGATCGACGGCCTTCCTGATCAGCGCGGCATACGCCGGAAGCGTCATGACGGAAACATTTCCCTTTTCGTACTCTTCCGCCATCGCAGTGCCCCGCAGGATCTGAAGAAGCTGAAGCTTAATACCGGACACGCCGGAAGCCACCACATACCTTACGGTGTCTAACATCATTTCCTCAGTTTCTCCCGGAAGCCCCAATATCACATGCGTCACGACATCAATACCGGCATCCTTCAATCGGGAAACAGCGGCATCATAAACGGACAGCGGATAGCAGCGATTGATCCTCACCGCTGTATCATCATGGATCGTCTGCAGCCCGAGCTCGACCCACACAGGCTTGATATGATTGATCTCCTTAAGCAGATCAAGGACATCATCATCCAGACAATCCGGCCTTGTGCCGATAGAAAGGATAACGATATCCTCGGGCTGTATTGCTTCATAATAGATCTTTCGAAGGTAGGAAACCGGGCCGTAGGTATTCGTAAAGCTCTGGAAATAAGCGATGTATTTCCCGTCCCTTATCTTCCCGGCCACCCGTTCTTTTGCCTGAACGATCTGCTCCGGTATGGACCCTGCTGCCGCAAACTCCCCGGAGCCGCCCGCGGAACAGAAGGTGCATCCCCGGTCAGACAGAGTACCGTCCCGGTTCGGGCAGGTGAGGTTCGCGGATAAAGCCAGCTTATATACTTTGCAGCCATAGATCGCTTTCAGATAATCGTTTAAAAAAGTCATCGACGGTTCACCCGTTAACAGAGGCATTCATTCGATCTCTTTCAGATCTGACTTAATCGTATCACAGGCGTTCTTCGAATCCAACACTTTTTCTCCTTCGCTGCAATCCCACCTATTTCTGTCGAGATTTGCGTATAATGTTCCTGTACCTCCAATACAGGAAATTGGTGATTTTAAGACATTCCGCTGATGGACTGACATCTATAATCCGAAACAAATGCAGGACGTATGAACCTGAGGTTGGCATGCTGCATTATTTGTTCTGAGATTAATTGTGCGTTATTGCCACTCATCTCATGATAAAATGTTAATTACTTTGGTTATATTTTTGGTTACTTTCTGGTCCGTAGGCTGACGCTCTATCCAGAAACACATACCTGCTCCCTTATTTTTCGCCCTTCGGTCCGCGCGTACGTTTCTTGACCGAATAACCGAACTTTCCGAGCTTTTTTCCGAGCGCGTAATATTCACCGTGAGAGTAGGTGATCAGACCTGTTTTCTCAAGCGCAAAACGTCCTTTGGCGTCCATGTAGCTGTCATCCACCGTAACGCCGGCCACCTCTGCCAAAAACAGATCATGCGATCCGAGGCGCTCTGTTTTCACAACCTTACACCATATATTGACCGGACTCTCCGCGATCGCCGGCGTACGCATAAGCTCCGAATGGTATTCCGTCAGCTTCATTTCGCGGAATTTATCGGAATCGCGGCCGGATCTGACGCCGCACCAGTCGCATGCATTCACAAGCCTTTCTGTCACAAGGTTTATGACAAATTCACCGCTTTCCTGTATGATCCCATGTGAATACCGTTCGGGCCGCACCGAGATCGAAACCATGGCGGGATCGGAACAGACCGTTCCCGCCCATGCTATCGTAATGATATTCGTTTTCTCATTATTCCTTTTACAGCTTACCATCACAGCCGGCACCGGATAGAGCATGTTGCCCGGCTTCCATATCTGTTTTGCCATAATCCTGAGATCTATTTTGTGGTGATCTTGCACGTTCCGTAGGAAACACCGTTTAACGTCAGGGTGAGCACCGCCTTCCCCTTGTCGCTTCTGTAGACCGTGACCGTACCATCGTAATTTACAGTGGCAGAAACGGCATCAATGCTGCTTTCGCAGTCATATACGCCGAGAGAGGCGTCATAATTGTTGATCTTCAGCGTCTTTGTTTTTCCTTTTTTGACCACAAGACTGCTCTTGGCGAGCTTTGGCATTTTGACGGTATAGGTCTTCGCGATCTTTCCTTTATCAAAATATACGGTGATCTTTGCCTTGCCGTTCTTCAATACCTGAACATCCCCGGTCAGCGGGTCCACCTTCAGGACCTTCTTATCGGAGGAAGTGAATTTCGTCGGCTTGTACTGATCAACGCCCTCCAGCCAGTTGTTTACGTTTAATGTCGTCTTGATATTGAGTATCTGATCGCAGAGCTTCGGCGTTTCCACCGAAACGATAAAGGCAACCTGCGGTTCTGTGCCCTTATAGCCCGTGATCGTCACGATACCGGCCTTCTTTCCGGTTACCGTGCAGGATTTATTGTTCTTCTTTTTGACGGTGGCGATGGTCTTGTCGGAGGATACCCACTTCGTGATCTTGGAGGTATGCTGCAAGGTGATCGCGGCTTTGTTTGTCATGACCTTGTCGACACTGCCCTTTTGCGGTTCCCCCGCGTTATTGATCACGGTAACAACGCAGAACTTTTTGAAGCCCTTGTCGTTGGTGGTAACTGTCACCGTCGCCGTTCCCTTTGCGACTGCCTTTACGGTTCCGTTTTCGTCAACAGTCGCAACGCCGGTATTATCACTCTCCCATTTCACGGTCCGGTCCGTAGCGTTCAAAGGATAAACCGTTGCCGTCAGCTTTACGGAATCATCGGCCATCATGGACAGCTTCTCCTTGTTCAGAACAAGGCCGGTTACCGGGACCGTATTATTTCCCTGTACTGTCAGCGTATAGGTTTTTTCCGCTGTTCCGTAATCATTTTTCAGTTGAACGGTAAAGGTAAAATTACCGCTTTTGGCAGGCGTGCCGCTTATGAGTCCGTCAGAGCTTATGGAAAGGCCCTGCGGAAGGCTGCCGGATGTTTTGCTCCAGGTTAACGGAGTCGACCCTGTTCCGGATAACTGTACGGAATATGCTTTCCCCTCAGAAGCGCTTGGCAGAGAGGATGTCGTGATCGCAGGATATTCGTTCTTCACGGGATCCGGTTCCGGCTCGGGCACGGGCTCCGGCCCGGAAGTACCCTTCTTATAATCCGCATAGGAAAGGGACGGGAAGTAAAACGCGGTTCCGCTTGAAAAGTTATTTCCCTTGGGCATTCTATTCTTTTCTGAGGATCCTTTGTTGCCGGATCCGATCAGATAATACTTCTTTGTGCTGGTATCTGTTTCTTTACCGTTTACCCTCGCATCATCCCAGGTAATATCTAAGAGGTACCAGTTGCTGCCCAGGCAGACATAATTCCAGGCATGCCCCCCGCCAGCAACATTTCCCGTCACATAGAGGTTTCTGATGCCGGCAGCGTCAAAGACCCGGGAGGCCGCTTTTGAGTAGCTTTCGCATACGGCTCTGCCGTAAAGCAGCGCACCATAGCTGCTGTGGCACTGGTAATATTCATCTGTTGTACTGTTTTTGCCGCCTGCAACATCATAGTCATAGGCGACATTGGCGCAGAGCCAGTTATCTACGTAATTGACAATACCATAAGAAATATCGGACGGGTAATTTGTCTTCGCATAGGATCTGGCAGCGTCAGCGATCTCCTGTACTTTATTCTGCGCCTGTGTTTCCCGGGAATCACTCCAGTAATTCGATTTTTGTACTGTCACTTTCAACGTATCGCCGGAAGTGATCATATTGAATGCTCCGTTGGTCCATTCGAAAGCCTTCACATAGGTATTGAGGGCGGCACTGATAGCATTCATGACCTCTGTAGAGGATAATTTTCCGGATACGGAAGCGGTATTGGAATTATTCTGAGCCGCTGTGACCAACGCGTCAAACAGAAGCTTTCCGTTTGAGGACAGCTGATCACGGAAATAATCCCGGTCGCTGCTTATTACATCAAAACTGATAGGATCGACCTCAATATACTCCTCGGGTATCTCCTTTTCTGCAAGGGTCTCCGTGTTCTCGGCAACGATCTCAACGGGAGTTTCCGTAACAGACGCTTCCTCTTTCGGTTCCTCTGCTTTTTCAGCCTGCTTCCCGCTTTCCTCCGAAGCCTCCGTTGACATTGCCACAGCCGCTTCTCCGGTCAGGCCGGACGCAAAATCCATCGGTTCGAAAATATACAAAGTAGAAAGATCACCCGTTTCATCGACAGCGATGACCGCCTCATAATCGAGACCGTTCTCTTTGTCAGTCGCGATCTGATCGCAGATCTCATAATATTCGTTCCGGGTTTCCTCATCCAGCCTGCTGACGGCGCCGGCGGAAATATATGCAACGTCATCATACGCGACACCGTTTTCTCCTACGGCACCCGTCTGGAAATCCTCCTGCAGATCGACCACTTCCGAAGTCCTGCTTTCGTCTATAACCTGCTCCAGTTCTTCGGAGGATATGGTCTCCTGCTCTGAGCCGGTGTTTTCCGTACGAAGCTCCTCTGCCCCGATCATCACCGGCTGCGTGAGCAGTAATGCAAACGCAAGCATCATAGCAAAGATCGGATTCATTCTCTTTTTCATATGCGCGTATTCCTTTCTATGATTGTATGAAGTGAAAAACGGCTTAATC
>JAILQQ010000041.1 GCA_024698885.1 Lachnospiraceae bacterium | reverse complement strand
GAAGCTCGTACTTGATAAGGATTATACGGTAGCCTACAGCGGGAATAAGAACTGCGGAACGGCCACCGTGACGGTGAGCTTTAAGGGAAATTATGCTTCTACGGCTTCGGAAGAGCTGCCCTTTACGATCAGCGGACGGCTGGATGGACGCTGATCGTAATGCTGTTGCCTGTTCCCGGGTGAGCTGGTATAATCTTAGCGTAACTAAAAATTCTTCGAGCTTTCTGACCTAAGGCAAATCCCCTTTGGATCAGTCCGAAGGGGGGCTATGGTCTTTAAGCCGATCCATGACGGATCAGGGCAGAAAGAAAATCTTTTTTTCGTGAAGCGCAGACCGAAACGTCATGGGTCCGGGGTTGTCAGCGAAAGGGGACAGCCTTCCACCGGAACCGGGATCCGGTTCCCATTTGAAAAGGAGACATAGGGATGAAAAGAAGAACAGCATTTCTCATGATGCTGTGTGTTTTTGCGTGTCTGATCGGGGGATGCGCAGGGATCACAGCATTACCAAACCAGGCAGCACAACCCCCCGACACGCAAAAGGCCGAAGCGACAGAAGCTGAAACGGCAGAGGACCCCATCGAACTGATCGTGTTTGCCGCGGCTTCCATGACCGAAACCATGGAAGAAATCGGTGCGGCCTATCAGGAATTAAATCCAGGCATTGTCATTGTTTATAATTTCGATTCCTCCGGAACGTTAAAGACGCAGATCGAGGAGGGGGCAGCCTGCGATATTTTCATTTCGGCCGCGAAGAAGCAGATGGATCAGCTCGATATAACGGCGGATAAGGAAGTAAATACGGACGGTCTCGACTTTATCGATCCGGATACCCGTATTGACCTTCTGGAAAACAAGGTCGCGCTTGCCGTCCCCGACGGAAACCCGAAGGAGATCAACTCCTTTGATGATATGGTCGCAGGCCTTCAGGATAAGAGCATTCTCCTTGCCATAGGGAATGAGGATGTGCCGGTCGGGCAGTATACGCAGAAGATATTTGCCTTTTACGGGCTCAATGAGGATACGTTAAAGCAGGATGGCGTTCTTACCTACGGGAGCAACGTAAAGGAAGTGACAACGCAGGTGAGCGAAGCGTCTGTGGACTGCGGGATCATTTATTCAACGGATGCCTTTTCGGCCGGTCTGACCGTTGTCGATACGGCTACGAAGGATATGTGCGGCCAGGTCATTTATCCGGCGGCCGTGCTTAAGGAATCCGGACATCCGGAAGAGGCCGGGGCGTTTCTTGACTATCTGATGAAAGATGACAGTGCCGCGGTATTTGAAAGTGTCGGATTTACTTGCTTGGAATAAGGAAATGATTCGGCCTGCTCGCAGACCGAATCGGCATGAACGGGTTCATGCCCAAGCGCACGATTTGCGAGCAAATCGGCGCAGACAATGATTCGGTCTGCGCGCAGACCGAATCGGCATGAACAGGTTCATGCCCAAGCGCACGATCTGGGAGCAGATCGGCGCAGACAATGATCCGGTCTGAAAAGCTCAGCCGTCTGCCGTCTGGCAGGCGGCTGATTTAATTTTAACGGAAACGGCCGGTATGTGGTATAATTCCCCTATGGAGGTAGGAACAGATGAAAGAGTTTTATATTGACAGTGACGGGATTCCCATCCACGCGAAGCTGGATTATCCGGAAGATGTGGAAAAAGGCCCGCTTTGCATTCTGATCCCCGGCTTTACGGGGCATATTGAGGAGGATCACATCATTGCGGCGCAGAAAGCCATGAATGATGTTGGCGTGATCGTTCTTCGCGCGGAGATGTACGGCCATGGCGGAAGCGGCGGCGAGTTCAGGAATCATACGCTTTATAAATGGATAACAAACGCGCTTTCTGTTGTGCACTACGCAAAGACGCTAGACTTTGTGACGGATCTTTATTTATGCGGCCATTCGCAGGGCGGTCTTCTGACCATGATGATCGGCGGGATGTGCGCAGACGATTTCAAGGCGATCCTGCCGTTGTCTCCGGCGTGGATGATCCCGGAATTATCCAGGGAGGGGACTGTACTATGGACGTCATTTGACCCGAAGCATATCCCGGAGAAGGTAACCTCCGATGAATGGGAACTGTCCGGAGACTATATCCGGGTGGCGCAGACTCTGCATGTGGAGGATGAGATCGAACGGTACGAGGGACCTGTGCTGATCGTCCACGGAGATGAAGACGAAGCGGTTCCGTACCATTACGCGCAGAAAGCACTGGCGCTTTATAAAAACGCGAAGCTTGTGACGGTAAAAGGCGCGGATCATTGCTTTAACGGTTACCTGGACGAGCTGGCGGACGCGATCAGGGGGTTTTTTAATGATCTGGAGGGATAAAGCGGAAAAGGCTTTTATGGATTATGCCGGGAAGTATGATAGCTCCGACCCGCTGATCGCAAGCAAGATCGACCATACCCTGCGCGTTGCGCGGAATGCGGAGCGGATCGCGTCGATCGCGGTGGCGCTTGTGATCGAGCTTGTATGTATACTGTGCATTATAAGATGTGAATCGGCGCGGGAGTGACTGAAATGGCAAAGGTTATTGTGGGAATGTCGGGCGGCGTGGACAGTGCGGTTGCCGCGTATCTTCTGAAAATAGCGGGATATGAGGTGGTGGGTCTGACACTGCGCACCTGGCTCTCGGCGGACGGAAAGGAAAGCAGATGCTGTGAGATCGAGGCTGCGCAAAGAGTGGCGTCGGTGCTCAATATTCCGTATTATGTGGTGAACTGTGTATCGGATTTTGAAAAGAACGTTACCGAGCCGTTTATCGATGATTATTTGAACGGGCGGACCCCGAACCCCTGTACCCGCTGCAACCGGTATGTGAAATGGGACAAAATGCTGGATAGCGCGAAGGTGATGCAGGCAGATCATATCGCGACAGGACACTACGCAAACGTCGTAAGACTGGATAACGGCAGATATACCTTTCAGAAGGCCGTTCACTTAAAAAAAGATCAGACGTATATGCTGTATGCGCTGTCACAGGAACAGATCGCAGCGACCCTGATGCCGCTTGGGAAGCTTACGAAGGAAGAAGTGCGGGATATCGCCCGCAAGGCAGGGATCCCGGTCGCCGATAAGCCCGATTCCCAGGAAATCTGCTTTGTGAACGAAGGCATAAGCTACGCGGAATATATCGAGGAGCACGCGGAAACGGGACTTAAGGGGCCCGGTAAATTTGTCGATACCGACGGGAATGTTCTGGGTGAGCATCAGGGAATTATTCATTATACCGTAGGCCAGAGAAAAGGACTCGGCCTTCCGCTTGGGGTTCCGGCATATGTGAAGGAAATAAGGGCTGACGAAAACGAAGTCGTGATCGGAAGAGAAGAGGACCTGTACAGTAAAACGATCCTCTGTGATGCCGTCAACCTGGTCAGCATCGATGCCCTGAACGGAAAACTGAGCTGCACGGCCAAAATACGCTATCAGCATGCCGGCCAGAAGGCGGTCATCGAGATGGTGGGAGATGACCGGGTCCGGCTGTGCTTTGAAGAACCGGTCAGAGCTGCCGCGCCGGGGCAGGCGGCTGTGTTTTACGATGATGAGGACCGCCTGATCGGCGGAGGCGTTATTGCCGGGGTAAGCCCGGAGCCCTGATACGTTGATCCCGGGGTGGAATCCCTGATGACAATCGTTTTATGAGGAGAAACCACATGATAAAACGGAATTATCCATTACGGATACTGACAATGCTCCTGATACTGACGGCGTTTATCTGTCTCTTTACGGCCTGCGCCGCGAAGGATGCGGAAACGGATCCGGCCCCGGACGAAGTATCCGCTGTCTCCGGACCCGAATATACCGAATTTTCGGACCTTTCGGGAAAGACCGTTTCGATGCTTACCGGCGCGCCCTTTGAGGAGCTTGTGTTAAGCAAGGCGCCGGACGTTTCGGAATTCACCTTTTTCGGCAGCATGCCGGATATGCTATTAGCGCTGAAATCCGGAAAGACGGACGCGGTCCTGAATAACAACGCGATCGCCTCCCTGGCGGTCAATAGAGATCCTGAGATCGCGCTGTTTCCCGAGAGCCTGAAGGACGGCGTCTTCGGCTTTGCTTTTGCCAAGGGCTCCCCGGAACGGGAAAAGTGGCAGGCGGCCTATGATACGATCTCCGCGGAGACAAAGCAGACTCTCTGGGATAAATGGACCGGTTCGGATGAGGCCGCAAAGGTCCTGCCGGCCCAGGACTGGCCCGGGAAAAACGGCACGGTGCAGGCCGCGGTATGCGATACTTTAGAGCCTATGAGCTATGCCGGCGAGGGCGGCGAACTGAAGGGGTTTGACGTGGAGATGCTTTTGCTGATCGCCAGGGAGCTTGACGTGCATGTGGAATTCACCGGCATGGAGTTTTCCGCGATCCTTGCCTATGTGCAGTCCGGAAAGGCCCTGGTCGGGGCGGGCTCCATCATTGTGACCGATGAGCGCAAGCAGGCAGTGGATTTCGTGGAATATTACCCGGCGTCCTTTGAACTGATCGTAAGGACTGTTCAGACAGAGGGCACAGCACAGAAAACCATCAGCAGCTTTTCCGACCTTGAACACGCAAGGATCGGCGTCAATACCGGAAGCATTCAGGCCCTCCAGGCGCAGGAGCGCTTCCCTGACGCCGAGTTCTATTTTTTCACCAATGGGGTGGATATGCTGGAGGCACTCAGGACAGGCAAGATCGACGCGTATGCCGATGCTGAAGCGAATGTCAGATATATGATGGCGCAGAATCCGGATATGGCCATGTTAGATGAATGGCTCGCCGAAGGGATGAAGGTGGGCGCGATCTTTGGGAAGACGGACAGGGGTCAGGCGCTCTGTGACGAATTCAGCGCCTTTATCCGGGAGATCAAGCAAAACGGCGTGTACGATGAGATCCAGGGGATCTGGTTCGGAGATGACGAGAGCAAGCGTGTCGTCCCGGATCTGTACCATCTGACGCCAACGCGCGGCACCCTGCACATGGCAGCGGATACGACTCTGGTTCCCTTTGTTTATATCAAGGACGAAAACCCGGTGGGAATTGATGTGGATACGGTGGTCCGCTTCTGCAAGGAAGCCGGGTACGGTCTGAAGATCGTTCCCATGGATTTTGCCGCGATCATTCCGTCTGTTGTTTCCGGGAAGGTGGATTTTGCCGGCGGCGGCATCGCTTATTCGGAGGAGCGGGCGGAAAGCGTGCTCTATTCCGAATTTACCTATGAAGGCGGATCCGTGGTCGTGGTGCCTGCAGGCCCTGTGGTACCGGAAGACACCGGCTTCCTCGCATCCATCAAAGAGAGCTTTGCAAAGACGTTTATCCGCGAAGACCGCTATATGCTTTTTCTTGAGGGGATCGGCACGACGCTCCTGATCACGGTGCTGTCCATCCTCTTTGGTACGGCCCTTGGCTTTGGTGTATTTATGCTCTGCCGAAACGGCAATCCCATCGCCAATATGATCACCCGTTTTCTCGTGTGGCTCGTCGAGGGCATGCCGGTGGTGGTGCTGCTGATGATCCTTTACTACATCATCTTTGCGAAGGTCCCCATTTCCGGCACGTTTGTAGCAGTCATCGGCTTTACGCTCGTGTTTGGCGCGCAGGTATACGCCATGGTAAAGGGCGGGGTCGCGACTGTGGACAAAGGCCAGACAGAGGCGGCTTATTCCCTGGGCTACAGGGACAGACGGGCCTTCTTCCGGGTGGTGCTGCCGCAGGCTCTGCCCCATATCATGCCTTCCTACCGGGGAGCGATCAAAGCCCTGATCAAGGCGACGGCCATTGTGGGCTATGTGGCGGTGCAGGATCTGACCAAGATGGGAGATATCGTCAGGAGCCGTACCTATGAGGCATTTTTCCCGCTGATCGCCGTGGCGGTCATCTACTTCCTTTTAGCGGCTTTGCTGATGTTTATGGTGAACAAACTGGAGCTTTATACCGATCCCCGGAAAAGAAAAAGTCTGCTGAAGGAGGGCAAGAGCGATGATCGAACTGAAGCATCTGCAAAAGAAATATGAAAATACCGTGCCCCTTAAGGACGTGAATACTGTCATCCGTGATGGAGACGTGATCTCGGTGATCGGTCCCTCCGGCACCGGGAAATCGACGCTGCTTCGCTGCATCAATATGCTGGAGCGGCCCACAGGAGGGCAGATCCTGCTTGACGGCGTGGATATTACCGATCCGAAATATGATGTGACCCTGGCCAGACGGAAAATGGGAATGGTGTTTCAGTCCTTCAACCTGTTCGGTCATCTGACGGTCATTGAAAACCTGATGTTAGCTCCTATGGATATTCTGAAAAAATCAAGGGAAGAGGCCTACGAAACCGGTATCGCCCTGCTTAAGCGGGTGGGCCTTGCGGACAGGGAACGGCAGTATCCCGATATGCTCTCCGGCGGCCAGAAGCAGCGGGTGGCTATCGCCCGTACGCTTGCCATGGATCCGGATGTGATCCTGCTTGACGAGCCAACCAGTGCTTTAGATCCCACCATGGTGGCGGAGGTACAGGCGGTGATCCGCGACATGGCCGGCATGGGCAAGACCATGATGATCGTGACGCACGAAATGAATTTTGCCCGCGCGATCTGCAACCGGGTATTCTATCTGGATCAGGGCGGGATCTGCGAGGAGGGGACGCCTGAGCAGATCTTTGACCATCCGCAGAAGGATCTGACAAGACGCTTTATCCAGAGGCTCAAGGTAATGGAGCTTCTGATCGACAGCCCGGATTATGATTTCATCGGAGCAGGAGGCGATATCGACGGGTACTGCCTGCGCAACGACATTCCGCCGAGAGTGAAATACCGGATCCGGCTGACCTTTGAGGAGCTGACGCAGCAGATGCTTTTTCCCGTCCTTGCACGGACGCCGATCCGGGTAACGGTCGAGTATTCCGAGGTGGAGGAGCAGGCTGTTGTCACCGCGGAATACGGCGGGGAACGCTTTGACCCGGCGGAAGGGGAAAACAGCATATCCTATAAGGTTTTGAAAGGATCCGTGGAGGAACTGTCCTATGCGTATCACGAGGACGCGGAGCTGCCAAACGCCGTCCGCGTGGTCATGAAGGAGAAGAGGGGGTAAAAAAGTTACCCGATGATGCGAGCACTTTGCGTGATGCAGAGTGCTTTTTCTTTGGATTGATTGACAAAAAGTTTGGATTGAGGACGAAACCAAAGATTTTAAGCAGAAAATTTTGGATTCAAAGTATACAAACAAAATACAACAAAACATATTGAAGTTATATGAGGAAATCGGAACAGAGGTTTTTGGAAATTCTCGGGTAGTCGGAATTCTGGGCTGTTTGGAAGTAACAGCAAACTCATATTTGAAAAGGATGAAGGATTCATTGAGGCAGGAATGTATCTCTGGTATAATTATTTCAGAATGATCGTTAAGGGAGGAGGAAAGAATGATGAGAAAACATCTGTTTAAGCTAAGCGTTTCGATGATCATGGCGGCAGTGCTTACGATCGGGGGCGTCCCTGTCGGGCTCTTCGGAACGGATATCTCAGGCCGTGCGGCAGTGGCAGCCTACGCGAAAGAAACTTCGTTTTTTGAGGCGCAGGGGCTTTCGAAATCGAAAACGACATCCTTTAGCATGAAGACGGCGCTTGGCGACCCGAAAACCGGCAAGGATGTGAAGGATGTAAAGCTCCCTGTCGAGTTTATCCTTAACCCGGAGAAGCCTGCGTCGAAATCAGGCTATAAGGAGGTTAGCGCTACCTTCAACTTTGATGCTTCTGCGTCAGAAAAAAAATACGGCATCTATGGCTGGTACAGCGCCTTTGACAGAGACAGCGGCATCAGTCTCGAATCTGCCGGGGCAAAGCAGTTTAACGCGTCCGCAAGGGCTGAAGTGGATATGGATCACTACCCTGATTACAGCATGACGATCACCGTAACCTGTCCGAAGGATTATGACGGGACCATGTTTTACTGCGGTTACGAAAACGCCGAAATGGCTGAGGCCGCCGCAAAACTGGATATCGAGCATAATTCCTACCGGATCGACGAGCTGCCGTATTACGAAAAGAACGGAAAGAATTATTATTTCTTCAGTGGGAGCGGCAGCAAGACAGAAGCGAAAAAGCATTCCCTGAACAAAAGGGATATACAGGGATCCGTGCAGGGTGCCGCGAAAGGAACCGTCACGGTCGGAGAGGCTTCCGTAAGCTTTAAGCAGGAAGGCGGAAACGCCCTTCTTACAGAGGATTCGGCAGCGCTGCCGGCAGGAGCCGCAAGCAAAGGCTACTCGCTTGTCCTTGATCCCGCCGCATCGCCGGAGATCACCATATCCATGGAGGTGAAGGAACCGCCGCAGGGGCTTGCCACCAGGATAAAGATCGGACTTCCCTATCTGGACAAATACGGCGAGGAGGGCTTTTTGTGGGTTCCTCTGGAGACCGCGCGAAACGGAAAAACCGTTACGGCCACGGCGGATCTGCGTGAATTTAACGGGGCGGTGGATGATTTTATGTTCAAAGGGAGCGCGTCCTTTGAGGATGATACCGTTGACTTCGGAAAACGACTAACGGATATCTCCGACGCGAAGGCAATGGGTGTCGAATATGCCGTCCGGTTTTTCGGGGAAAGTGTTTATCAGGTATTATCGCCCCGCAAGAAATTTTCCGTGAACATTCCGGACTCCATGTTTAACGACGATACATCGGTAAAGAACGGGAAGCTCAGGATCGAAGACGCCAAGAGGCTCGGGGAGGACCTCGAGGGGCTTTTAGATGAATACAAGAAGGATTTTGTAAGGAACACCCGTTCCAAGTGGCCGATACAGGTCGAGAACATCGAATACAAGGACGCGGAGGGAGGCTACGGGGGCTTTGCCACCGACCTGGCGCTCACCCAGAACAGATGCCTGATGTATCTGAAACTATCAAGCCTTGACAAGGGCTATAAAAACAATAATAAGTATGATACCAATTCCTGCCTCATGTACCATACGCTGGCGCATGAAATGTTCCATTTCATCCAGTGGGAGTATACGAACAAGGCGCTCCGTTCCCTGTGGTTTGATGAGGCGACTGCCGTCTATTACGAGGATGACAAAGGAGATACGGCAGGAAAGAACACGAAGAACAATTATGATCTCGATGCGCTGCGCCAGTATAACGGCATAACGCCTGCAACGACCTTCTTTACCGGATCGGAGGCGGCAGAGCAGGACGGGTATGGCAGAAAGGCCCTCATAGAATATCTGGTAAAAACCTTCGGCGATGATTTTATGCCGAAGTTTATGACAAAATATACGGTCAAATCCTCCGGAAAGCCCATGGAGGACCTGCTTACGAAGCAGACGGGAAAGACAATGGCGGAGCTTACCAGGGATTATTACGATACCCTGGTTGCCAAGGGTGAGCTGAAGGGCAGGTTCACCGAACCCTGGGAGATCTGCATGGGGGTTGTGGAAGGCTACAAGACGCCCATGGGGGACGATCTTTACACGAAATTCGAATATACCGGCAAGGGAACCGAGAAGATCTCCTTCCCGCTGCCGCGCTATGGGGTGCATTTTGTGTCGATCGAACCAAAGAAGCTGCCGGCCAATTTTTCGGACTTTAATATTTCCCTTGATACAAAAGATACCAGCGCGATCCTTTTTGACATAAACGGTGAGAACTACGCGGATGTCAGCGTATACCGTTCCTGGGAGTATGAGTTTGAGGACTTTTATCTGGACGGTCACAGCTATCTGCTGATGGTCATAAACGAATCAGCGACCCACTACGGCGGCGGTCTGGTAGGGAAGACGGCGTCGATCTCGGTTTCCGTCAATGACATGAACGCGGAAAAGAGCGGCTCCTTCCCTGATAAGACAAAGAATATGCCGGAAAAATTCGAAGGGTATGCTTCCATCCGGGAAATAAAGAATATCGGCGCCCTGAAGTGTTACGATTATAAAGATGTTGAATCGGTTGCCACGGTATCCTACAGTGAGTCGACCGGCAAGATGACCGTCAAGATCACCGGTACGAAGGGGGAAAACCTGTATTCGGAGACACTGAGTTACAATCCTTCCAAGGGCTTTGGAACGGCAACCGACAGCTCCCTGCAGTTTGAAAAGGGCGATTATGAAAACGGCGGGAATTACGTGACCCTCAGACTCCACGATCATTACGGGACCGGAAGGCTCTATATGGTATTTGAGGGTTATGCGGATACCGTGGCGCAGGAGAAGGAAGAAAAACCGTTGAAGAACGATTATTCGGGCTCCTACCGGTCCGAGGAGGAGCCTGACGACGATCACGGCTTCGGCGTAACGGCCTTTCGGGATGCTTTCAACAATGCCTTTAATAACGCGGTCATTTCTGTGAACAAAGACGGCTCCTTCAGTGGAACCGGAAGCTACAGCGGATCTTTTTCCGATAATATACCCTGGAATCCGAGCTATTCTGAGGGGACACAGAACTTAAGCGAAAGGGTCTCCGCCTCTGTCGCGATCAGCGGAAGGCTTAACGAAGAAGGAGTGGGTATCTGCAAGGTCACGGGAAATGCCTCGGTAGGCGGAAATGCCACAGGTAAAGCCAAAAGCCATGATACCGGCGAGTTTGCAAGCAGATCAACCATGAGCGGAAACTGGAGTTATTCCTACACGCTTTCTTCCGAAGCCTCGGCGGAAATGACAAGCTGGGAGAATAAAAACGGGGACTATGTGCCGGCGCTTTTCATCGATGTCACGGAAGATGTGAAGGTTTCCGGGAATTATTCCGAGAGCACGGATACGGTCTATCCCAATACCGACCGTGTCGAGGATGAGCATGAGAATTACAGTGAGCCCGTCAATAAGGACTGGGCTTTCTCGGGACTCTATATATACTTAAAGTAACGCGAAGCGCACGATTCGCAAGCGAATCGGCGCAGAAAGGAGCGGAGCATTTTGGATTATACATTTTTACTGGATCTTACCATACTGATCTTCAGCGCAAAGGCCCTCGGCCTTATCGCCAGACGCGTGGGGGCACCGCAGGTGGTGGGAGAGATCCTCGCAGGCTTACTGGTCGGTCCTGCCGTTCTCGGTTTCGTCCAGGTGACGGATCCCATAGAGATCTTTGCCGAGATCGGCGTTATCCTTTTAATGTTTTCAACGGGTCTTGGTACGGATTTAAAGCAGCTGATCCGATCCGGGCCGAAGGCACTTCTGATCGCCGCGGTCGGCGTGGTGGTGCCGTTACTTGGCGGCATGTTCATATACGGTTTATTTAACGGGTTTTCGGCACCGCCTTCTCCGGCATTTTACAGTGCCCTGTTTATGGGCACGATCATCACGGCGACCAGTGTTTCGATCACCGTGGCGGCTCTTCAGGAAATGGGGAAGCTCAATACGGAGGTCGGGACCGCGATCGTAGGTGCGGCGGTGATCGATGATGTGATCGGTATCATCGTTTTGACCTGTGTGCTTGGCGCGACGACCGGAAAGGGCAGTGTCGGCCAGGTCCTGTTAAAGATCCTGCTTTTCTTTGCCGCTGCCTTTGTCGTGGGCTTTTTAGTGCATAAGATCATGGGCTTTTTAGATGCCAGATATCCGCATACCCAGCGGATCACGATCTACAGCCTTGCGTTCTGCCTTTTTATGTCCTATGCGGCGGAACAATGGTTCGGCATCGCGGATATCACCGGGGCTTATGTCGCGGGCATTGTCTTATGTACCATCAAGGACGCTTCCTACGTGGAAAAAAAGATCGATACCAGCAGCTATATGTTCTTTGCGCCGCTCTTTTTTGCCGGCATCGGGCTGAAGACCGATCTTTCGTCCATGACGACGGGGATACTGTGGTTCAGCGTCTGCTTTATCATCATTTCGCTGATCACAAAGATCATCGGCTGCGGCCTGGCGGCGAAGATATGCCGGTATGACTGGATGGATTCGCTGCGGATCGGCGTGGGGATGATGACAAGAGGAGAGGTGGCACTCATCGTTGCGCAGGAGGGACTCGACGCGGGGGTCCTGGATTCGGTCTATTTTGCCGCGGTGATCCTGCTGATCATCGTATCCTCGGTAGTGACACCGGTTCTTTTAAAAAAGCTATTTGTATAATTTACAGGTATTCACCGGGCAGGAGACTTACCCCTGCCCGGTTTTGGTATATCAAAAAAGTGTGATGATCCCAAAGCCGGCTTCCGCTCCGAAAGTCTTTGTTTTATTGCGGAAAGCAGAGGATTATGCTATATTTATAAGTACTGTAAAGAGGAATTGATCCGGTCAGGAAACCTAACCGAATCGGCACGAACAGGTTCGTGCCTAAGCGCACGACTTGCAGAGCAAGTCGGCACAGGCGAGGAGAAAAGAAGGATGGACGAAGAAGCAAAGACATTACGAAAAAAACGGGGAGGGAAGGCTGCCTTGCTGATCGGCGCTTTTGCGCTTGTATTTTCGGTCGTTTTTTCAGGGACAGGCACCCCTGTTTCGGCACTGGAAAGTCTTAATTCCTGCGGTACGGTGAACCGGCCGGTTTCGGTCGACCCGACGGGACGCAGTGAAGGCTTTTCGGCTGTGCTATATGACAATACAAACGGCCTGCCGACCTCTGAGGCCAACGCGATCGCGGAGACCTCCGAGGGCTTTATCTGGATCGGCAGCTATGCCGGACTGATCCGCTACGACGGGAATACCTTTGAGCGTATGGATTCCACCGGAGGCCTCACCAGTATCAAAGCCCTCTATGTGGACAGCAAGGACCGCCTGTGGATCGGCACGAATGATAACGGCGTCGCTGTTTTGGAGCGCGGGGAGCTGAAAAGATGGGGGAAGCTCGAGGGAATGCAGTCCGCGCATACCCGTTCCATCACGGAGGATTCAAACGGTGTGATCTACGTCGCAACGACCTCCGGGATCACGATGATCGATGACCAGTACAATCTGACAGCTGCTTCGGAGCCTGAGATCGCCGAGGCGGATATGCGTTATATCCGCACAGGCACAGACGGGAAGGTTTACGGGACCACGGATTCCGGCGATATGATGATCCTTGAGAACGGAAAGCTTGTTCATTACGTCAGCGCGGAAGATAATCCCTTAGGCGGCACCGGCACCGCGTTACCGGATCCGGAAAAGCCCGGCGTTGTTTATATGGATGCGGCGGACTTTGGCTTTTACCGGGTGGATCTGAACAAGGGCTTTGAGATCCTTGAAAAGATCGAGATCGAGCCGCTTAAATTTGTCATGGGTATGGAGTACATTGACGGGAAGATCTGGATCTGCGCGGGAAACGGCGTCGGGGTACTGGAGGGTGATAACTTTCAGATGCTTGATAATATTCCCATGAACAATAACGTGGGTCATGTGATGACCGACTATCTCGGAAATCTCTGGTTCACCTCCACGAGGCAGGGCGTACTGAAGGTCGTGCCGAACCAGTTTTCCGATCTGTTCGGGCGCTTTAGTGTGCCGGAAACGGTGGTAAATTCCACCAGTCTGTGCGACGGGAAGCTGTTTGCGGCGACCGATACGGGACTGATCGTACTCGATGACAAGGGACCGGTCGAAAAGTTTCCGCTGACAAAGGCCGTTACCGCATCCGGAAAGGATCTGGAGACGGACGACCTGATCGAATATTTACAGGACATCCGGATCCGCTCCCTGATCCGGGACAGCAAGGGCAGGCTTTGGATCTCCACCTGGCGCGGATGCGGTCTGTTAAGGTATGAAAACGGTGAGCTGACCGCCTTCACCGAGGAGGATGGTCTTCTGACAAACAATGTGCGCGCCGTCTGTGAACGGGAGGACGGATCGATCCTCGTGGGTCTCACCGGCGGGGTGAACGTCATCCGGGACGACAAGGTCGCCGAGTCCTACAGCAAGGAGGACGGGATCGAAACCGATGAGACCCTGACCGTGGAGGAGGGGACGAACGGAGATATCGTCGTCGGCAGTAACGGCGGCGGCATCTACATCGTCGGTAAAGAAGGCATTAAGAACATCAACGTGGAGGAGGGACTTCCCTCGGATATCGTGATGCGTTTAAAACGGGATCTCAAAAGGGATCTGATCTGGATCGTGACCAGCAGCGCCATAGCCTATATGACCCCGGATTATGAGGTCACGACGATAAAGAATTTTCCCTATCCGAATAACTTTGACCTCTATGAGACCAGCAAGGACGATATCTGGGTGCTTTCCAGCAACGGCATCTACGTCCTGCCGGCGGAGGAGATGCTTGCAAACGGAGAGTTAAACCCCGTATTCTATGGCGTGGCCAGCGGCCTGCCCTGCATCACGACGGCCAATTCCTACAGTGAACAGACGCCGGAGGGCGACCTCTATATCGCCGGCAGTACCGGGGTCTGCAAGGTGAATATCGAACAGCCCTTTGAGGATGTCAACGATCTGAAGGCGGCGGTGCCCTTTGTGGAAGCGGACGGAAGGATGCTGTATCCGGATGAATCGGGAACGCTGACCATCCCTTCCGATACCCATAAGCTGACCGTGCTCGGCTTTGTATACAATTATTCCCTGTCTGACCCTCTGGTCAGCTACCGGCTGGAAGGATTTGACGATACGAGCACGACGGTGAACCGCAGTGAGATGATACCGGTCGACTATACCAATCTGCGGGGCGGCACCTATCATTTTGTGATGCAGCTTAAGGACTCCATGGGCAGAGGGAACAAGGAGGTTTCCGTAAAGATCGTCAAGGTGAAGGACTTCTACGAGCAGATCTGGTTCTTTATCGTAGCCGGTCTTTTAGCGGCGGCGCTGTTTGTCCTGCTTGCCAGATTCTATACCAGAAAGAGAATGCAGGCGCTTGAAAAGAAGCATGCTTTGGCGAGAGAACAGTTTGAACAGACGGCTGAAGCGCTTGCCAGCGCGATTGATGCCAAGGACAGATATACAAACGGTCATTCCCGGCGTGTGGCGGAGTATTCCGTGAATATCGCAAGAGAGGCCGGAAAAACCGACGAGGAATGCGAGAAGATCTATTTTGCGGCACTGTTGCATGATGTGGGTAAGATCGGCGTTCCTATTGAGATCCTCTCGAAAAAAGGAAGGCTTACGGATGAGGAATTCGAACGCATCAAGGAGCATCCCGTGGTGGGCGGCCAGATCCTTTCCAGTATCCGCAATTCGCCGTGGCTCAGCGTCGGTGCCAGATATCACCATGAACGCTATAACGGCAAGGGCTATCCGGAGGGACTCGCGGAAGAGAATATACCCGAGATCGCGAGGATCATCGCCGTGGCGGACTCCTATGACGCCATGACCTCAAACAGGAGCTACCGTAATGCCATTCCGCAGCATATCGTCAGAGAAGAGTTAGTGAAGGGAATGGGAACGCAGTTTGATCCCAGATTCGCCAAGCTCATGATCCATATGATCGATCTGGATAATGAATACAAGCTGCGGGAAGCAAAAGCAGGCGAGGCTCCGTCGTTTTCCGACAATCTGCGCTGCGATACGCTGTATCACGAATGCACCGACGGCACCCCCGTCACCCGGAAGATGACAAGGATCCGCCTCTGCAGCCAGCCGGACGACGGGATCGCATACAAAGAGAGCCTGCCGACGCTCATTTTGTTTGACGCGCTCGACGGCAAGGTCCATCCGGGCGAAGAGGAAAACAAGAATCTGCTGTATTATGAATATGCCCGCATCCGTCTTGACGGTAAGGTGACGGAGTTCCATACGCGGAAGATACAGGTTACCGTCCTTGATGAAGAAACCATGGTGGAGCCGGCCCGTCCGGGTGAACCGGAGCTCAGCCAGCGCTATGTGGTGGAAGCGGTAAGAAACCGGGATCATATGCTCGTTAAGCTCCATGATGAGAAAAAGACGACGCAGGTTATCCTGGCAATGCCCGATACCGCGAGATTTACGTATATTTCCATCGGCGGCGAGAATTGCTTTGTCCATAACATTATGGTGGAGAACGACGAAACGGAGATCCCGGCCGACGCGATCCCCCGCATTGCCGAGGAGATCAGCTATATCAAGGACTGCCCGGCGGGAGATCTGCCGAATATCCAGATCGACGGCTGGTGCGCGAAGGCGACACAGGGCATCCGCCTGGAAGAGAGCCTGACGATCACCTTCCACTCAAAGAGCTATCCGACGGCGCGGCTGGTCTGGCACTGCCCGTATATCAGCATGTTTTCCGCCTCAGACGGCCGCCGTGGCGGCGACGGCTTCCGCGAGTATCTGCTGCTTCGGATGAACGGGGAGGACTGGACCTCAGACGAGCATGTTGAGAATTCGGTGAAGATCGAACACGGATCAGACTTTGCGGGCTGGGATGCCTGGAAGGAGAAGAATAAGGAGGGCATTGACTGTACGGTGAAGATCCGCCGGGAAAAGAACAGGGTCATCATGGAGACCGAGAACCAGGGGATCATCCTGCAAAGCGAGACGACGATACACGACAGTGTGAAGGATATCTACATCGCGATCACCGGTGATCAGTGCGCGATCACCGATATTCACGTCCGCAAGGGATCATGATACATGAAGAAAACATCGATCAGAGTATGGATAACCCGCTATTTTATCGTTGTGATGATCGTTGCCACCGTGCTGTCCGCACTGTACGGTGTAAAATATCATCATGAACGGTATGACGGAACAGGGTATCCCAACGGCCTTTCGGGAACGGATATTCCGGAGATCGCAAGGATCATTGCCGTGGCGGATGCCTATGACGCCATGGCCAGTGACAGAAGCTACCGGAAGATGCTGCCGCAGGAGGTGGTACGGGATGAGATCCTGCGGGGGAAGGGAAAACAGTTTGACCCGGCCATTGCGGATGTTATGGTGCAGATCATTGACGAGGACCGATCCTACACCCACAGATAGACCGAGGACAGCATCCGGAATATTCTGGTGGTTGACGATGAAAGGATGAGCCTGATGGTTCTGAAGCACGCCCTTCGTGACATGGAGAGGATCCGGGTCCTCACCGCTGAGACCAGGAAGGAGGCACTTGAGATCGTAGATCATACCGATCTTTCTCTTGTCGTCCTGGATCTGAAGATGCCGGATACGGACGGATTTACGCTGTACGAAGAGATCCGCGCGAAAAAAGACATTCCGGGGATCCTGATGACGGGGGACAGGAGCATGGAGACTTTACAGCGGATCCGGGAGCTTTCGATCGCTGATTATCTGACAAAGCCCTTAGACGACGCCATCGCCCGAGAGACCGTTCACAATATCCTGCACAGGAACAGCTACCGTCTGACGGATTAAAGTGCAAGCACTTCATTCGTTTCATATAAAAAATGAGAGGATCATGCAGCAAATGGAAAAGGATATGAACCAGGAAAAGGAGGTTGCAAATGAGATACTGTATCGTAATGGCAGCACTGAGTGTCGGTTTACTGCTTTCCGGCTATAAATCGGCCGGCAAGTCGGATGGTCTGGTCACTTCCCGGACAAATACTTCCGACAGCAGGAAAGATGCACAGGAAGATGTACATGAGGACGGGGAGCTTACGAAAAGAGAGCTCAGGGTCATCGGGAATGCGTTAAATGATATGCAGTACTATGGATTTCTGCTTTCGGATTATGATGACCCCAGGTACATTGACTGGAACGAAGTGTTCTATAACGGGGCCGACCTTGACACGGTCAGGCGGACAAAGGGCATCGAACAGGCTTACCTGGATAAGACGAAAAACGGGGAGATCATCGGGGATCTGACCATTTTGTCCGGGGAAGACGTGGAGGATTTTGTCAGGAACACCACCGGGCTTTCCTATTCGAAAATGCGTAATCCGCTTGACTGGGTCTATCTCAAAAAGGATGATCTGTATGTCTTTGAGCACGGAGATACCAACTGGTGCACGTCAGAGGTGCTTTCCGGCTATGTGGAGGACGGGGTCTTTACGGTCCGGTATCTGCATGACAACTGGTGGGGGGACAACGCGGACTGCGAGTACGAGGTATGCTTTACGGAGAACGGCGATTACTACTGCTTTATCTCCAATACGCCGGATCTGAGCACCAAAAGCGCGGGTGAATATATCTTCCCCGAAAGCGATTCCCGGAATCTGAAGAAAGAGGACCTTGAGGGCCTCGACGCCGAAACGCTCCGGATCGGAAGAAACGAGATATATGCCCGTCACGGCAGGAAATTCAAGGACAGCAAGCTCCAGGAATATTTTGAGAGCAAGAGCTGGTACAAGCCGACCAATGATTCCGACGCTGCCATCGAAAAAGCCTTTAATCAGTATGAAAAGGACAATGTCAAGCTGATCCAGTCCTACGAGAGCAAGGCACCGGCGGGCGGTTCCAAGCCCCAGTCGTCCCAGACGTCGCAGTCCTCCGGCAGCAAGCCCGGAAATTCCGGCTCCGGTTCGCAAAAGCCCGGCTCCGGCTATACGGATGCGCAGCTTTGCAAAATGGCGCAGGATTATTATGAGAAGCATAATCATTACCGGCCGCCGATCGCCGAGATTGACAGCACGGACGGGGACAATGTGACCATCCACCTTTACGAGGATATGGGAGACCATACGGCTACCTCCGCCTGGTATGTGATCAACCGCAAGACCGGTAAGGGACATGATGATATCTTCGGGGATGAGATCGATCTGACAAAATAATCCGAGGTGCCGGTCAAAGAGCGCCGGAAAGCTCTCCGTAAAGAGCGCGGCAGTCTTCCGGAAAGCCCGGTATCAGAGCGCTTATCCGATCGCGATCGTCTGCGGAAACAGCATCCTCAAGCTTTTTCGCCCGCCCCCCTGTTGCGCCGCATTTTCTGCCGTGTGCTTTGTTTTATCGGAAGCAGTTCTGCCCGGATACGTTTATTGCGGAAAGCAGGGAATTATGCTATGCTAAATAAATACCTAAGCGCACGGTTTGCAAAGCAAACCGGCGCGGGAAAGGGATGGTTCCGTATATGAAAAAGGACGGAAATGGCAAGGAGGAAAGAGGCGTACTGGAAAAAACGCTCGACAGCCTCGCATTTCAGCGGGAGGCGCCGAAAGGCTTATTTTTCGTACTGGTCATACTGTATGTGGCGCTGTCGGTTGCGGTAAGAATTACGTCCACTTCCCAGGCAGTTATCATGCTCGGTCAAAATCCTGTTCCTCTCTCGGTTTTTACAGGTGTCTTTTCGACAGTTTCCAATCTGTGTATCATCCTGATGGTGTTTTTCTGCGGAAAAGCAGGCTTTGTGACATCAATCATCATTTTGGTGATCCAGTACCCGATGTTACTGCAGGGGATCATCGTCCATCGTACTTTCGCGAGCATTCCGGGCCTGTTCGGAAATCTACTTACGATTATCGTCGTCATCACCATTTACCTGAACAATAAAAAACTCGGACAGTATCAGCAAAAGCTGCGGGAACAGGCGACAACGGATCTTCTTACCGGACTGCCGAATACCTTTGCCAGTACCGAGCTGGTTCATGAACTGACAAAACAGCATAAACCCTTCGCGGCAGTGTCCATCGATATCGACGGGATCAACAGCATCAACAATACGATGGGCTACGACATGGGCAATAAGGTCCTGATCGAGGTGGCTTCCCGCTGGAAGCGCATAGCGGATGAGGGCCGCTCCGGTACCCTTGACTTTATTTCCCGCATCAACGGGGATGAATTCTCTCTGATCATCAGACGCTACCACTCTTTGGAAGACATAGAAAACACGATCAGACAGTACTACGAGGCCGTTACCGATAAGATCAATATTGAGGGCTATGATTTCTCCTTGACCGCGAGCTTCGGGTATGCCGTATTTCCTTTCGACGCGGACGAGCAGGATACGATCCTGTCCTGTTCCTATGCGGCCATGCGGGAGATCAAACGCTTAAACAACGGGGAGCATACCCTGCGCTTTAACGCCGACCTGTTTAGCATCCAGAATCAGCTGATCATCGAAAACAAGATACGGTATGCTCTGGAAAATGACCTGATTTATGTAAACCTGCAGCCGCAGTTCGATATGTCTCACAGACTCCGCGGCTTTGAAGCGCTTGCCCGCATGAAGGATCGTGACGGCCATAATATCAGACCGGATGAATTCATTCCGGCCGCCGAAAGACTGGGCTTAGTCAGCGATGTAGATTTGGCGGTACACAAAAAGGCGACGGCTTTTTTCCGTGAGCTCTTAAAGAAGACAGCGTCGGATATCACCCTGAGCATCAATGTGTCCGTAAAGCATCTGATGAAGAGCGATTTTGTCGAGGAGATCCGGGCTCTCATACAGGAGAGCGGCATACCGGCCAAGCAGCTGGAAATTGAGATCACGGAATCTGTTTTAATAGAATCCGCGGAAAAAGCCGCCCGCAGCCTGACGGAGCTTAAGGCACTGGGACTTCGGATCGCGATAGATGATTTCGGTACCGGGTATTCGTCTCTGAGCTATCTGAAAAACTTTCCGTCGGATGTCCTGAAGATCGATAAATCCTTTATTGATGATATCAATACCGGCGCTGCCTCCCCCAAATACGTGGAAGCGATCATCTCGTTAGCGCATGTCATGGACCTTGAGGTGGTCGCGGAGGGCGTGGAGGTGGCGGAGCAGCTGGAAACGCTCAGAAGCGGCAACTGTGATTATATCCAGGGCTACATATGGGGACAGCCTCTTTCCCCGGAAGATGCGGAGGAGCTGGCGCTGGGGATAAGGAAATGATTCAGTCAGGGAACCTGACTGAATCGGCATGAACCAAGGTACATGCCTAAGCGCACGATTTGCAGAGCAAATCGGCGCAGGCGGAAATGATCCAGTCAGGGAACCTGACTGAATCGGCATGAACCAAGGTTCATGCCTAAGCGCACGACTCGCAAAGCGAGTCGGCGCAGGAGGAGATGAAAAGGGATGCGGGAACGGAAAAACTGGGAGACCGCTTTGTTTACCGCGATATGCATATGCCTGAATCTGGGCGGGAAGTTTCTGGCTTCCCACTTTGAGCTGCCGCTTTGGGCGGATTCCTTCGGCACGGTGCTTTCTGCCTGTATCGCAGGTCCCATATGCGGCGCGATGGTGGGACTTACGGGGAACCTCGCATACGGCGCGGTGAACCAGCTTTCCATAGCGTATTCGATCACCAGTATCGCCCTGGCGCTGATCGTGGGCTTTGCCGCGCGGCTGAAATGGTTCGACCGGTTTTACGGCTTTATGAAGGCCGCTTCTTTAGCAATGTTTACCGCGCTTGTTGTATCCGTGCCCTTTGACATGCTGTTAGATAACGGCTTTACCGGCAATAAATGGGGAAACGGTGTCGTGAAGTATCTTCTGGACCGGGGCTGGCCCCTATTCCTTTGCACTGTGATGGGCCAGTTGTGCCTTGAATTTGTCGATAAGGTGCTTACGGTCGCCCTGGTCTATGCGGTGATCCGGATCAGACGTGAGCAGAAGGGCCGCGAAAGCGACGGGACGCTGCCGTCGGGCAGTACGGTTCCGGCCATACTGCTTGTCTGTTTACTGACAGGTCTCCTACTGCCGGTATCCGTGAAGGCGGATACGGACACAGCGGGCGAAGCGACAGACTATAACGACTACGTCCAGAGTGTATACAGCAGCAATAACGGCCTGCCCTGCGGCGAAGCCAACGATATCGCCCAGACCAACGACGGGGTCCTCTGGATCGGGACCTATGCCGGCCTGTACCGCTATAACGGCCGGGAATTTCGCTGGGTG
>JAILQQ010000013.1 GCA_024698885.1 Lachnospiraceae bacterium | reverse complement strand
AGTCATGGACAAAACGCGGGGCCCCGTGGGAGCGGATGATAACGGAAACCGGCTTATCCCCCTGCGCGGGAAGCGCCTTAAGCGCGTCAAAATCCGCTAAGATCCTGACGCCCTTTGCTGCCAGTTCATTGACCACCTCATCGTTATGAATGATCGGTCCGTAGGTATAGACCGGTCCGTTTGCCTGCCCGATCTCCTGATAGACCGTATCCACCGCATGCTTCACGCCGAAGCAGAAGCCTGCGTTCTTTGCTACCGTTATTTCCATGCGTTTCACTCTTTATAATTATCCTTGACCAACGAAACAATCTTTTCGACAACCTCTTCGGCGCTCAGCGCGGAAGAATCTACGAGGATCGCGTCCTCCGCCTGCTTAAGCGGAGAGATCTCCCGCGTCATATCCTGTCGGTCCCGCGCTTCGATATCCTTTTCTATTTCGGCAAGAGAGATACCGTCCGTTCCCTTTTCCTTCAGCTCATCATAGCGTCTTTTGGCCCGTACCGCCGTACTTGCCGTCAGATAGATCTTTAAAAACGCGTCCGGCAGCACGACAGTCCCGATATCCCGGCCGTCCATGACCACATCCGTTCTTTTCGCCAGAGCCTGCTGCAGGGAAACGAGCCTCTCCCGTACCTTCCCGTTTTTTGAGCTTTCGGACGCCATAGCGCTTACCTCTTCGGTGCGGATCAGTCCGTTGACGTTCTCGCCGTTTAACAGGACCACCTGCTCATTGTTTACATAATCTAATGTTATGTCAACAATCTCACAGGCCTCCTCTATCTGCTTACTGTCCTTCGGATCGATCCCCTTTCGCAGAAGATACAGCGCCATGGCCCGGTACATCGCCCCGGTATCCACATAGATATAATGCAGCTCCTTCGCGATGCTTTTAGCCACGGTGCTTTTCCCGGCCCCTGCCGGTCCGTCAATCGCTATATTATGATTCATCTGATCTCTCCTATTTCCAAATGTAAGATGCTGGACTCAAAAGCACTTCGCACCTTTTGACCCCAACATTATATTCATACGTTCCGTCCCGCAAGCGCCCCGGTCGCCCACGCGATCTGCAGGTTATAGCCCCCTGTCACGGCATCGGTATCAAGCATCTCTCCGCAGAGGTACAGTCCCCCGAGCCTTTTTACCGCCATGGTGGAGGGGTCTACCTCCTTTACGTCAACGCCGCCCCGGGTAATGATCGCTTCCTCAAAGCCCCGGTTCCCGGTAACAGTAAAGGAAAACTCCTTTAAGAGCCTGACAAGCTGTCTCCGTTCTTCCTTTGTGACGGCGTTTACCTGCTTTTTCGGATCGCTCTGAAGTCTCGAGAGTATCACGGGAATGAGGCTTTTTGGCATAAGAGCGCCGAGTGCGCTCTTAAACTGCCTGTTCCTGTTTTCCGAAAAATCCCGCAGGATCCTCTGGTCAAGTTTATCCTCTGTCAGGGCGGGCTTCAGGTCGATCAAGACCTCTACGTCCTTTGCGTAATCGGCCTCGCGAAGGTGGCAGCTTGCGCTTAACACAACCGGTCCGCTCAGGCCGAAATGCGTAAAGAGGAGCTCTCCGAAATCCTCGTACCGAAGCTTTCCGTTAACCAGCACGCGAAAGCCGATATTCCTAAGGGACAATCCCTGCAGCAAAGGAAGCTCCCCTGTTTCCTTCACGGTAAACGGCACGAGGGAAGGCTCCGGCGTCATCAAAGAAAGCGGAAGCTCCTTCAGTAGACGGGCCGTTTCCCCGTCGGAACCCGTAGAAGGATAGGAATTCCCGCCAAGCGCAAGGATCACGTTTTCTGCGGTAAACGTCTCTCCGCCTGCCGTCCTTACGCCGATCACCCGCTCCCCGGTCTCGGAAAGCAAAAGCGTTTTGACCCGGGTATGCAGGGAAACCTTAACCTTCAGACGCGAAAGCTCATTCGCAAGCGCCCGGATCACGTCCGACGCGTGATCGGAAACAGGAAAGACCCGTCCGCCCCGCTCACCTTTGGAGGGCATTTTGAGTTCCGTGAAAAAGGCTCTGACCGCGTCGCTGTCAAAGCCATAAAATGCGCCATATAAAAACCGGCGGTTTGTCACAACTGCCTCAAGTAACGACTGTGTATCACAGGCATTCGTAAAATTACAGCGTCCCTTCCCCGTGATATACAGTTTTTTCCCAAGCTTCTCATTTTTTTCAAGCAGTAAAACAGCCCTGCCGTTTCTCGCTGCCATGACAGCGGCCATCATACCGGCGGGGCCGCCTCCCACCACGATCACATCCTGGCTGATCATGGCCGGTTACTGGTTCTTTGTAAAGTTTTCGATGATCTCCGTCAGAAACTGCACGGTCTCGTCCTTGGAAAGATCAAACTCTCCGCTGGTCGCCATACAGGCCATCCCGTGGATAAAGATAAAGATCTTCATGAAAAGCATCTGTGCCCGGTCCATATTCAGGTTATGGACGCGCTTCAGTTCCTTGATGACGAAGCCGTTTTCCTTGCCGTTGATCAGATCATACATGGTATTCTCTTCGTCATGCGGCGAAAGGAACAGCATGCGAAAGAGGTTTAACTCCTCTTTCGCAAACTGGATATAGCAAAGTCCCAGATCCACGAAGGGCACTGCGCTCTCCTTCTTATGGTTCAGGCAGTAATCATCGTAAAAATCTCTGGCCAAATCAAACAGCTCGGCCTTTAACGCATCCATATTGTCGTAGACACGAAATATCGGCTGCGTCGAGCATCCGATATGCGCGGCCAGCTTTCTGGCTGTCACATTCTCCTCGCCCTGTTCCTTTAACAGTTCAAATGCCCCGTTAAGAATCACCGCTTTGGTGATCTGCTCTTTTCTAGCCATGAAACACACCTCTCCCGTTTTCTATAAATTATTGTATTTTTACCTATACGGGATAAGCACCGTTTGCCGTATCCGCAGCCGTCACGTCCACCTTTGTCTGCTGTGCCTCACGGTATTTGAAGAAATCGGTGGCAACCTGCGGGAACAAAGCGTAGGAAAGCACGTCCTCATCCTGCTGCTTATACTGCTTCATTTCATCCTCGAGGGTATGAAGCTCGTTGGGGATCAGGTCGGCCGGCCGGCAGGTGATCCGCTTCTCGCCCGGGATAACCTTGTTGATGACCTCTTCGCTCATGGGCTTGACAGTCTGGCCGTATTCGCCGCGCAGCACTGCCTTGGTCTCCTTGGTAGCCATCTTATAGCGCTCGCCCATCAGGACATTAAAGACCGCCTGGGTTCCCACGATCTGCGAGGACGGCGTAACAAGGGGCGGCTCGCCGAGATCCTTCCGTACTCTCGGGATCTCCTTCAAAACTTCTTCGTATTTGTCTTCCGCGTTCTGCTCCTTTAGCTGGCTCACCATGTTGGAAAGCATACCGCCGGGAACCTGATACAATAAGGTCTTAATATTCACGCCGAGCACCTTCGTGCTTAAGAGGCCGCTTTCAATGCACTCCTCGCGGTAAGGACGGAAGTAATCCGCGATCTCCGCCAGAAGATTCTGATCAAAGCCGGTATCATAAGGGGTTCCCTTAAAGGTCTCGACCATAACCTCGGTAGCCGGCTGGGAAGTACCAAGCGCAAACGGCGAGATGGCCGTATCGATCACGTCAACGCCCGCTTCCACGGCCTTCAGATAGGTCATCGAAGCAACACCGGAGGTATAATGCGTATGCAGCTGGATCGGCAGCTTCGTGGACTTCTTCATGGCTGTGATCAGCTCCTGCGCCTTGTAAGGCACGAGAAGACCCGCCATATCCTTGATACAGATGGAATCCGCTCCCATCTCTTCGATCTTCTTTGCGGTATCCATCCAGTAATCAAGCGTATACGCGTCACCTAACGTATAGGACAGCGCGACCTGGGCATGGCCCTTGCCGGACTGCTTCTTTTCCTTGATCGTCGCGTCTACGGCAGCCTGAAGGTTCCTTAAATCGTTTAAGCAGTCGAAGATCCGGATGATATCGATGCCGTTTGCGATGGATTTCTGTACAAAATACTCCACCACGTCATCCGCGTAGGGACGATACCCGAGGATATTCTGTCCTCTGAAAAGCATCTGGAGCTTGGTATTCTTGACGCCGTCGCGGATCTTTCTGAGCCTTTCCCACGGATCCTCCTTTAAGAAGCGCAGGGATGCGTCAAAAGTAGCGCCGCCCCAGCACTCCAAGGAATGATAGCCGACCTTGTCGAGCTTGTCTAAGATCGGGAGCATCTTCTCCGTAGGCATTCTGGTCGCGATCAGGGACTGATGCGCGTCACGGAGGATCGTTTCCGTTATTTTAATGGGCTTTTTTTCAATGTCTGACATATGATTTCCCTCCAATTATTTTATTTGATCAAAATACACCGAATATTGCCATAAAGGTACCGGCTGCGACAGCCGTTCCGATCACGCCGGCCACATTGGGGCCCATAGCATGCATGAGCAGGAAATTGGTCGGATCTGCCTCCGCGCCGACCTTCTGCGATACGCGTGCCGCCATCGGCACAGCGGAAACACCGGCGGAACCAATGAGCGGATTGACCTTGCCGTGGGTCGCGATACACATGATCTTTCCAAACAGGATCCCGGCCGCCGTACCAAAGGAAAAGGCCACCAGACCGAGAACAACGATCTTTAACGTATCCAGGTTCAGGAACGCCTCCGCGCTCGTCGTCGCGCCTACCGAGGTTCCGAGAATGATCACTACGATATACATCAGGGCATTGCTGGCCGTTTCCGTCAGCTGCCGTACCACACCCGATTCCCGGAAAAGATTGCCGAGCATCAGCATACCCACCAGGGGTGCCGTCGTCGGAAGGATCAGGCAGACCACGATCGTCACGATGATCGGGAACAGGATCTTTTCAAGCTTCGACACGGGACGAAGCTGTTCCATTTTGATCTTTCTCTCCTTCTCCGTCGTAAAGAGCTTCATGATCGGCGGCTGGATGATCGGAACTAAGGACATATAGGAATAGGCTGCCACCGCGATCGGGCCGAGCAGAGCCGTCTGGCCAAGCTTTCCGGCCAAGAAGATCGAAGTAGGGCCGTCCGCGCCGCCGATGATCGAGATCGCGGCCGCGGCCTTATCGTTAAAGCCCAGAGCGATAGCTCCGAAATAAGCCATATAAATACCAAACTGCGCCGCCGCTCCGAGAAGAAAGCTCTTGGGATTCGCGATCAGCGGACCGAAGTCAGTCATCGCGCCGACGCCCATGAAGATCAGGGACGGCAGGATCGCCCATTCATCCAGTAAATAGAAGTAATGCAGCAGACCGCCCACGCCGTTTGTCGACTCCTCGATCGTCATCATGATATCCGGATAGATATTGACGAGCAACATACCGAAAGAAATCGGCAGAAGCAAAAGCGGTTCAAATTCCTTGGCGATGGCTAAATACAGAAAACCACAGGCGACGACGATCATAATGACATTTCCGCCGGAAAGACCGAAGAACGCCGTCTGGTGTATGAGATTATAAATTGTGTCACCAACGTATGACATGTTAATCCTCCTTACCGAATTTTGGCATTCTCCTTAATTCATCGTCGCAATGACAGCACCGGCTTCTACCGGATCGCCTACCGCCACGTCGATGCTGGCGATGGTGCCGTCCTGCGGTGCTACTACGGGGATCTCCATCTTCATGGCTTCGAGGATGATAACAGGATCGCCGGACTTAACCGTCGTACCGGCCGCCGCCTCGATCTTGAAGATCTTGCCGGCCGCGCCTGCCGTGATCTTAACAGCGCCTGCGCCGCCCGCGCTCTTTGCTGCCGCAGGAGCCGGAGCCGCCGCTGCCTTCGGTGCTGCCTTCGGAGCCGCTGCAGGAGCAGCCTTTCCGCCCGCGCCTTCCTCTACGGTTACGTCATAAACGCTGCCATTTACGGTAATTGTATAGTTTTTCATGATTTAATCCTCCTGAATATTTTGATTTGATAAATTAGTATCTTCTTCTGATGCTTCTTACGACATAACCGCTTGCATCCGCCACGGCACCGTTTTCGCCCTCGTAGGCCGCGATCGCAGCCGCGATCACCGCGATCAGCTCTTCGTCATCGCTTTCCGAAGGAGCAGCTTCCGTTTCGGGAGCCGCAGGCGCTTCTGTAACAGCCGCAGGCGCAGGCCCTTCCTTTTTGAACATGGCCTGGATCTTCGGAATATAGTTAAAGCTTGAAATAACGAGCATGATGATGATCAGGACAATGAAAACCGTTCCCATGCCGAGCAGGGTATTCATGGCCGCCTTCTGCATCTTCTGTCCGAAGGTATAGTCAACGTTTAACGCCGCGCTCTCCACGGTATGATTCAGATCGTCCTTGATCGTCACTTCTACCTTACCGGTTCCCTTTTCGCCCTTGATCAGTGCGTTGACGACAAAGCCGTCGCCCTTCGAATTATATTTGACCACATACCCGGTGATCTCCTCGAAAGGCCCGATCTCCTTGATCCCCTTGGTCCAGGAATTAAAGCCGGAGACCATGCCGTTTCCGTTTACCTGCATGCCCATGGCATTTTCAAAAACATATTCCAGGTATTCCGCACCCATGTCGGTCAGCTGCTTCGCCTGATCCTCGTCAAGCGGAACAAACGCTCCCTCCACGATGGTGCCGGTCATGTTCTGAAGCACCTCGGCGGTACTCTCATCCACCGGTTTCTCCGGCGCGCAGGCCGACAGTCCCAAAAGGCAGAGTGCAAAACATAATACTGTAATGAGTTTCTTCATAATATGTTCACCGGTCCTTTCCTAGACTGTGCCGTGCTTCTTCTCGGGGCGTGCCTCTCTCTTCGTATAAAGCATATCGGTAGCGCCGATCAGATATTTCCTGGTCTGGACCGGATCGATCACTGTATCAACATAGCCTCTGGCTGCCGCCGAATCGATGCTGACCTGCAGCTTCTGATACGCGTCCGCCTTTTCCTTCTGAACCTCGGGCTTTTCCTCCGCGTACATGATCTTCGCCGCAAGCGCCGCATCCATCATCCCGACAGAAGAGCCTTCCCAGGCAAAGGTCAGATCCGCGCCGAGAGCCTTTGAGTTCATGGCGACATAAGCGCTGCCATAGGCTTCCTTCGTGATCAGATTGATCTTCGGCACATCCGCGTTCGCCAGGGCGTAGGTAAGCTTCGCCACGGCGATCGCGATCTTGCGCTCGGAAGCCACGGTCGCCTCATAGCCCTTGACGTTGGTGACCGTCAGGACCGGGATATCAAAAGCGTTGCAGAAATTCACGAAATCCGCCGCCTTATAGCAGCCGTTTGCCGTCAGGACGGGCTCGAATTTTTCGGCCGCCTTGCCGTTCTCATCAAATAATGCCGTGCGGTTTGCGATCGCGCCCACTGTCAGACCGTCAAGCTTCAAAAAGCCGATGACCATTTCCTTGGCCGTATCAGCCTTGAGCTCATAGAAGTCATAACCGTCCGAAAGACGGGACAGTAAAGCAGCCGGGTCCTCACTGCAGCCGGCGATATCTTCCACCAGGCGATTCGCGTCATCCGTCGACTCATCGCACCCAAAGTCGGAATTGTTCGAAGGAAGCAGCGTGATCAGCGCGCGGATCTTCTCATAGATCTCCGCTTCATCCGCCACCACGTCAACAACGCCGGCCTCTTTGCTCTGGAATTCCGCCGAAGCCGTATTCTTCTTCGCCTCGTAATTCCCGTCGAGAGCGTTCGGGGAATTTACGAACAGCTTCGCCTTCTTCTCCATAAAGGTAAAGTCGGTCAGCGTCGGGAATAACGCCAGTCCGCCGCCGCAGCTTCCGAAGATCGCGGAGATCTGCGGAATAACGCCGGAAGCCAGAGCCTGTGCCCGGTAGATCTGGCCAAAGGCATTTAACGCGTCCGTCGCCTCCTGCAGCCGTAATCCGCTGGAATCAATGAGGCCGATCACCGGCGCGCCCATTTTCATCGCAAGCTTATACAGCCCGACGATCTTCTTTGCGTGCATCTCGCCGACGGAACCGCCTAAAACCGACGGATCCTGACTGTAGACATATACCAGCTTTCCGTCGATCTGGCCGTAGCCTGTCACAACACCATCCGAAACGGCTTCCTTGGGGTTCAGATTGAAATCGGTAGCTCTGGCAGACACCTTGGCGCCGATTTCAACAAAACTGTTTTCATCGAGTAAAGAATGTATTCTTGCACTCGCCTGGGAAGTGTTACTCATTTTGTTTCATCCCTCCGTTTTATTGATTTTTAGTACTTATAACGTTCTGAACCGAACGATCATGATTCCATGATTTAAGGGTCAAAGCACTTCGTGCCATTTTCAGATGCATAATATAGTGCTTCTGAGCAAGCTCAAGCACTATATCATGCATCCGAAAAGGTGCTAAAGCACCTTTTGACCCTCAAATCATTCCTTCTAATCCTGACGCATATGCGCATCGTAGTAGATTATAACACATATTATTTAAATAATATAGTAGTAATTAAAACAAATTCCGGTGAATTTTAAACATCCACCGGAATTGATTTCGCCGCTTCCTCTTCGGCCTCTCTTTTCAGTTCTTCTACCCGTTCGGGCGCCGCCGTCGGCAGCTCGTCTATGGATTTTACGCCAAAGCTTCGAAGGAATTCCTCCGTCGTCCCAAATAACAATGGCCTCCCCGGCGCGTTTAAGCGCCCAAGCTCCGTCACCAGTCCGTACTCGATCAGACGGTTCAGCGCGTGATCCGAGCTGACGCCGCGGATCTTTTCGATCTCGATCCGGGTGACCGGCTGCTTGTAGGCGACGATCGAAAGCGTCTCCAGAGCCGCCTCGGAAAGCTCGAATTTCTTCGGTGTCTTGGCGATCCGGATCAGATGCTCGTACATGTTCACCTTCGAGCACATCTGAACGCTCCCCTCTAACTCCATGATCGTAATGCCGCGCGAAGCATCCTTGTCGTATTTTGTCTTAAGCGCCCGGACAAGCTTTAGCGTCGCATCCTCCGCCCGGTTTAAAACCTCGGCGAGACGTTTTATCTCGACGGAATTTCCCATCGAAAACAAAACGGCTTCGATCACGGCCTCCGGATGCTTCACAGGCTCCGCCTGCTTCGCCGGCGTCTCCGCCTCCGAAGCTTCCGAAACCGCTACTGCTTCCACCGCCTCCGTATTCTGTTCCTCGCGATTTTCTTCCTGCAATGCCAATACTGTATCCCTCTGCACCGATTCGGTCTGCGCGCAGACCGAATCATTTCCTCATGTTATGCCGCCGCCACCTTGGACGTGATCGTGATATCGTCAAAGAGCTTATCCTGCGCGATCACGATATCGCCGGTCTTCATTAACTCAAGGATCACAAGAAAGGTCACGACGATATCCATGCGGGAATTCTGCTTCTCTAAAAGCTCCCGGAAGCTGAAGCGCTTATGGAGCCGGATAAACTCCCCGATCTCTGCCATCCGCTGCTCCAGATTGATCTCATCCTTGGGGATCTTCCCGAAACGGCTGCGGATCGGATCGATCTTGTCGGTCTGCCGGCGCATGATCGCCTTGAAGATCTGGTTCAGTTTATATAGATCCGTATCTCCCACCAGTTCCTCATAATTGACGGGCTGCTCATAAGCCTTTACCGCATCCGGCAGCGTCGGCTTTTTGAAAAGGGACTTAAGCGCGTCCACCTGCATATCCTTAAGCTCCGCCGACATATATTTATAAAGCCGTCTCTCCAAAAGCTGCTCCACGAGCTCGGCTCTCGGATCCTCCGGCTCCCCGTCCTCATTCTTCTCCTGCGGCAAAAGCATCCGGCATTTGATATCAAGGAGCGTCGCGGCCATGACAAGAAATTCGCTCATCACGTCCATATCCTCGGTCTCCATCTGCCGCATATAGTCCATATACTGTTCCGTGATCATCGCGATGGGGATATCGTAAATATCCACCTTGTTCTTTTCGATCAGATGCAGTAAAAGATCGAGAGGCCCCTCAAAAACCTCTAACTTTACGCTCAGACTCATTTCGTTTTCTCCGATCTGATAATAATATGTACGATCTCCGCCCGGTTATTGATCCGGATCGGTACGGAATGCGTGCCGATCCCGCGGCTTAAGATCATAACGGAACTTCCCTCTTCAAAGCGTCCCGCATCGTAGTGCGGGAAAAGCTTTAGCTGCGGCGATACCAGTCCCCCGAAAAACGGAAGTCTGATCACGCCCCCGTGTACGTGCCCCGAAAGCACGAGATCCGCGCCCCATTTCGCGTAGGCGGCAAACTGATCCGGCAGATGCGCCAGTAATATCGAGTAGTTTTCAGGATCCACAGCCCCGAGTTTTTCGTTAAGGTAACCGTCCGGGATCGGATAATCCCTGACCCTCCTGAAATACAGATGCTCAAGATCCAACCCGTATACGGTAATGCCGGCTTCCGGGATCTCAACCGCTTCGTTCTGCATAATCCGGATGCCCCGCTTTTTAAGCTCCCCCGTATAATACTCCCATTGCCGCATATAGCTTCCGGGCGGCCTTTTGAGCTTTTCCTCATGATTGCCGATCCCGTAATAAAGCGGATAACGCGCCGCGATCCTTTCCGCAAGGCTCACCGAAACCCCGTAATCAAACGGATGCGTTTTGGAAAAGGTGATCATATCCCCCGCAAACATCACGGCGTCCGGATGCAGTTCATCGATCCGTTTCATGACCTCTTCATTATCCCGGCCGTGCGACTTTTCATGCAGATCCGACAGCATCGCGATCCTATACTCCGGTACCTTTAGCTTATCGCTCGTTAAAATATATTCGGTTATACTGAGCAGCGTACTCTCCCGGTAAACGTAAATACCAAGCAGGATCAGAAGCAGCACGCAGCCTATGATCAATATATATTTCATGCGCCATCTCAAACCACAACATCTAGTATTATAGCACAGGAAACGGATGATGCAAATACTTTTCTGAGCTATCGCGCGGAAATCGCGCGGAAACGAAAAAGGGAGCCACGGGATTGCCCGTGACTCCGCGTTTTCATTATTGCACCGTGATGAGAAGCTCTGCGGTCTGCTTTCCGTCCGCGCTTGCGACGCAGATGGTAACAGTCGTCCCTGCTTTTATCTTCTTCTTCACCTTCACCTTCCCGTTCTTATCGACCGTCGCGACCGACGTATCCGAGCTACGGAAGGAAACGCCCGTATCCGTCACCTTCTTATACTTGTCGTAGGTCTTCTTGTCGCTTGCGCTCGTTACGCCGCTGATCGCAAGGATCGTCTTGATCGTCTGGGCGCCGCCTGACTTCATCGTGCTCTTATAACGCTTTTCCTTCGCGTTCCAGGTCACGTCATTATAGCCCTTGCTGCCGTTCTTTTCCTTGAGGGAAAGAGCCGTGACCTCGCCCCGTACCGTCACATTGCAGGTAAGCATCTTTTTAGCATTGTTCTTCGTAACGCCCGCAAGCTTTACGGTCCCGGGCTTCTCCGCTTTCACAAAGAGCACCTGTCCCGGTGCCGTCGTAACGCCCTGTCCGGGCGATGCGTAGCTTGCTTTCTCCGGGTCTTCCGTCATAGCGCCCGCCGCCAGCGAGACATTCGCATTAGCCGCCTTCCACTCGATCGCGGGCGCTTCCGCCCCCTCCGGCAGGACGATGATGCTTATCCGTCCGGTCCGCATCCCCTCCTTCATGCCAAGGGTCAGCGTGCTGTGGTCAAGCTTCAGCTTCTGCACCGTCGTAAAGACGTCAAACGTAACGCTCTTTTCGGGAAGCGTCTTCGCATCTGCCTTCTTCTCCGTCGATACCGCCGTGATCGTTACCGTGCCGGCTTTCTTCGCCCGAATCTCTCCCTTGGCCGTTACCGTCGCAAGCGAAGGGTCGGAGCTCTTATAGGAAACAGGCCCCGAGGATGCCGTAGAGCCATCCGAGAACGTGAGCTTCGTCTTCAGCTTAAAGCCGCTTCCCGTACCGAGTCCCTGGCTCAAAAGCTTTTCTTCGTTTGTAAATTCGATCGCGGTAAGCGACGGCTTTACCGTCACCTTGCAGCTTGCGGAAGGGTGCCTCTCTTTACCTTTTTTCGTCACCGTTCCTTTTGCGGTTACGGTGACAATCGCCGTTCCGACACTCTTTCCGACCAGGTTTCCGTCCTGATCCACGGCTACAACGCTCTCGTTAAAGCTCTTCCATTCCATTCCGTCTTCTCCGTCCGGATTTAACGGATTCAGGGATGCTGTCAGCTTATCCGTATTCCCAAGGCCAATCGTCAGTCTATTCTTCGAAAGGCTGATCCCCTTCAGTGGATTATATTCCTTTACCGTCACCTTACAGGTCAGCGTCTTCTGATAGCCGTTATAGGCGGTAACAGTCGCCTTCACCGGGATATCCTTCGCAGCCTTGTCTTTCGCCGTTACGAGCCCGGTTTTGCTGTCCAGGGTCAGACTTTCCTTATACTTACTGTCTACGGACCAGACGACCGTCGGGGCGCTGCCGATCGTTACGCCGGTAGCTTCCAGGCCGCTTACCGCAGGAACGATATTCACAGAGAGCTGTAATCCGTTTGCCTCGTCTGCTTTGCTTACCGTCCCTTTTTCCGTATTGAGCGAAACACTGCTTACCGGTACATAGACCGGGATATCGATATAAGCAGAACGGTTCGGATTTGCGGTGCTCACCGCCGTAACCCGCACGGTTCCCTCGGAAATACCCTTTAAAACGCCCTTTTCGGAGATCGTCGCGATCTCATAGACATTATTATTTTTATTCCCGTCATCCCCCGGCAGCGAAACGGACCAGGTAAGGCCTGCGTTCTTAGGCTTTGCGCCGCTCCAGGTCACGGCCATCTCAAGCGTCTTGCCTGCCTTTAAGTTCTTCTCCCCGTTTCTGCCCGCGATCGTAAAGTTCGGGACAGGATTGCCGATCGTAAAGGAGCAGGTCGCTTTCTTGCCGCTTCCGTCCGTTGCTTCCGCCGTGACCACTGCCTTTCCGGCTGCTTTTCCGGTAACCTTCGCGCTTAACGTATCCTCGGAAGGAAGCAGCGTAACGTTTGCACTGTCGGCAGACCATTTCAGCGTCTGCGACGCGGTAAACGGCAGGACCGTTGCGTGAAGCGTAAAGCTCTCGCCCGCGCCCATTTCATAGCTTGCTTTATCAAGCAGTATCTCCGCGACCGGTTCCGTAACGGTTACCGTACAGGAAGCCGCAAGCTTCGGGTCTTCCTCGCTCCTTGCCGTGATCGAAGCCTCGCCAGCGCTCCTTGTCGTGACCGTTCCGTTCTGCGTTACGCTTGCCGCCTCCGGATTGCTGCTTTCCCAGACGACACGCTCATTTAACACCTCACCATCCGCAAATAACGGCACGAGCGTAAAGCTCTGTCCGGCCGTCAGCGCCTTTGCGCTGCACCTCTCATAATTCTTTCCGGTCTTTTCGTAAAGCGCTAACGCTTCCTGCTTCACGGCCACCGTGACCGTAAAGGTATTCGTATAGTTCTGCGTCTGCACGCTTGCCTTGATCTCACCGCTTTTACTGCCCTCCGCGGGAGAAAGGGTATAGCTTAAGGCCGCGCCGCTTACCGCAGGGCCCGCCTTAAACTGCACGCTTCCGCTTTTTGTCGCGTTTCCTGTTTCCACCGAACCGTAATCATCCGGCAGGTAAGGCGCTAAGGAAATACTGTCAGAAGCCTCTTTGGAATAGAGATAATAGCGCTCTAAGGAGGCCGTCGTACTGCCCTTATAGGAGGCCTTTGCAATATTCACAGTCACCGGCGTTACGCTCAGGCTGTAATTCCCGATATCACTCCCCTTTAAGGAATAGCCGGAGATACTGACCGTCTTGTTGTTTCCCGCGTTCGGATCCGTTAAATTGCCGGTCAGCCCGCTCGTATCAAGCGTCACGTCGTCGCCCCCGACGACCCCGCTTAAGGAACCGCCGGAAACCGAAACCTTCGTATTTCCCTTTTCATAGGTCCTGCCGGAGGCGGAGAAGGAAACCGTCAGGGTTTTCTGCCTGATCGCGGCCTTACCCGCAGAAGGCTGCGCAGTCAGTACATAGCAGCCTGCCTTTGCGCCGCCGAGGGTAAAGCCCGAGAACGTCACCGTCTTGCCGGTGCCGAGGTCTTTCGAGTCAAATTCCGCCTTACCCCGGACGGCCTTTACGTCATCCCCGCTCACGGCGCCGCTTACGGTCCCGGGATCATCGATCTCCGCGTTTGTTGTTCCGTCGTATTCCTTATCTTTTGCGGTAACGCCTGTTATTGTAACCGCCTTCGGATCGATGGTCAGTTCAAGCGAAGCTTCGCCGATCGTTGTGTCAGATTCGTATTTCGCAGTAAGCGTTGCCTTTCCCGTACTGACGATCGTCACCTGACCGTCATCCGTTACAGCCGCCACGGAAGGCTTGTCGCTTGTAAAACGAAGGGCCCCGATGCCGGTACCTCTGTCCGCGATACTGGCATGAAGGGTAAAGCCTCCGCTTCCGTATGTCTTCGTGAGCTTGTCTCCCTCGCGGATCGTTACCCCCGCCTCGGTTTTCGCTACAAGCGTGATGATCACACTGACTGTTGTATCGGCATAATTCGTCGACTGGATCTTTACCGGCAGGGTAATGATATCGTCTACCGCGCCGTTTTCGATCGAAACGGATACAACGCCGTCATCCGATACGGAAAAGTTCCTCAAAACTATATTACTGCCGCTTGCCTTCTGTACGCTTGCCTTGTTAGCAGTCGTATAGGTCAGCATCCCGGCATCAGAAGGCATTTTTCCGGCCAGGGAAACACTGACGCCCGTTTCCGTATACGCCCGGTCCATCGTAATATTTTCAAACGACGGGGCCACCGCCTGCGCGATCGTCACTGAAATAGGAGCGGCAGGGTCCGTATTTCCCGCATTCTCGTTATGATTCTTATCGCCCTTCACGAGGTACCAGACTTTATAGGTCCCGGCATCCCTTCTTGCGGGGACGTTTCTACTCCACTGCTTGTTCTGCACGGAAGAATCCCCGTCAAACGTCGGTGCTGTCGTTACAGTGCTGTCGGTCGCGGCATACCACATCGTGCCGATATCCCCTGCAACGCTTCCCCTAGTCACCAGATCCTTTGCAGAGCTTTCATAGAAGACCAGGCCCGTTATCGCTGCAGGAGCGGTGATATTATCAGTAGGAATATTTACTGTTTTGATAGTGGCCTTCGCTGTGGTCTTCCGTCCGTTCGTTGGCAGCGTATAGTTCTGTGCGTTTGTCCCCTGAAGATCCTGAATACTGATATTGACCGTCTTGTTCAACCCGGCATCAGCATTTTCAAATTCTCCGGTTGCTGTAACTGATAGACCGGCGATCGTTTCCCCGTTAAACTTAATATCATCGAAGTTCAGGGTCGCAGTTTTAGTGCCATCATAATCCTTATCCACAGCTTTAATACCGCTGACCGTTACGCTCTTCGGTGAGATCGTTACAGTGGCGGAGCCTTTGTACTCCTGATAATTATCGGCCGTGATCTTAAAATAAACGGTCTTCGGGCTGTCTGATACATTTGTGATCGTCGGGCTCGCATCCTCTGCGCAGGAATCCGCTGAATCGCCATATTGGATCGTTGCTCCACTACTCGGATCTTTCACGTTCACCGTAATACCGTGAGCTTGTCCGTCGTAAGTCGCAGTCACATCGGGAGCGGTTACGGTCATCAGCTTATCCGTGATAGCCCAGGTCGCTGTTTGTGTGTCCTTATAATTTCCCTTGCCCGTGACGGTCACGGTGTAGGTACCCTTTGCAGTGCCGCTCGTATCGCCCGTCACTTCATAGTCGTCGGTCGTAAGCGCCTTCCCGTCCAGCGTTACGCCCGTCACGCTCACGCTCTGCGCCGAGCCGTTATATTCAAGCTGCGTATTGCTCAATGCGACCGTTGCTCCGGTAATGGACTTCGGCGTTATTTTAAAGGTCTTCGTTGTTTCGCCGCCGTAACTTCCCGTGCCCTTAATGGTAACAGTGGGCGAAGCAGTCCCCGCATCCAGCGACGACACATTGATGTTATTACTATAAGAAACGGTGTAGTCCGTTCCCAGGGTCAGCGGTGTTTCGCCATCCGTTACCGTGACAGACGGCGTAATAGCACTGCCCGTGTAGGTCTGATCGGCGATATCGGCAACGTTGATATCGTCGTGGCTGAGGGATTTTAAAAACGTCGCCGAGGCAGTGACATTCCTCCCGGGCATCGTAAAAGGATATTTATCATTATTATCCTTCGTGATCTTATGATCGCTGCCATCGTTATAGCTTACGGTACCGATGGTGTAATTCGAAGCAGGGGTCACCGTCAGCCTGACGGTCTGGTTTGCGTTCGCGTAATCTTTGATGGCGAACGCCGCAGGGGATGCGGATACCGTACCGTTCGTGACAGTCCCGATCATGACGCCGTAGGCGGGAACGAGGGTCGTCTTATTCGCTTTCGCTATGGCGGAGATCTGATCGCCGGTCAGCGTTCCGTAATAAGCGTTTGTGCCGTCGGTTAAGCATTTGCCATCTGCGACCTTGACACTATAGTTCGTTACGACTTGATATCCGGCTGCATTGATACTGTCGTCAGCGCCAGATCCGCCGAGGATGATGTCACCCCCAGTCGCCATAACAGCATTGGGATAGTTTGTATCGGTGTTTTTATTGGTGGCACTGACACTGCCGCCATTGATGGAGACGCTGAGGCCATTGATGGCCGCATTAATGCTCTCGCTAACGGCGTTCACGCTGCCGCCGTTGATGGTGATGCCTCCAGTTGTGGCAAGAAGGGCATGCGTATTAGTACTCCTGATGGTCACACTTCCGCCGTTGATGGTAATATCATCACGGACGCTTACGGCATTACTGCCTTTAGACTGAGCGTCAAGGCTACCGCCATTCACCGTAAAATTCTCGCAGTAGATTCCGCCGCCACAATTTTCAGAAGATCCGTTAATCATATGACCGGCCACGACCTTGCCGCTGTTTTGGATAAAGCTGCCGTTTTGCATATAGATGCCGTAGTCGTTTGCATCATTGATGGTATTATTGTAAACCTTCAGTATTCCGGCGTTTTCGCCGTTGCTCTGGCCGTATACGGTAAGGTTTTTTCCGTTTCCGGAGATGCCGCTGCCGGAAATCCTGTCTGTCTCTGTGCCGACGTTCATCACCGCGCCGTCGGCGAGGATGAGGTTCACGGTGCCGTCAAGGGTGATGGTGCCGTCATAAAAAGCTGTCGTGTTCTTCGGCACAACATACCAACCGCCATCCAGAGTGGTCGCGTGTCCGCCTCCGAGGGCGGTATAGGATGAGCAGGACTGCTCTGTCCCACTTGCGTCCAGATACTTAACCGCGGGCTGTGTAAACGTCGCACTGACGGTCACATTCTCGGGGGACTCGGCAGGCATGATGAAGGTGTACTCGTTATCGCTGATCTTGTCGGGTGTGATCGAGGCATGGCTCGTATCCCCCGTAACTGTCAGCGTGGAAAGGGTATAGCTCAGGTCAGGGGTTATTGACAGAGTGACGGTCTTATTTGCATTAGCGAAAGTATCCTTGCGGAAACCCTTTGGAGACGACGTCACCGTGCCGTGGGACATGCTGTCTATCCCGACCCCATAGGCGGGGACAAGCGTTTTGCCTGCGACAGCGGAAACCTGGTCAGCAGTCAGCGTGGTTGTCGCTGCTCCGCCATAAAGATTGCCGTCTTCATCGATGAGGTATTTCCCCGCCGATGCATATACTGTATTCGCAACGTAGTTGCTGGCCTGAACATAATTATCCGCACCGGAAAGTGACAGCGCCACAAATCCTGCGTTATTCCCGGTGTAAGTCTTGATCCCGCTCCCGTCTTCTGCTCCCGTAGCAGTAACTTTACTGTCGGTGATGGTGACCCCTGCATCACTGGAATAAATCGCGCAGCTGCCCGTTCCGGTGGCTTCAGCAGTTACTTCGCTGTTGGTGATGCTGAGGTTATACTTGCTTTTTATTGCGCAGCTGTTGTTTCCGGTTGCTTTGGCAGTGACTTTTGCATTGGCGATGGAGATGGCAGCCAACCCTGTATCTGCGTTTATTGCATACTGGCCGGCAGAAGTAACCGATAATTCACCTTTATTTAGATTTAGGTCGAAACGACTTCGTGTTTTTATACCAATACCGAAATTACTGGTATTATCTATAGTAACCTTGCCGCCATACTGGTAATACTCTTCAACATTGATAGCTGCATAATCCGAAGCGCAATACATCGTCATTAAACTATACCCCAGAGAATGGACACGGCTTTTGGTTAGGTCGGCACCACATCCCCATATCATGGACAGTCAATCTCAGGTGACATCCCCAACCTGTGGACAGTGCCGATTTTATGAAACCCCAATCCGTGGACATTCC
>JAILQQ010000237.1 GCA_024698885.1 Lachnospiraceae bacterium | reverse complement strand
GAAATGTTCAGTCCGAGGAAATTATTGAAATGTTCGAACTGTTCTCTTGCTGTATTGAAAATATTGACATCCAGACCCTGGATATTCCCTATGGCATCCCATTCAGCTGAAGATGCTCTGTTAAGCACATCTACTACAGATCTTAAAGCCGTATCACCTGTAAAATTTCCATTTGCCGCATATTTAGGAAAATTCTTCGTGGTCGTTTCCAAAGCGGAAATAGTGGAAATACCGCCTACAGTGCTTATGATATTTTCAGCTAAAGGCTCCAGACAATTAAAGACCTTATCAACATACGCGGGAATATTATAGATAACCCTGTATAGGGCAAACAGGATCGGCATCTGTATCAACAGCTGCAGGCAGCTTCCGGTAGGAGAAACTCCGTATTTCTTATAAACCTCCTGAAGCTCCTGGTTCTGCCGGGCCATGGATTCCTGATCTTTCTTATTCTTATATTTTTCCTGTATAGCCTGAACCTCTGGATTCATCTTCGCAGAAAGCTTGGAGAATTTCTGCTGCTTGTAGGTCAAAGGCAGCAGGATGAGGTAAATGACCACAGTAAAAATAATGATAGCAACACCTATATTCGGCACAACATTGAATATGGCATTAAGGATGAAACCTAAAACCTTTGCAATAGGACCGAGTATAAATGTGGAATTCTGTGTCAGCAGTATTCCTTCCAAATTTTATTCCTCCTTAAATCTCACGGAACCGGATCAAACCCTCCCCTGGAAAAAGGATTACATCTTAATAACCTGTATAAACACATAAAACCACCCTTTACTGCTCCGTATTTCTCCAGAGCCTCAATGGCATAATCAGAGCAGGAAGGGTAATAAGGGCATTGCGTGTGTTTATATGGTCAGATGTAGTTGTTATTATTTCAGAACAAAAAAATAAAAAGTATATTTCACCATATAAGCATACGAAATGTCCTTATTACCCTTCCTGCTCTGATTATGCCGTTGAGGCTCTGCAAAAATACGGAGCAGTAAAGGGTGGTTTTATGTGTTTATACAGGTTATTAAGATGTAATCCTTTTTCCAAGGGAGGATTTGATCCGGTTCCGTGAGATTTAAGGAGGAATAAAATTTGGAAGGAATACTGCTGACACAGAATTCCACATTTATACTCGGTCCCATTGCAAAGGTTTTAGGTATAATCCTTAATGCCATATTCAATGTAGTGCCGAATATAGGTGTTGCTATCATTATTTTTACTGTGGTCATTTACCTCATCCTGCTGCCTTTGACTTACAAGCAGCAGAAATTCTCCAAGCTTTCTGCGAAGATGAATCCCGAGGTTCAGGCTATACAGGAAAAATATAAGAATAAGAAAGACCAGGAATCCATGGCCCGGCAGAACCAGGAGCTTCAGGAGGTTTATAAGAAATACGGAGTTTCTCCCACCGGAAGCTGTCTGCAACTGTTGATACAGATGCCGATTCTGTTTGCCTTATACAGGGTTATCTATAATATTCCCGCATATGTAGACAAGGTTTTTAACTGTCTGGAGCCTTTGGCTGAAAACATCATAAGCACGGTAAGCGGTATTTCTACTATTTCCGCTCTGGAAACTACCACGAAGAATTTTCCTAAATATGCGGCAAATGGAAATTTTACCGGTGATACGGCTTTAAGATCTGTAGTAGATGTGCTTAACAGAGCATCTTCTGCAGAATGGGATGCCATAGGGAATATCCAGGGTCTGGATGTCAATATTTTCAATACAGCAAGAGAACAGTTCGAACATTTCAATAATTTCCTCGGACTGAACATTTCAAATTCACCTCTTTATACCATCAAAGGTGCATTTCCCGAGCATAATTTCATTCTGGTCATAGGTGCGTTGATGATACCGGTCCTGGCTGCGCTGACTCAGTGGATCAACACTTTGTTCATGCCCAGTCCTTCTTCGGGTAATGATAACAATACTATGGTCAGCACCATGAAGTCCATGAATATCATGATGCCTTTGATGTCTGCGGTGTTTACTTTCTCTCTGCCCTGTGGTTTGGGTATCTACTGGATAGCAGGTGCTGTAGTCAGATCTATCCAGCAGGTAATAATCAATAAGCATATTGATAAGCTTGATCTTGACAGCATTATCGAAAAGAATGCGGAAAAGTATAAAAATAAGAAAAGAGAAGTGCCTTCAAAGACGGTAACTTCTTCTGCTTCGATTTCTACCAGAGCTCTAGGAAACAGCTCTGTTTCAAAGGAGAAGGAAGAAGCGCTCAACAGGGCTAAGGAAGCATATGCGAAAAACAACAATCCCAACAGTATCGCGGCAAAAGCAAATCTGGTAAGGGATTATAATGAAAGGAATAAGTAACGGGGTAAGTTGTTATGGAGGGTAATATGGATTATAAAGAAATATCCGGAAAATCATTCGAAGATGCCATAAGTGAGGCATGTGAAACCTTTGGGGTTACCAGCGATGATATAGAATATGAAATAGTTGATATGGGAACCACCGGTTTTTTGGGTATAGGAAGTAAGCCGACCGTTATCCGCGCAAGGGTAAAGGAGGAAGCGCTTAAAAAGAAAGAGATCTCTTCTGATGAAGAAAAGACTTCTGAAAAAAACAGTCAGGAAAATAAGGAAGTAAAAAAAGAAGCAAAGGAAACAAAAAAGGAAGAGAAGAAGGAAAGCATCAAGGAAGAAAGATCAGAGAAGGCTGCTGAAAAGAAAGAAAAGAAACAGGAAAACCTCCCTGAAGTAGATGGTGAGAAGGTTTGTGATCAGGCTAAGGAATTCCTTTCCCAGGTATTCAAGGCTATGGAGATCGATGTCACCATAGATGCAAAATACGATGCTGAAAACAGAGAGCTGAATATAGATCTTGCCGGAAAAGAGATGGGAGTTCTCATTGGCAAGAGAGGACAGACCCTTGATTCCTTACAGTATCTTGTTTCACTGGTAGTCAATAGAGAAAACTACGGGTATATAAGAGTCAAGGTCGACACAGAGGATTACAGGCAGAGAAGAAAGGCTACTCTCGAGAACCTTGCCAAAAACCTGGCATTTAAGGTAAAGAGGACAAAGAGGCCGGTTACTTTGGAGCCCATGAATCCCTATGAGAGAAGGGTCATCCATTCAGCGATCCAGTCAGACAGATATGTGACCACCCATTCTGAAGGTGAGGAGCCTTACAGGAGAGTTGTGATAACACTGAAATAATAAACGGTAACGATCATGAGCAGGAGGAGGGCGTTGGATCCTTCTCCTGCTCTTCTTATCTGTAATATGAAAAATACTGATACCATCGCTGCGATAGCTTCAGGTCTGACATCCTCCGGAATAGGAATAGTGAGGATCAGCGGACCCGATGCTTTAGAAAAGATCAGCGGGATCTTTAAAAGTTCAAAAGGAAAAAACATAGATCTGTGCTCCTGCGAGTCACATACGGTTCACTATGGCTATATTTATGACTCAGATACTGCCATAGATGAAGTTCTGGTCAGTGTTTTCAAGGCCCCGAAAAGCTATACTTCAGAGGATACCGTTGAGATCAACTGCCATGGGGGACCCTTTATTTTAAACAGGGTTTTAAAAACCGTTATAGATACGGGCATCAGAACTGCTGATCCCGGAGAATTCACGAAAAGAGCCTTTTTAAACGGCAGGATCGATCTTTCGGAAGCTCAGGCAGTAATGGATCTGATCTCCTCAAAAAACGAATACGCCAGAAGGAATGCATTAGGTAATATTCGGGGAACGCTTAAGAATATCATTTTAGATATTAGAAACAGGCTGATCCATGAAAGTGCATTTATTGAATCTGCTATTGATGATCCGGAGCATTATTCGCTTGAAGGATATTCTGAAAGCCTCGATGTGATCTTAACCGATATTCAGGCGGAGATCGAAAAGCTGGTAAAGAGCTTTGAAGCAGGAAAGCTATTGAGTGAAGGGATAAACTGCTGCATAATCGGCAGACCAAATGTGGGAAAATCCTCTGTTTTCAATGCTTTGTCCGGTGATGAAAAAGCGATAGTCACGGATCTTCCCGGAACCACAAGGGATTTTCTGGACACCTGCATTAACTACGAGGGCATTACCTTAAACTTTATCGATACAGCAGGGATACATGATACTTCCGATAAGATCGAGCTCATTGGCATAGACAGGGCAAAGGAGCTGGTGCAAAAATCCGACATCATCATCGCCGTTTTTGATATTTCAGAAGAACTGTCGGAGGAAGACCATAGGATATTGTCCTTATGCGAGGGAAGGAATTCTCTGATAGTATTGAATAAATCTGACTTAAAGCATAAGCTTGATGCCGAAAGCTTTAAGGATCATGAGATCATACAGACCTCTGTAAAGACAGGTGAAGGCATAGATGAGATACTAAAGCATATATCGGATAGATTTATCAGGGGAAATATCAGTTTTAATGATGAGGTCTTTATTACAAACGCGAGACAAAAGGAACTCTTAAAAGATGCTCTGGATAGTGTAAGACAGGTCAGAAAGACCATAGCTGACGGGATGAGTGAGGATTTTTACACCTCTGATCTGATGGAGGCTTATCATAAGCTGGGAGAGATCATCGGAGAAGAAGCTGCGGACGATCTGGTGGAAGTGATATTCAGAGATTTTTGTATGGGGAAATAAATTGAAGGAAATCAATGATTTTGAAGTTGCAGTGATAGGTGCGGGTCACGCCGGCTGCGAAGCGGCTCTTGCCTGTGCCAGACTGGGTTTAAAGACGATAGTGTTTACGGTCAGCGTAGATGCTATTGCTTTCATGCCCTGTAATCCTCATATCGGAGGAAGCTCAAAGGGCCATCTGGTAAGAGAGGTGGATGCCCTGGGCGGAGAAATGGGAAAATGTATCGATAAGACCTTTATCCAGTCCAAAATGCTCAATTCCTCCAAGGGTCCTGCGGTGCATTCTCTTCGTGCCCAGGCTGATAAGGCCGAGTATTCCTCGCTGATGAGACAGACCCTTGAAGCTCAGGAAAATTTAAGCATAAAACAGGCAGAAGTAACTGAGATCTTCATTGAAGACGGAAAGGCCAGAGGAGTAAAGATATATTCCGGATTGGTTTACATAACTAAATGTGTGCTTATCTGTACAGGAGTTTATTTAAAAGCCAGATGCCTTTGCGGAGAGGCCATAAAGAATACCGGTCCCAACGGACTGCAGAGCGCGAATCATCTTTCAGATTCTCTTAAAAAAACCGGGATAGAGCTTATACGCTTTAAGACCGGGACTCCGGCCAGGATAGCGGGAGAGACCATAGATTTTTCAAAGATGGAGCCCCAGTACGGTGATGAAACCATAGTTCCTTTTTCTTTCTCAACGGATATGGAATCTGTCAAAAGAGACCAGCTTCCCTGCTATCTTACTTATACCAACAGTACTACTCACGATATAATAAGGGCCAATCTAGACAGGTCGCCCATGTATACCGGAGTTATAGAAGGAACAGGTCCAAGGTATTGTCCCTCTATTGAAGATAAGGTGGTCAAGTTCTCTGATAAGGAAAGGCACCAGGTATTTCTGGAGCCCCAGGGATTGAAAACTACTGAGTGGTATGTGGACGGTATGAGCTCATCCATGCCGGAGGATGTTCAGATCGATATGTATCGAAGTGTTCCGGGTTTGGAAAATGCCACTATTGTTAGAAATGCTTATGCCATAGAATACGATTGCATTCAGGGCAAGCTCCTTAAACCCACCCTTGAATTCAAAGCGATTTCCGGATTGTTCTCCGCAGGGCAGTTTAACGGAAGCTCCGGTTATGAGGAAGCTGCAGCCCAGGGAATAATTGCCGGGATAAATGCTGCCATGTATATTCTAAATAAGGAGCCCATAACCGTTGACCGGTCTGAGGGTTACATCGGAGTACTCATTGATGATCTGGTAACAAAGGACTGTTTTGAACCCTACAGGATGATGACCTCCAGAGCAGAATACCGTTTGCTCTTAAGGCAGGATAATGCAGACATCCGTTTGATGGAGAAGGGATATAAGGCAGGCCTTGTCAGTCAGGATAAGATAGATGCTTTAAGAAATAAGGTGAAAATGATCAACTCTGAGATCGAAAGACTTGGAAAGATCAAGGTTGGAGCTTCAGAAAAGATCTCAAATATCCTCCTGGAGCTGGGAAGCACTCCTCTTACAACCGGGCTTTCATTAGAGGAGCTCATCAGACGACCGGAGCTTTCCTATGAAGCTGTAGGTGTTTTGGATCCTGACAGGCCCTTCATCCCCGAGGATATTGCCGAGCAGATAAATATTGAGATCAAGTATAAGGGTTATATCGAGAGAGAACGCCGGCAGGTGGAAGGCTTCAAAAAAATGGAAGGGAAGAGGCTTCCAAAGGATATAGATTATCAACAGATTTCCGGGATCAGGATAGAGGCCAGACAGAAGCTTAATGACTTTAAGCCGGAGTCCATAGGACAGGCTTCCAGGATACAGGGGGTTTCCCCGGCTGATATTTCCGTCCTTTTAGTTTATCTCGAAAGCAGAAGACATCATGAATGAGATACTGATCAATGCCTTAAAAGAATTGAATATTTCTTTTGATAAGGAGATGACAGAGAAACTGTATCTTTTCTACGAATTGCTGATGGAAAAGAATAAGGTCATGAATCTTACTTCCATTACCGATCCCGAAGAGGTGATGATAAAGCATTTTGCTGACAGTCTTTCTGTTCTTAAGTTTTGTTCTATCAAAGGTTTTTTAGTTGCCGATCTGGGGACAGGGGCAGGTTTCCCCGGTATCCCCCTTGCGATCTTTGCTCCGGACAGTGATTTTGTATTGATAGATAGTGTAAGGAAAAAGCTGGATTTCATAAGTGAGGCGTCTGAAAAGCTGGGTCTTACCAATATTTCTGTTGTTCATGGCAGAGCTGAGGATATTTCACATGATCTTAAGCACAGGGAAAAATATGATCTCTGTCTCTCAAGAGCAGTCAGCAATATGTCCACTTTATTGGAGCTTGCTTTAGGTCTTGTAAAACCGGGTGGACATTTTATTTCATATAAGTCTGATAAAGCTGATGAAGAGATTGCTGTTGCTGCGAAAGCTGTTTCCGTTATGGGCGGCAGCATAGAAAAGCAGGAGTCTCTCATTCTCCCCGGCACAGATATATCCCGTAAACTCATCTTTATCAAAAAGACAGCCCATACTCCCGAAAAATATCCCAG
>JAILQQ010000219.1 GCA_024698885.1 Lachnospiraceae bacterium | reverse complement strand
ATGCAAAAGAACATAGTCGATCTTCCGGTTCAGATCGGCAAGCTCCCCTCTTCCCTCCAGAATATCCCGGACAAGTTCCTGGTTCTTCTTTGAATAATAATAAAACGAACGCCTCTCCGCAAGCGCAGGGATCAGATCATTGTTCAGATCATTCCGGTTGATCCCGTTATCAAAAAAACCCAGATCCGATAGCAGCATGGCATCGTCCTCCGTGTTCGTCCTCAGCCACAGAAAGCTTCCGAATTCCTTCTCCGTCACCCGGTAATCATCCGTAAATATGCCCTGATATTCCGCAGAATCCTTCGACAACAGTCTTTTTGCGTTCTGGAAAGCCAGATATGTCTGGTCATCAAGATCCGTTCTGGCAGTCGTGATCAGCAAAAACAGTAACAGTACATAAACTGCACTCTGTGCAGCCGGCCGTTTCACGAACAGGCAATATTCATCCGTCAGTTCTCCGGCTATCACAAAGGCAAAGAACATCGCGCACATCGAAAAATACATCTGGGAGCTGCCGTTCATTTTGATAAAATATCCGAGAGCAGACCCGAAGAGCAGAAAGAAAAACATCATTCCCTGCAGAAAATCCGGTTTTCGTCTTCTGATCATCCAATAAACCGCAAAGACAAGATCCAGAAGCAGAATAACCGGACATAGGTCCTTTAAATAACGCAGATAATACCGGAGTGAATACACAGCCTTCATGAGCGGATTCTCCATGTTCCCCGCGTTTTCAGGGCTATGCTGCTCCCCTCCCTCCTGTGCGTTTTCTGTTTCCGTTGTTACCGTTCCCGTTTGTTCCTGGGAAACAGGGGTCCTGATCAAATAGCGGTTCAATGCGCCGCTCAGCATAAAGGCATATATGAAAACGAAAAAGGCAAGCGCCATGAACCCGTTTCGAAAGCATTCGGCCAGGCGTCTGTTGCGGTAAAGCATATAAAGGTAGAAAAGGCCTGCCATGCCTAACGCCAGCGCACCCATCGGCCCCTTCATCCCGGTCAGTACGGCGATAAAAAAGGAGATCAGGAGGTTATCACAAAAACTGATCCCTTCATCGTCCATAACCGAAAGCAAAAACCAGAATATGCCGATGAACATGCCGTAAGAAATATCAAAAGCCATCGGCAGCAGCAGGATATGAACGCGATAAGTCACTACCGTGCTGACCTCCTTGCCGGTGGAAAAAAACAGTGCAGCCAGTGTAAAGAGCCTGGCCGGAAAAGTCCGGACCAGACGGAATACCACACAGGCCGCCGATAAAGCCATAAGGATCACAGGCTGGATATAGGCATAGACCACGGCGGCATTTACCGCAGATACCCCGGCGCATTTTGCGAAATAAGCGATCTGCGCCGCCGCCAGATAATGATAATCGTAATGGTCGCGCATGCTGCGGATATTGAAAGCCGGAAGCTTTTTCATACAGGCCGTCACATCACTGACCCAATACATGCTGTCATGATGCAGGTAGGAAACCTGCGCATAAACCGGCGGGAGCTCGGAAAGCTCATAAAGCAAGAGCTTTGCGAGAAAAAGAACGATGAAAAGCCCGAGGATCAGAAGTCTCTCGGAACGACTGTTTTTTTCGTCCGTTAGCACAGGAAGCCTGTTTCTTCTCCGTAGACAGCCGAATATCATGAGAGCGGCATAAAATAACGTAATGATCCGGATCCCGCTTTCCGGAACATGCAGGACCATTAACAGAAAGAACAATACGATCGAAGCGCTGTATCCCAACATATAGGACAGGAGAAGCCCTTCCGCCTCCGACCCTTTTTTTGTCCGGAAAGAAGCAAAAAACAGACCGGGGATCAGGATCACCAGAATTTCAAACAGGAAAAAGAGCAGGGAATGGATAATCGTTTCCTTTCCCGCCAGACCGGACAGCAGGGAAGAAAACAGTATAAAAAGAACAACCCAGGCAAGAAGGCTCTGTCTGCTTATAAAATGATCATTATATCCTGTCTTTTTTACCTGATTGGCTCCTTTAATACCCATTCGTTAAACGCATTTCTTTCGAATATTTCCGGATTATAGAATCCGCTTACGATCTGCCAGAATTCCGTTTCGGAATAACCGCAGAAAGCACAGAAATCCTCTACGCATTTCGGATCCAGTTTCCCGTCCTTCTGCTTGACGATCCGGATCGCTTCCTCGCGGGAGATCATGCCGTAGCGGACAAAACGGGAAGCGTAATCTGTCGCGACGCCATGTCCGAATTTCGGATATTTCATAAAGGGATGCACCAGATAAGCCCTCGAATCCACCTGGTCGTAGCATTCCGCCTGCTGTGTTCTGTCCCATTCATGGGTCAGATCATGGAAGCCGTGTTCCTTTGCGAAATGATAATTCGCCACGCTGTTCCAGGGAACAAAATAAGAAACATACATCGGATCCAGACTCTCAAGCTCCTCCTTTGACGGCGCCTTTAACAGCGAAAGGATCTTTCGCTCGATCCCGGGCAGCGCACATAATTCATCAAAATCGATGTCGCTGGCCACCCCGTTATTCAGCTGATTCCTGGCGGAATATGTCTCTTCATCATCGGGTCCGCCATATTCAAAGCTGACATTCTCTCCATAGACTAAAAGCGGTGTATTCATCTTCAGCGCCATCTTTAACGGAAACGTATAGATCAGCCGGTCCACAAACCAGGTCGGCTTCCCGTATTTCTCAAAGGTATAGCGCATCACCGTTTTCTGCGCTTTGATATCAGGCTTCAGACTGATGATTGGACATCCGAATTCCTCTGAGATATTCTTAATATTGTGCATTCCCGCCTGTGTCATCGGAAAATTATCTTCCACACTGACTAAGATCGGATTCATCTTCATCCGGTTTTTCATAAGATCAACCTGGAAGTGACTGTCCTTGCCGCCGCTGGCCGCGATCATACAGTCATAATCATCACCGTTCATGCCGCGGTAGCGGTCGCAGAGCGCTTCCAGTTCCCGGAACCGTTCCTCCCAATTGACCTTTTTACGGGACTCATATGCCTGGCAGGCTGAGCAGACACCCTCACTGTTAAAATGAATACCGGGTCTCGTGTCAGGCATCACACATCTTTTGCAATATCTCATTCTTCCTCTCCTTTTTACCTCGAAATACACCTTCCGAGACATTTCTCACATACCGTACCCTTTGTTTCTCCCGCTAAGAGCCGTTTCCGGAAAGAGATCAGGGTTTCATGTTCCCAGGCCTTTTTCAGATCCGGTTCTTTTTTCAGGTCTACGATCGGGATCAGCGCCTTCTGTGAAGAGCAGCACAGCCTTACGATGCCGTTGCTGTCGATGAAAAGGGAATTGAAAACATAACCGCAGATATCGTCATTATCAAAGCTCTGCTGTTCTTCTCCGTATACGGCATATTCCTCTTCCAGCAGGGGATCGATCCCATCCAGATACCCGGCGCGGATAAAAACAATATCATCCACATACTGCGAAAACAGTGCGCGGATATTCTCCTCCTCGGAAAGCGTTTTCTTCGTCAGAACACAGGAAGCGGATAAATTCAGCTCTCTGTCAAGGCTTTTAATATAAGCGGAAGCCTCCTTCAGATTTTCAAGCACCGTTCCAAAGCAGTCCTTTCCGTGCAGAAGCTCGTAATCCGACCGGTTTCCCGCGTTAATACTGAAGCGTATACTGTCAACACCGGCTTCCACCGCCAGACGTATATTTTCCGGCGTTGCCAGGATACCGTTCGTCGTCAGATAAGTATAAGAAAACGCGTTCAGATCCCTGGCATAGCGCAGGATCTCATCGAAGCCTTGATAAAGAAAGATCTCCCCGGTCGCAAACAGGCCAAGCTCTTTCCTGCCGATCCCGAGAGCCGCCGCCTGCTTTAACAGCTCCTTCGCAAAAGCCGGATCCATGTGACTCAGTGTCATCTGATCCTCCTTGGAAAGATAGGGGCTGTGAAAGGGGCAGAAAACACAATTCAGATTACAGGTATTGTTCAGTTCCAGAGACAGTTTTTCCGGCAGGGGTGGTATCAGTGAAAAAAGCTCTTCTGACGGGTGGCTGATCTCCTTAAAATGCTCAGTCATTTTTTTCATGATAATTTACCCAATCTCTGCCGATGCAGGAGCTCGGCCAGTTCAAAGTCAGACAGGTCATCGATATCCACGGAAGACCGCTTGTCCATAATATACGCAAAAGCCTTTCCGCGGTATATATGGTGCGGATCCTCCCTGAAATACGGAACGCTGATCAGATAAACCGCACCGTTTATACGATACCGGGTTTCAAATTCCTGTCTCCGCTTTTCCGTGCGTTCGCTCCGGTCAAAAGCGGAAAGCTCACCGTTTTCCCCCAGCGGCTGATACCATTCCGGCGGATGATCGGCTTCGCAGACAGAAACAACGGCATCGGCGTTTTTCTCCCGATACAGTTCAAAGGCCCGGATAATATCCTCACCGCTTCGCAGCGGAGAGGTCGGCTGCAGGATCGTAAGCGTGTCAAACTCTCCGGAAAGAGCAGCATAGCGATTAAGCACCTCCGTCATCACATCCCAGGAATCCGCCGTGTCCCCCGAAAGCGCGGCACTTCGCAAGAAAGGTACGTCAGCTCCGAATTCTCTCGCGATCTTCGCGTACTCCTCCGAATCGGTAGAAACGTGAACCGTATCATAACAGCCGGAGGAAACAGCCGCTTCGACCGACCAGGCTAATAACGGTTTTCCGTCAAATGATCTGATATTTTTGTCTTTTAATCCCTTGGACCCGCTCCTTGCGGGAATGATCGCGATATTTTTCATTTCACTCCACCTGTATCACACGTTTCATCCGTTCCATCTCTTCTAACTGCCCCATATCAAGCCAGTTTTCCTCATCCACCACATAGGTGCCGACTCTTTCTCCCGCCCGGACACAGTTTTCGATCACCTCTGTGATATCGATCCTTGTCGATTCCGGAATATGCGTTAAAAAAGCCGGCTCGATCAGATAAAGCCCTGTATTGGTCTGCAGAGAATATACCGGTTTTTCCCTGAGACCGGTCACCTGTCCCTCCTCATCGGTTTCCACAGTACCGTAGGGGATCGTCAGATTCTTTTTGGCACATACCATCGTGATCAGATTATGCTGCTTTTTATGGGTCTCCAATATATCCGCGTAATCCGCCTGCACCAGGATATCACAGTTTGATACAAAAACAGTACCGGCGTACCGTCCTTCGATAAGCTTCAGGCCTCCCGCCGTCCCCCAGAATTCCGGCTCCTCTACAAAGCTCAGGTCATACTGCAGCTCATTATCCTGAAAGTAGGATTTGATAAAGTTCTTTTTATAATTGATGATCATATCAAAATGGCTGCAGCCGAATTCCTGAAAGCGCGCCATGATATGCTCTGTGATGGTCCTGCTGCCGATAGGGATCAGAGGTTTCGGAAGGATCTCCGTATAGGGCTTCAGCCTCGTTCCCATACCGCCGGCCATGATCACGACAGGCAGGGAAAGATGTTTCTTTTTCAGATATCGTTTACTCAAAAAACGGATATCAACGATCACATCCCGTTCATCGACGACCGGAACGGCATTGATCACTTTTTCCCGCATCAGCGCGTCAAAATCTGCCTGCTCACCCTTTCGGACACAAACCGGATGGTAATTTGCCACCTCCCTCACCGGCCGGTTCATATCGCCTCCGGCGATCAGGTGCCGTCTGATATCACCGTCCGTCACGGCAGCGACAAGCCGTCCGTCACGACAGACAAAGGCTATGGCATTATCCCCTTCATTGATTGTTTTCATCGTATCTACGATCGAAGTATCCTCCGTAACGAGATATTTTTCCAGATTTGTATTCATAACCGTCTCACTGACCTGTGGCTTCTCTAAGAATAACCAAACATTTTCTTCACAGTTCTTACGAGCCTTCGCTTTCGGTATTGCCCCGGAGGCATCAGGCCCTTGTCCCTAAGGAGCAGATCCGTTTCCAGCTCCGCATCGACCGAGCCCGAAAAACTCCCCGCGGAGAAATTGGCAAGCCGTTCATGCACAGGGATAAACAGGCTTTCATCCCGGAAAAAAACGCGAAGCATGAATTCATAATCCGCTACCAGCTTATACCGGGTATCATAGACGCCAAGCTCGTCATAAAGGCTTTTTGCGACAAAGCAGGACGGATGATTGATCATCCGTTCCGGCAGAAAATGATGGTGGTAAAACAGGCAGGCTTTCTCCAGGCCGTCCTGAAAAAGGCCCATGGCACCATAGTAAACAGCAGGCCTGCGCTCATTTTCAAGAAACCTTCGCACCACCTCCGAAACAGCCTCCGGTTCATACCAGTCATCACTGTTGATGATGCCGATCAGTTCTCCCGTCGCCATACGGATGCCCTTATTCATCGCATCGTAAATACCCTGATCCGGTTCGGAGACAAAGCGCACTCTCTTATCCTCTTTTGCATATCGCCTGATGATATCCACGGTGCCGTCCTTTGAACTGCCGTCCACCAGGATATATTCAAGTCTCCCGTAGCTCTGCGAAAGTACGCTCTTTATCGTTCTCTCTATGGTTTTTTCGCTGTTATAGGATACGGTGATGATCGTCACCGCAATTTCCTGTTCCATGCTTTCAGCTGCCCTTCAGAATCTCATCGTAAACAGACAAAAGGTTACAATAGTTCTTTTCTCTGTCATTTACGGCCGCCGCGTGCTCCGAAGCCTTTTCCCCGAGGCTGCGGGCCAGCCCGTCATCTTCAAAAATCCTTCGGATATAGTACGCTAACAGATAGCTTTCCTCATACTGATACTGAAATCCGTCAATACCGTGCTGTATCCGGGAGGCCGTTCCGCCGGCTGCCGAAGCGATCACCGGAAGCCCCAGCATTTTCGCCTCACTCAGGGAATTTGACTCGTTTTCCATAGAGGAAGCAGATATAAAAACATGGGCGGCAAGGAGCTCCTCCGCCATGCCTTCGGGAGAAAGCATCCCGGTAAAATGAATATGTTCCCTGAGCCCCTGCTTTTCGATCAGCTTTTTAATATAGGCCGTATAGCTCTTCCGCAGAAGGAGACTTTTCATGTCATCGGAAAAATCCATCGGATCACCGGCAATGCGCAGCTCCATATCCGGATAGTCGCTTATAAGAAGGCCCATGGCTTCGATCACCTTATGAAGGCCCTTTAACGGATAGCCCGCCTGTCCCGCGAAAAGACGATGCCGTCTGCAGGATTCCGGGCTCCAGCAGGCTTTTTTTTCATAAAATACGTCCCGAAGGCTTTCATTGCATCGAAAATATACAGCCTCCGGCGCAAGCATCATACAGGCAGCCTCATCCCAGTCGGTACGGCCGATCACGTATCCGGTCTTTTTGAGTGCTTCTTTTTCAAAGCAGCCCCTTTTTTCAAAGTTTTTCTGCTGGCACTTCAGATTGTCGAGGCGCACAAGATCCCTGAACGTCCAGCGCCTTGCCGCTTTTTCCGGAAGATCTCCCTGATAGTGTCTCGCGCAGATCGAGATCAGACCCTGTACGGAAATAACCGTCCGCTCAGGTCTGGCAAACGCATTGACCAAAGCCAGGCAATGCGAATACTCCGTCCCCCACAGATGCACAATATCCGGCTTTTCCTGCGTGAGGATATCCCGGAATACCGCCTCATTTGCCTTGTCGTAGACAGTCAGCGGTTTTCTTTCACTGTAAAAACCGTAAAGCAGTGTTTCCCCGGCCTGCTTTTTCCGTAAGGCCTTTTCCCTGTGCTGCGGAAAAACCACCGTCAGCCGGACCGACGGCTCCCGGCGCAGTCTGTTATAAAGGTAAACAAGCCAGCTGCCGCTTCCGACAGCATCTCCGGAAAGCTCACCGTTTCCGTCTGACGGAATCTCAATATTGACAAACCAGAGTATTTTCATGGCAAATCCCTACCTGAGCTGCTTCACGGCTGCATTGTCCACTTCAAAAACATGGTCGCACTGTTCTATCGTCGTCAGGCGGTGCGCTATGATCAGCATGGTCTTGGAGCCGTGGAGGCTGTTGATCGCCGCCATGACCTCCTTCTCGGTTTCATTGTCAAGGGCCGAGGTGGCCTCGTCAAAGACCAGAAATGAAGGATCACGATACAGGGCTCTTGCGATCCCGATCCGCTGTCTTTGTCCGCCGGATAACCGCATCCCCTGCTCTCCGACGAAGGTATCGAGCTTTTCGGGAAGTCCTTCCACAAATTCCTTCAGCTGAGCCTCCTGAAGAGCTTTCCATAC
>JAILQQ010000217.1 GCA_024698885.1 Lachnospiraceae bacterium | reverse complement strand
GGCACCCGCTACCGCCTCTGCCTCTTTAAAATAAAAGATCAGCGCAAAATGCCTGATATCGATGGATACCGTGTAGCAGGGCGCATAGCGCGCCACGATCTCCCTGACCATATTCAGACAGGAGGTATAGAGATTCCACTGCCTGTTTTCTTCGTTGTTTTCCCGTACCGGCTGCCCGAGTTCACCGTAAACAAGGATATAGCGGTTGTAAGAAAAGTCCATATTATTTTCCCGGGCCTTTTGTAGAAAGATCTCACGGTCCGTATAGAGATGGTTCAGATGCGCCAGCATGAATTTCTGGCGGAATTCTTCCAGAGAAGCTTCTCCCGGCGTTTTGTCAAATGCCTTATCCTGAAAGGAAACCTGCTCGGCAACTCTTTTTCCGGCCCGCTTGATAGAGTCTCTCAGCGTCTGGGCCGAAAGCTCGATCTTGACCAGATAATCCGCGGCGTTACCCGCGACAGCCCGTCTTGCCAGCTCAAAATCTTCGTAGGCGGTGAGCAGGATGAATACCGGCAGCCCGCCAAAACGGCGGCCGGCCTCCTCCATTAACTCAAGTCCGCCCATCACCGGCATTTTAATATCCGAGATCACGATATCGGGCCGCAGCTCCCCGATCAGCTTAAGCGCATCTCTCCCGTTTCCGGCACTCCCCACGATCTCCACATCCGGAAAATCGCCTGCCAGCATGGATTTCAGACCGATCTGTACAAGAGGCTCGTCATCGACGATCAGTATTCTCAGTTTCATTTCTCCTCCTGCTGATACCGTTTCGGCAGTATGTAGTGCATCGTGGTCCCCTCCCCCGGAACGCTCTCCGCGTACAGGCCGTAATCCTCCCCGAAGGTAAAGCGGATCCGCTCTGATACGTTTTGAACTCCTACATCCCGGAAAAAATCGTTGTTTGTTTCCGTTTTATTCCGAAACAGGCCCTGCAGCGTCTCCTCATCCATGCCGACGCCGTTATCCGCCACGTCGATGCAAAGCTTCCTGTTCTCTTCAAATATGCGTACGTTGATCCTGCCGGCGCTCCCCTTTGGTTCGATACCGTGAAAAATCGCGTTTTCCACGATGGGCTGCAGCGAAAAGCGGTTCACCAGGCAGTCAAGCAGCTCTTCCTCCGTTATTTCATAGGACAGCTCGATACTCCCGCCGTAACGGTATTTCATGATCGTAAAATAATCATCAAGGAGCGCCTTTTCATCCCTGAGAGGGATCAACGGCTCCTCCCCCTTTGCGATATTCTTTAAAAGGCGGGACAAAGCGGTGGACATATCCGCGATCCCTTCTGCCCCCTGGATCGTCGCCATCCATTTGATCGTATTAAGGGTATTGTACATAAAATGCGGGTTTACCTGCGACTGCAGGATACGGTACTCTAAAGCCTGCTTTGTCCTTTCGTCCCGCATCCGTTCCCTGAGAAGCATTAAAGAGATCAGGGCACCCGTAAAAGGGATCAGTCCCAAAACCACCGCGATGATCACTACATATAATATACTCCGGGATCGCAGCTCACTTTCGGAGGGTAAAAGAGCTAAAGTGATCCCCTTATCCGGCATCGTATAGCGGATCACTCCCTCCGGCAGCTTTGCCTCTTTAAAGTCTCCGTTTTCATACTGGCAGGTAACCTGATCCTCAAAGATCAGATAAAGTCCGCTGTCGGCAGGAAAATGCAGTTTTTCAATATGCCTGGTCAGAAGCTCGGGAGAAAGCTCCATATAAATCCAGCCCACGGTGGCGGAGGAACGGAAGCTTTTTACAGGCCGGAGTAACGGCAGGATCTGCGTGTGCTCACTGCGGCTTACCGGACTCTGTACCAGACCGATATAGGCGTAGTCCTCTGCCGTTAACAGTGTCTGAAAGAAAGGAGCCTCCATAATACTTTCGGGAATCCTGACCGTTGTATTTGTCTGTGCCCTCACAATATGAAGAAAACAGGTGCCTTCAGGCGTAGCCACGACAAAACGGTTGATCACATCATGGGAAGGGGTCGTCCGGTATTCCTCGCTCAGGTGATCCCAGACATCCACGGAATATTTGTTGTAATCCACCGGGCTCTCCTTCAGATACGCTTCGGCCCGCTCTAAATATTCCTCCACCTGACTGTCAAGCAGTAAACGATCCGAAAAGGAAAGCGCAGCGTTTAAGTCGGAATCGATCTCGTTTCCCAGAAGCTGCAGATTAATATAGGAAGACTGCTGCTGATTCTCCTGCAGGAGACGCCTGGAAAGAATAAACCCGAGCAGTGCCGCGACGATCGCCATCAGCAGGGAAAAGGAAATGATAACCGCTATGATTTTGGCCCGCAGACTCCCTCGTTTATGCTTCATTTATACGATCATCTAAAAAAAAGACAGTAAATTTGAAAAAATTGACATTCCGAAAGCTTCGCAAAAATTATACCCTATGAGCAGAGAATTGACAATCACGCGCGGTAGTGACTTGGGTCCGCGCAAAGAAAAATCAGGAGGTAAGTATGAAGAAAAAGATTTTAAGTACGTTAATGGCAGCATCTCTGTTGGCAGCTACCCTGGCGGGCTGCGCAGCGGCGCCGGCAACGGCCCCCGCACCGGCAGGAGATGCGGCACCGGCTGAGGAAGCGGCAGAGGCAGGTTCTTCCGATGAAGCCGTTACCTTAAAGTGGGCACTCTGGGATAAGGATACCACCGTGTATTATCAGCCCCTGATCGATGCCTATACGGCAAAGAATCCTAACGTGACCATCGAAATGGTAGACCTTGGCTCCACCGATTATTCCACCGTGCTTGGCACACAGCTTTCCGGATCCGGCGCAGATTTTGATATCGTAACGATCAAGGATGTACCCGGTTATGTGACATTAGTAAACAAGGGCGTCATCGAGCCCCTCGATGATCTGATCGCGCAGGACGGCATCGACCTTTCCAAGTTTTCGGGCGTAACCGATCAGGTTACCATCGACGGCAAACTCTATGAGCTTCCTTTCCGTTCCGATATCTGGGTGCTTTTCTATAATAAGACCGTATTTGATAACGCAGGCGTTGATTACCCGACCAACGATATGACCTGGGATGAATACGATGCTTTAGCCAGAGCGATCACGGATACCACGGCCGGCTCCAGAGTATACGGCGCGCATTATCATACTTGGCGTTCCACGATCCAGTTAGACGGCATCCTTGACGGCAAGCATACCATCGTAGACGGCAATTATGATTTCACGGAGCCTTATTACAACATGGTCCTGGCACAGCAGAAGGACGGCGTCTGCATGGATTACGCCACCTTAAAGACACAGGGTCTGCATTATTCCGCAGCTTTCGCACAGGGTAATGTCGGTATGCTGAACATGGGCAGCTGGTTCATCGCGACCCTGATCAACGGCATTGCTTCCGGTGAATATGACGTATCTGACTGGGGCATGGTGAAATATCCGCATGCGGAAGGCGTAGAACCCGGCTCCACTCTTTCCACGATCACCGCTCTTTCCATTCCGACTTCCGCAGCGCATAAGGACGCGGCATGGGACTTCATCAAGTTCGTATGCACGGAAGAAGGCGCAGAGGTTCTGGCAGGAACCGGCAATATCCCGGCTATGACCAATGAATCCATCGTAGATATCATCTCCAAAATGGATGGCTTCCCGGAGGATTCCAAGGATGCGCTGATCACGAGCCATACCTATCTCGAAATGCCCGCAAACGAGAATTCCTCTGAGATCGAGACGGTTCTCAACGAGCAGCATGACAATATCATGAACGAAGTCGTAAGCGTGCAGGAAGGTATCGCCGCCATGAATGAAGGCGTACAGGCTATCCTCGGAGAATAAAGAAGAGGAAGGCTTCCGAAAAGGACATTGATCAACGCGGGGGCATCTGCTGGTTCAACAGATGCCCCTGAAATTTTAACGGGAAAAGGATACGGATATATGAACACCATCAGTCAAAAGAGAAGAAAAAGAAAGCAGGCTCTGATCGCTTATTCCTTTATCGCACCGAATTTTCTGGGCTTTGCCGTTTTCACGCTGGGGCCGATCATCTTAGCCTTCATCATGGCCTTCACGGAATGGGACGGAAACAATCCGATGCAGTTTATCGGTTTCTCCAATTTTACATCCATCTTTTCCGATGACCGTTTCATGTCAGCCCTGAAAAACACGATCGTATACAGTATATTTACGGTACCCTTCACGCTGGCGGTTGCCCTGGGCCTTGCCATTCTCCTGAACCAGAAGATCCGGGGAAGGACCTTCTTCAGGACCGTAACCTTTTTCCCTTATGTCGCCTCCCTGGTGGCGGTGGCGGCTGTCTGGAACATGCTGTTTACCCCCAGCGAGGAAGGCCTGATCAACCAGCTGCTCATCAACGTTTTTCATACGGAACCCCTGAAATGGGCGGCTTCTCCGAATACAGTCATGCTGACCATCGTTCTGTTTTCGATCTGGAAAAACATGGGCTACTATATGGTGATCTATCTGGCGGGACTTCAAGGCATCAGCGAGGATCTGTATGAAGCAGCGGCGCTTGACGGAGCCGGTTCGTTTGAACAGTTTCGATATGTAACGCTGCCCCAGCTGAAGCCTACGACCTTTTTCGTCGTCATTATGCTGACCATCAGCTGCTTTAAGATTTACGATATCGTCTATATGTTAGCCGGCGGCTCCAACGGTGTCGTCAATAAAAGCGCCATCGTACTGGTTTACTATATCTATGAGGAGGCCTTCCGTAACTGGAAGCTGGGACAGGCCTCGGCAGCGGCGCTTGTGCTCTTTGCGATTGTTCTCATCATCACACTGATCCAGTTTAAGGGTGAGAAGAACTACGCGAACGATTAAACAGGAGGTAACCGGCATATGAGATCCCAGTCAACAAATAAGCTGATCAAAAATATCATTATCTATATTCTTCTGATATTATTGGCATTTCTGATGCTCGTGCCCTTTGTCTGGATGGTCACGGCATCCCTGAAAATGAATAAGGATATTTTCGTCATCCCGTATCAGTGGCTTAACCCGGAACCGAGATGGCTTAACTATATAGATATCTGGACAAAGATCCCGTTAGCGAAATATGCGCTGAATACCGTCAAGCTGACGATCATCGTTACCATACTGCAGATCCTGACCTCCAGCTTTGCCGCCTATGCCTTCGCGAAGCTTCAGTTTAAGGGACGTAATATCCTCTTTTTAGCCTATATAGCGACAATCGCGGTGCCCTGGCAGGTCTATATGGTGCCCCAGTTTATCTTCATGCGGAATCTGGGTCTGGCGGATACCCATCTGGCTATTATCATTCTGCAGGCCTTTTCCGCCTTCGGTGTTTTCCTGATGCGGCAGTTTTATGAGGGCATCCCGGATTCTCTCTGTGAAGCGGCCCGGATCGACGGTATGAGTGAATACAAGATCTACGCGCAGATCATGCTGCCGCTTTCCAAGCCGGCTCTGTCTACGCTGACGATCTTCACCTTTGTCAATACCTGGAATGACTTTCTGGGACCCCTGATCTATCTGACGACCGATTCCAAAAAGACTTTGCAGATCGGAATCAAAATGTTTATTTCCCAGTATTCCGCGGAGTACGGACTGATCATGGCGGCTTCCGTGCTCTCACTGATCCCGGTGCTGATCGTCTTCATAGCACTGCAGAAATACTTTGTTGCCGGCATTACAACGGGTGCGGTAAAGGGCTAGGCTGGTATACCGCCGGAAAGGAACGGCTCCCATGCTAAAATGGATAAATGAAGCAGCATTAAAGGATTATCCCGCTATCACGGAAGCGGAAGCAAGGGAAGCGCTTTCTCTCTGCATATCCGGTGTACTGCATTATGCGGAGGACTTCGCGGACCGATTCCCCTATGCCTGCAGCAAAAACGGTTTTTACGAACCTGTCCCTAACCGGGGCTGGACAACGGGCTTTTATACGGGCCAGATCTGGCTGGCTTATGAAAACGCGGATACGGAAGAAGACAGAGAGAAACTGCTTCAGTACGGGCGCAGGCAGGTCGAAAGCTTCGATGAACGTATCCGGAAGAAGATCGACGTGGATCACCATGATATGGGGTTTTTGTATACGCCCTCCTGCGTCGCGGCCTATAAGCTGACAGGATCGGAAAAAGCGAAGAAGGCGGCTATCCTTGCGGCTGATCAGCTGGTTTCCCGGTTTCAGCCTGTCGGGGAGTTTTTACAGGCCTGGGGTGAGATGGGTGCCAAGGATAATTATCGTTTCATTATTGACTGTCTCCTCAATCTTCCGTTATTATATTGGGCAGATACTGAAACACATTCGTCAGACCATCATTACAGGGAAACGGCGGAGAAACATATCCATACCGCCATGCGCTATGTCATTCGTGAGGATGATTCTACCTGGCATACGATATTCATGGATCCCGTAACCGGTAAGTTCGACCACGGCGCCACCTGTCAGGGCTATCAGGACGGCTCTGCCTGGGCCAGAGGTCAGGCCTGGGGCATCTACGGAACGGCCATGGCATACCGCTATACCGGGCGCGATGATTATATCGGCTATTTTAAACGTGTTACGGCTTATTTTCTGAACCATCTGCCAAAAGACCTGTGTCCCTGCTGGGACCTGACCTTCGGCGACGGGGACGGGGAGAGCAGGGATTCTTCTTCCGCTGTGATAGCAGCCTGCGGCATGCTGGAAATGAGCCGTTTCCTGCCTGAGACGGAGAGCCTTACCTATACGGGGATCGCAAAAAAGCTGTTAAAAGCCATGGCGGATCACTACAGCGTCAGGGATATCGGGAAGGCCGGCGGACGGCTGCTGCACGGCACGTATTCCAAAAAAAGTCCCTATAATACCTGTACCCCGGAGGGAGTTGACGAATGTGTGCTTTGGGGTGATTATTATTACATGGAAGGGCTGAACCGGGTTCTGCATCCTTCCTGGAATGTTTACTGGTAAAAGGGAATCATCGATCCATGTCATTTACACCGGAATATCTGGACTACAATCTGAGTCCCTATACGGGTCTGACCAGAGACAGCTGGCTTCAGGCCGCAAAATATCTCTTAACGGGGATTTTCGACAATATCTCCGATATGGGCTCGCCCCTTGTCATGCCACGGAGCGAGAAGAAGATCACATATCCGCATCCGGACGTCCCGGCAGGCGTCAGAGAGGCAGAACGGAAAGCTGAGATATTCGAGGGCCTGACCCGTTCCTTTTTAGCCGCCTCTGTGCTGATCGCCGAAGAGCCGGATCTCACGATCAACCAGATTTCCATCAAAGAATACTATCGTCTTCATATACTCCGAAGCTGTACGGAAAAGGAAAGCGATGAATACGTCGGAAGCTACGCGGATATGCAGGCTCTGACAGGTAGCACCGATCCTTACCGGCCTTTTCAGCAAACGGTAGAAACCTGTACTCTGGTCATCGGTCTCTGGCTGTGCGAGGACGTTCTCTGGAAGAGCTTTACGAAAAGTGAGCAGGATAAGATCGCTGCGTTTCTCTCCGGGTTTGCTCATGCCAATACGGTTCCGCAGAACTGGCGTCTGTTCAACATGCTTGACCTTGCGTTTCTGCATATGAACGGTTATCGGATCGACGAAAGCATCATGCTTGACCACGCCCAGAACACCCTTGCGTGGTATGCCGGAGACGGCTGGTATCGGGACGGCCACAGCTTTGATTATTATTCCTGCTGGGCCTTTCAGACCTATACGCCGCTCTGGTGCCAGTGGTACGGCTACAATAATATGCCGATCATCGCCGAACGCTTTGAAGAATACTCGAATGAGCTGATGAAGACCTATCCTGACTTCTTTGATGAGGACGGTCATACCAATATGTGGGGACGAAGCGCGCTGTACCGCAACGCTGCTACCTGCCCCTTTGACACCAATCTGCTTTTCAGACGCTCAACGATCAGCTACGGTCTGGCCAGACGTATTGCTTCCGGTTCGCTTTTACAGTTTCTGGAAAGAGACGATCTTCTGGTAAACGGCATCCCCGGCCTTGGCTTCTATGGACCCTTTTCTCCGTTATTGCAGCCTTATTCCTGTGCGGAGTCCCCCTTCCTCATGTTTAAGGTATTTCTGTGCCTGCACTTCAAAAAAAATCATCCGTTCTGGACCATGAAGGAGGAGAACGGCTCCTGGGAAAGCCTGGCTCCCGGGCAGTTCAAGGAAACCGTGCTGAACGGACCGGCACTAGCCTTTACGAATCATAAAAGCAACGGAGAAACTATCCTGCGTACCGCAAAGATCCTGAAAGCCCCGGGCGATGACCATGGCATGTGGAATTACGCGAAGCTCTGCTACAGCAGCAAATACCCCTGGGAAAGCGCACCGGCTACGGAAGACGGGATCGTGATCGAATCTCAGCAGTATGTGCTGCGGAGTCTTATCGATGATCATACGGAAAAAGCCAATGCAGTCTTCTATGGCGGTCATCAGAACGGCGTCCTTTACAGACGCCAGTTTTTCAACTATAACCTCGAAACGGAGTGCCACTGGCTGGAGGCTGCGGATCTTGCGGATTTCCCGTTATCCCTCGGTATTATGCGGGTCGACCGTTTTCGTATTGTTAAACGGCCAAAGGAGATCACCCTCGGCGCCTTCGGATTCCCGGATAACGAGGGGACGGAGATCAGGCGGCGTGAAACGAACACAGCCAAGGCCATGATCTTAAAAGGCCGCGATCATAACGGAAGGCCCAAACGCCTGGCCATGACGATCTTCAGCGGCTTCCGGGAGCTTTCCCTGCGCCACAGTTACGGCACAAACCCGGATTCCGAAAATTCACTGATCATTTACGGCAAGGGCAGTCTGGTCCGCCAGTACGATGCCTCGGAGCCCTGTCTGTTTATTTCCCAGGTCATTACCCTGAACGAGGACAGGGACTTTACGGAAGACGAGCTGTTCCCGATCCGGGAAATACAATATGACGGACGGAAGCTTTCCGCACCGTACTATCCGGGGTATGCTTCCAAAGTTACGATCTATATGAAGGACGGCACCAATAAGACCATAGATTACAGAGGCCTGGAAGGAAAGATATGACGGAGCATCGGCGACATTGTGGCCGTGGAGACCGTGGAAATGGCAAAGCCCTTGTTGCCCGGTCATAAATAATATGAAAACGCAAAGAAATACATATATATACAGGATCACTGAAAATTTCATGATAAAACCGATTAATCTCAGGATCTGCTTAGGTCTCGTTTTATTAGTGCTACTGTATTGTTTTCCGCTGATCTTGTCAAACAGATATTTTTTGGATGATATGATCAGGTCTGTTTACGGAGTGACCTCATGGAATGCGGACGGAAGGCCTGTTGCAGATATGCTGTTCCGGTATTTGACAGGACGGACAGACAGAACGGCGGATATGGCTCCGTTACCGCTTTTTCTGGGAATACTCTTTTTTTCATATACTGCCATGATCTGGATGCAGAGGCATGTTTCCGAACACCTTGAATGGATCCATATGTTCACCTGTTTCCTGTTATTTTCCTGCCCCCTTATGCTTTATTGTTTTGCTAACAGATTTGACGTTTTGACAAAAATGCTCTCGTTAGGGGCGGGGTTTATACTGCAGATGAAACCGGTCCAAACTAAAGACAGGTCTTCCGAAAGGTTATTTTTACCGGAAGATTTTTTCTGGATACTTGTCTCGACCGCTTTATCCGTTTTTATCTGCTGTACTTATCAGGTTTCTCTGGGCTTTGCCCTGAGCATTAGCGTCCTCACTGTTTTTGTAAAATACATGAACGAAAACCTGGATAAAACCGATATCATAGGAGAACTGGAGATTTTTTTCGGGATAGCGACAGGCGCGGTCATATACAGATATTTTATTGCTCCCCGTTTTTTAAATTATGAAGGATGGCAGGGAAACGCATCGGCGGTTATTCCGTTATCCGGGAATTTTATATCGGCCGTATGGCATAATATAAAGGATATTTTGCGGTTCTGCCTGGATTATTTCAGGAATTTCCCGATCATTCCCAGATGGATCTATGGCATATGCGGATTCGTTCTGATGATCCTGTTCTGTATCAAGTATTGGCAGAAGCCGGCAAAGGTTATATTTTCTCTTCTGGCCTTAATTGCGATATTCTCATTAAGTATTTCTCCCCTGCTCATTTTAGCCAACCCGGGGATCAAAGCGCGTGAGCTGCTCTCTTTTACCGCTCTGTCATTGTTTTTTGGGATCATCATTCTGTTTGTATATGACTCAAATAAAGTGATCTTATGTTCCTGCCTGGCACTGGTATTCCTCTTTCGCTTTTCCTTTATGAATATATGGGGCAATGCCATGAATGCGCAAAAAGAATATGAACAGTATCTGACATACATGATCTGCAGGGATATCGAACAGGCAAACGCAGACGGCAGATTTGACTCGATCCATTTTGAAGGGGATACACCGAGATCGCCGGAGTTCAGTTCTTTATCATGGGATTATCCGGAGCTTAATGACCTGGTTCCCGTATATATCAATAATTCCGATTGGATCGGCGGGATACAGCTCCTGCGATTTACGGAATTGTACCGGATAGAACCGTCGATGTCAGAAGCTTATAAGGAATATCCCTGCCTGTTTCAAAATTCACTATATTCGGGTTATGGCGTAGATAATACTATTGTGATATTGTTCAAACCTGCCGGAGAATAGTTCGTTTGTGCGATTTTCCGAAGCCGCGGCTCTCTGAAAAAACTGTTTGACAACCGGGGACAGAGAAGTGTATAATGAGTAGGCTTTTGAGCAATTGATCGGTCTGGAGAAGTACCCAAGCTGGCCGAAGGGGCTCCCCTGGAAAGGGAGTAGGTCGTTAATAGCGGCGCGTGGGTTCAAATCCCACCTTCTCCGCTTAGATTAGACCCTCGAAAATACCGTGTTTACGGGTTTTCGAGGGTTTTTCTTTTGCGTTCTGCCGTTTAAGGACAGATGATCCCCTGTTCTCTTGTTTTCCTGTGTAAAAAATGTATAATGAAGGCGCGGGAGCAGATCATCATGGAAAAAAAGGAAAAACTATTTCAAAATCAGGATTTAAGGCGTCTTATTATTCCTCTTATTTTTGAACAGACTCTGACAATCATGGTAGGCACAGCGGATATCATGATGATATCCAGCGCCGGAGAAGCCGCCGTTTCCGGCGTTTCCCTGATAGATATGGTCAACAATCTGGTAATCTCGATCTTAGCGGCCTTAGCTACCGGCGGAGCGGTCGTGACGTCACAGCTCCTTGGCGCCCGTAAAAAAGAGGAAGCCTGTCGTTCCTCCGTTCAGCTGATCGTTTCCTCTCTGTTGATCACGTTAGCAGTATCTGTTTTCGTCATGGTATTGAACCGTCCGATCATCCGTTTGTTCTTCGGAAAGATCGAACCGGATGTGTTTCAGAACGCACGGATATACTTTCTGCTCTCGGCACTTTCCTATCCGTTTTTATCTGTTTATAATTCCGAAGCCGCTTTGTTCCGTGCCATGAATAATTCCGCGGTAACGTTTAAAACCTCCATTGTGATGAATATCATAAATGTTGTCGGGAATGCGATCGGCATATTTGTACTGCACGCTGGTGTTGCCGGTGTTGCGGTTCCTTCCCTGATCTCCAGGGCCGTCGCGGCCGTAATTCTTTTCGTGCTGCTTTTCGATCAGTCCCGGGAAATCCATATTCCAAGGGAAAAGCTGAAACTGGATCCCGCTTTGATCCGGCGTATGCTCTATATCGGTATTCCCAGCGGTATTGAAAACGGTATCTTTCAGTTGGGCCGCGTGGTAGTGGTCAGTATTATCGCTACCTTCGGCACGGTACAGATCGCCGCTAACGGCGTGGCCAACACACTGGATTCCATCGGCTGCATAAGCGGCCAGGCCATGAATCTGGCCTTTATCACCGTGATCGGCAGGTGTGCCGGCGCCGGGGATGAGGAGCAGATCCGTTATTATACGAAAAAAATGATGTTCATTGCTTATGCTTTGCAGCTGGTCTTCTGCTCCTTTATGCTCTCCGTTGTCGGGCTGCTCTTACCTCTTTACGGACTGAGCGAGGAAACGGCCCGACTTACAGAGATCCTTGTCCGGATGCATAACGGCTTCGCTATTTTCCTCTGGCCGGTATCCTTCACCTTTCCGAATATGCTCAGAGCCTGTAATGATGTCCGGTTTACCATGGGTATCTCGATCTTCAGTATGATACTGTTCCGGATCGGCTTAAGTCTTGTGGTGGCCGTTCATATGGGGTATGGAGCGATCGGGGTCTGGTTTGCGATGATCATAGACTGGGTCTTCCGTTCGATCTGCTTTATCATCCGTTATCGGCGGGGCAAATGGCTGAAGTTGACCGGATTAAGGAAATAGAAAAGAGGTCCGGACCTGTTGCCGAACCTCTTCGTGGATCTTCAGGGACTTGAACCCCGGACCGACCGGTTATGAGCCGGTTGCTCTAACCAACTGAGCTAAAGATCCATAAATATTATTATCGCGTTTGCGAGCCCGAGGAATGACGAGGGATCTTTTGCCCCTCCACTCTTTTCCGAGGGTCTCACGAACTAAAGTTCGTTCGACTGTTGCGATTTTCCGCAGGAAAATCGCAACTCTGACTCCGACGGGAATTGAGGCGCATGTTTTTTGCGCCGATACGAGCAAAAAGCGTAGCGTTTGCGAGCCCGAGGAGTGACGAGCAAAGCGAGTGACTCCGACGGGAATTGAACCCGTGTTACCGCCGTGAAAGGGCGATGTCTTAACCTCTTGACCACGGAGCCTTGAAAATCCTGTCGCTCCGTATAAGCCGAAGAACCAGACCTCCCCGAGTAGGGCTCGAACCTACAACCCTTCGGTTAACAGCCGAATGCTCTACCATTGAGCTATCGAGGAAAACAGGTCGTATCTGTTCTGAACAGTTACAACAGATCATATAAACCCTGAGTCATTATTTTAAGCGACTGCCGGGCATTTGTCAAACTTTTTTCACAATCTTGTAGACCCTGCGGAAATATGATAGAATAACCAGTAGTATGCTTTGATTACCTGCTTGTTAAGCGGAAAGAAAAACAGTGTTTAGATTACTTATCAACAAACTCTTCAATAAAGACCTGCAGATCCATCAGCGGCTTTTAAATCTGATCCTGAGCACTGCCCTGATCGGCGGCTTCCTTTCGATGATCATCACCTTATTCATCGGGGGCGGAACCGGCGCATGGATCATAGCCGTTATTTTGATCTTTGTTTCCATTTCCCTCTATCTTTCGGTTGTTCATAATAAGACCAATATTGCCGGCGCCCTGGTGACCGGCATGTCAAATATGGTGATCTTTCCGTGGATGTACTTTAAATCCGGGGGCTTAAACAGCGGAATGCCGATCTGGTTCGTTCTCGGTCTGATCTTTGCCTGGCTTACCCTGAAGGGCGCCGTTTGCTATATCATGTATGCCGTAAATCTGGCGGCTCTGACCGGTTGTATCATTCTAGGCAATTATCATCCGGAATGGTTCTCCGAAATGCCGGATGGATATATGCAGCAGGATATTATCCAGTCCATGATCCTTGTGTCCTGTATCATCGGGATCATCTTTAAGTACCAGACCTATGTCTACGAAAAACAACAGACCGAAATACTGGAAAAAGATGAGCAGCTGCACGCCGCCAGCGAAGCCAAAAGCCAGTTCCTTGCCAATATGTCCCATGAGATCCGTACGCCGATCAACGGGATCATCGGTATGAATACCATGCTTTTGAAAAACCTGGATAACGGTAATACAGAGGAAATTCTAGAATACGCGAAGAATATCCAGAGCGCCAGTCAGACGCTTCTTTCCATTATCAATGATATTCTGGATATTTCCAAAATAGAATCCGGAAAAATGGAGATCGCTTCCGCGGAATACGATCTATATTCCGTACTGAATGACTGCTATAACATGAATCAGACCAGGGCGGCAGAGAAAGGGCTCCGGTTTGAAATGGATATTGACAAAACGCTTCCTTCTGTCCTGTACGGTGATGAAGTACATATCCGCCAGATCATCAATAATTTTCTCTCAAACGCCGTCAAATATACGGAAAGCGGATATATCATGCTGCGAATGGCGGCTGCAGACAGGGACGAGAATACGGTTATGCTTCGCATTGATGTGGAAGATACCGGCATCGGGATCCGGGAGGAAGAGCTCGGTAAGATCTTTGACAGTTTTACCAGGCTCGATGAAAGAAAGACACGGAATATTGAAGGCACCGGCCTGGGACTCAGCCTGACAAAAAAACTGATCGATCTGATGGACGGAGAGATCCACGTCAAGAGTGAATATGGACGGGGCTCCGTTTTTACCGCCCTGCTTAAGCAGAGGATCGTCAGACAGGAAGAAATCGGAGATTTTTCGGAAAGATACGGTTCCGTTACAAAGAAAGAAGAAAAACCGCAGATTAAGTGGATCGCGCCTGACGCGGAGATCCTGATCGTAGATGACGTTGAAATGAACCTTTCGGTTGCCAAGGGTTTGCTGAAGCCGACGCAGACCCATGTTGATACCGCGTACAGCGGCGAAGAATGTCTCAATATGATCAAAAAGAAAAAATATCATCTGATATTCTTAGATCATATGATGCCGAGAATGGACGGTATTGAAACATTGAAAAAAATGCGGGAAGACAACAGCCACCGCAATTTCAATACGCCGGTGATCGCCCTTACCGCAAATGCCATCATCGGTGCCAAGGAAATGTATTTAAAGGAAGGTTTTGTGGATTATCTTTCCAAGCCGATCCAGGAAAGCGAGATCCTGGATATGGTACATGATTATCTTCCCCAGATGCTGATCCGGCAGGAGGAGACTCCGTCAGCTGTTCGTCAGAGCACTCCCATGCAGCAGGAACCGAAGAAACCCGCCCGCGGAAACAGTCTTGCGGAACGCTTTCCGAGTCTGGATATTAAGCTTGCGCTTACCTACAGTGCCAATAGCGAAGAATTCCTTTTACGGCTGATCAATGACTATATCACATGGGATAAGAGGAAAGAGATCGATGAACTGTATGAAAAGGGCGAATGGGATGAATACGCTACTCTGGTACACGCCCTAAAGAGCAGTTCTCTGACGATCGGTGCCAAGCCGCTTTCCGATCATGCCCTGGAGCTTGAGACGGCTGCAAAGCAAGAAAATGTTCCCCTGATCTTTGAGAAGCATCAAAAAGTGATGGAGGAGTACAGCGAGTTGATGGAGGAGCTCATAAAGGGCAAGGAAAGTTGATCGTCCGCTGCCAAAAGAAGAAAAGAGTCTCGGATTACTGAATCCATCAGTATCCAAAGACTCTTTTTTCGTGCCGCAGACCGGAATCGAACCGGTACGGGTATCACTACCCACGGGATTTTAAGTCCCGGGCGTCTGCCAGTTCCGCCACTGCGGCGTGACTATATTTTTTTAAAAACGAACAAATACTTGCGTTATGTTCGTATCCTGCGCCGGATCCTGACCGTTTTCTGCGGCATACTGCCTTGCATGATCCATCGCAACGACCCAGACGGGACTCGAACCCGTGACCTCCGCCGTGACAGGGCGGCGCTCTAACCAACTGAGCCACTGGGCCGTACAGAATACCACTGTCCTCTTGCTCTGTCGTATTCTCACTATTGTGTATAGTATCAAAAAAAGATTACCGCGTCAAGCGGGAAATCAATGACTGCTTCACCGGCTTCACCGACATCGGCTTTACACTTGAATCTGTTTTTCATAAATGATATATTTGTATAGCAAACGACATAGACGAATGCCTAATGTCGTTTGCTGCGCCGGATTTTGGCCGCTGAAAGCGGCATAATTCCTCGCAAAATCCGTGCGCATCCCCGCGGAGCGTTATAGTGAACGGCAGATTTATCTGACGTTCACTATAACTATTCAGAACAGCACGCGGTAAGGAGCTTTGGTCCATGAACAAAAGCAAACTCATATCAACCAGGAATTTAACCTATATCATGCTGATCATTCTCGGTATCCAGATTCTCTTCATTATCTGGCTCAATCTGTTCAGATGCCGTGACTGGATCGATCATGATGCTTCCATGCTGTACAGTCACACGATACACATGTGGGAGCAGAAGAAGCCGGTGCTGCAGAACTATCAGGAAGAAACCTTCTTCCACCTGGATACGTCCTGTATTCTCGCCCTCCCCCTTTACGGTCTGACGCATGACATTTTTCTGGCATACGGGATCAGCAATGTCATTTTCCTGATACTCACGCTTCTCATCATGAACGATCTGTTAAAGCGGCTCAATGTCAGGGACATCTACCGGTATGCCGGTATGCTTCTGTATATTATCCCTTACCGTGTCGGACTGGTGCAGTATGTGAATATGCTTTTTTTCGAATGCAGCTTCTACAATGTCTGCATCCTCGTAACGATACTCGCGGTCGATCTCTTCCTGTATAAGAAGCCTGAAAATAACGATAAGAAAGAACGCTTCCGCTACAGTGCGATGCTTGTCCTTTATGCGTTGTTTACCATGCTTACAGCCTTTTCAAGAGGAAGCTATACACTTCTTGTAGCGCTTCTTCCCGTCGTATTCTGTTATGCTCTGGAGGTGATCCTGTCTCCCGATGGATTCCGTCACATAGAGAGATCAAAGATTATGTTGATCGTTGTCACTTTTGCATCGTATGCTGCCGGAATGGGGTATGCGAAGATCCGGGGGTTAGTTCCGAAAACCACGGGATATTGTCTGGAATATCCCAGAGACCTCGTCAATAACTTCCTGGAAGTGATATGGGGACATCTGAGTATCTTCTTAGAGCTGAACAATCCGGAGGTATTCACAAAGGAGGGTATTTTTCACCTGATCCTTCTCGGATATGCTCTCTTTATCCTCATATTGCTGATCTTTAATCTAAAACACGCATTTAAAGAGGAGCCGTATGCAAATGCGCTCCGGTATCTGACCATCATATATCTGTGGAACTGTATGATCCTCGGCCTGACAGACTGTTCCAACAGCCCCTGGGGGTTCCCGGAAAGATATCTGTTTCCCGGATTTGTACCACTGTTGCTTTCGCTGCCTGTGATGCTTACCTATATGGAGCAGATCAAAAGAGATCTGCTGCGGCAGAGCGCTTATTTTGCGGTATCGATCCTGACATTTCTGACGCTTGCCGTATGCAATCTCAATACGATGGAAAAGATCTGGCAGAATGAAGTGGATTTGCAGGGAGTAAAGGAAGTCCTCTCTTATGCAAGAGCAAATGGGATAGATACGGTATTTTTTGTCAATGACTTTAATGCGGCACTTATTTCAAGAAGTCTGGATCCCGGTCTTCACGTAGCACCGGTAGATAAGCTGGACGACGGAACCATTATCATTAACACAAGAGAGGACTATGCGTCCGCCCATGACCGCGGCAGCTACTCGGATGAAAATATCCTGGCCATGACATGGAACGAACAGCCCGAGGACGTGTTCAGCGATTATCAGATCAGCTCCTATCAGTATGTCGGTGACGTTAAGGATTATCATCTCTACCATGCCGGCTCGAATAAGTTTGATGATATGTCGGGTTTTCCTCTGGATGACCATCATCTTTATAAAACGACTGATTTCTGCTATTCACCGGGATATCAGGCGGCAGGGGAGATCGATCTGTATGGTTATCTCGAGGCTGTCGGTGCGGATAACTATGCGTTAGTCAGTCCGCTTTTTGACGCCCCGTATGAACCCTGCCAGGTAACGCTTACCTATGAAATGGGGCATAAAACGGGCGATGAGGGAACAGAACCCGCCGAAGCGGAACACGTTGTGGGAAAATTTGTGCTGCTTGATTCCGATTATCAGGAGATACGATCGGCTGATATGAGAAGTGACGGCACAAGCGCCTCCTTCATAGCCGAGCCTTCAGAACCGTGTTATGTAGCGGTCTGGCTAAATAACGGAGAAAAAGTCACTCTTTGTCAGATAGATTTTGAAATAAACAATTAACGGAGTCTGGTCAGGGACTCCTTTTCCACCGTCCGATTATCGCTCAGATAGAAAGCATTGGCAGCCGGCGAGCCAAACGCATCATCCATCTCAGCAGGAAGTGCCCGGCCGGGATGAAAGAGGATCTCAAGATCCCGACCGGAAGCTCCTGCTTTCTTTTCCATTTTGCCTTTCAATCTGTCTATTCTCGGATAGTCCATTCTGCCGCTCATAAGAAGTCCCCACAGATACATTTTGCGCAGTCCGTTCTTTTGGCAATACTGGTCGATCTTGCCGGAATACGCGGCTAAGATCAGGTTCTTTACGGCATTTACGGGGCGATAGGTCACATACAGCCCCGGCACGGACAGAAAAACACCGAGCGGTTCTCTTGAGCAGCGGATATACTCAACCTCGTATCTGTTCTCGTCTATTACCGAAGTAATGGCCTTCCATACGATCGGCAGATGATGGGTATGCTGGTGGCTGTCAATGCGAAGGCCCTTCTGGCTGACCCTGACGCTGCTCTCCGAAGCGATCTTTATACATTTGTCTATGGCTGGCATACATCTTGCGATCTGCGCGGCAATCTCCTTTTTGATCCCGGTCCTGATATGGCTGTCAGCGGATAAGGTATAGGAATATCGGAATAACTGCCCCCAGGAAAAGCTGAGATAATCTCCAAAGCCGGCGTCCGCGAGACTGAGGCCCTCCACCAGATTGAGATGCACGCTCATAAGCGGCAGAAAAGGCATGGCCGGGATCGCTTGATACAGCATATCCATGCATTCCTCAAAGGAACCGGTATTGGGTACTATGCTGATGCTGTCAAGCATGCCCGCAAGCATGCATTCCAGGATATCTTCGGATGTCTTTTTTGTCAGTGCGTAATCATCGGCATGGATATCAGTCATCATCTTCGGCTTCCTTTGCTGCAGAAATGACACAATCGATCAGATACTTCGGCCTGCTCTTGGTTTCAAGATAGATCTTGCCCAGATACTCTCCTATTACGCCAAGAGACAGCAGAATGATCCCTGACATGAATAACGTCACCAAAAGCAGTGTCGTATAGCCCGGAACATTCTTCCCCTGAAGCCATTCGATAAAGCTGAAGATGATCAGGATAATGCTGAAAAGCATTGTAATAAAGCCTGCGAAGGATATGATCCGAAGGGGCCGTATGGTAAAAGAGGTGATCCCGTCCGTTGCCAGCTTGAGCATCTTTGACAGGGTATATTTGGTTTCTCCGCCGATCCGCTCTTTTGTATCAAAATACACGATATCGGAAGGAAAGCCCAGGGAAGGGATCAGGCCCCGTAAAAATAGATTGCTTTCATTGTATTCCTTCAGGGCATCGATCACCTTACGCGATATAAGCCTGTAATCCGCGTGATTTTTCAAGATCCTGCTTCCCATCAGATGCATGAATTTATAATACGCCAGCGCGGACAGTTTCTTAAACGTACCGTCGCTTTCCCGGTTATTCCTGACGCCGTATACTACCTCGGCCCCATTTCTATAGCATTCCAAAAAATCAGCCACCGCATTGATATCCTGCTGTAAATCCGCATCGATCGTGATGACAACATCAGCCTTCGAAGCGGTCATCATCCCCGCCCAGATAGCGTTCTGATGGCCGGCGTTTCCGACAAGGGATACCACAATAAAGGAATCATCTTTGCGGGCAGCCTCTGATAGCAGGGCAAATGTTTTATCCTTACTGCCATCATTGACAAATAATACCTTACTGTTTTTATCTATCGTACCCGCCTGGATCAGCTCACTGATCTTTTCCTTCATGACCCGAGCGCTCTCCAGTATGATCGCTTCCTCGTTATAACAGGGAACGACAAGATACAGGACAGGGCACTCTCTGTTTGATCCTTTCATTTATCCTCCTAAGGCCTGCTCAATAATTATCAGATAACTTTACTACAACTACATCATTCACCATCGCGCAGCATCCGAGCTCCGGAAAGATCGGCATACTCCTGACCGTCGGATCCGCCAGGGCCTCTTTAAGCTTGTCATCATCGGCTACCGACATATTAATGCCCATTTCATAGGTAAAGAAATTCTGCCACGATTGTACGACCCACCTCGTATCGTCCGGCCCCCAGGTTCCCCATTTTGCGTACCGGTTTGCTTTATCATATACGAAATTCGTCGCAAAGCATGGATTATCGGCCGGGCTTCCGACAAATACATATTTATAATACGGATGATAGAGCCCGTAGGTCTGAAGCGTCGTGATCACTTCCCGGGAAATCTCGGTAAGGCTCTGCCGTCCCATATACATTGCCTGCTGATCGTATACGGTCATGATGTAATTGCCGTATATAAGCAGCGAAAGAGCCACAGCCGTAACTGCTTTATATATACTGACAGGCTTTATTTTCGGCACACTGATCTCGGAAGCGAGGCAAAGCAGGACGGAGATGCTCATGCTTACCGGCACTGTCATCTGAACAGATGTGAACGAATTGTATGCCATGAGCAGCACGGCATTTGCGGCAAGGGGGATAAGCAGTAAGGTACCCGCAAAGAGAAGCGCTCTGACCCGGCTCTCCTTAAACAGACTGACTGCCCCGTAGATAAGACATATCGCCAAAAGAATAAGGACGATATTGTATACAACACTGCCGAATATATTCGTATGGGCTATCACCTGCCTGAAATAATCGGCAAAATCATTGTAGGCATGTATCACACTTGTCGGAAAGTTGAGGATCATGCCGACCGGGCCGTAGGAATCGGCGCCGTTATACGAATCCATCGTTACGTCATAATACCAGAGATTGATATATAACAGCGCGTAATACAGTCCCATACCAAGGATCGTGGAAATGATACTTCTCAGGGTAAACAGGCCGGTCTCCTTTAGCGTCATATCCCCTTTATATAAGGACAGGGAAATATACACCAGTATGATCAGAGCGGTACACCCGATATCAGCCTGGTATAAACCCATGGCAAGCGAAAGGCAAAAAGCCGGCAGGAGAAGCCTGATCAGCCGGTTCCCTGATCTTATCATGATGCAGGACGCAAGAACACACAGAAAGCATGATACAGCAAATGTCGGAGACATGTAGCGGTACGAAAGCGAAGCCAGAACGCTGATATTAACGGTAAACAGCAGAGACGCCAATACCGCGGCCGCCTTGCTCTTCACGTCAAATATATACAGGACAAGAATAAACCCAAGGGCAAAAAAGAAGAGCGATATGACGGAGGTCACAGGATCAGGGCTCAGATAAAATCTGCCTTTGTCCAGAAATCTCCAAAACCACCTGCCGTTAGACAGCTCATGGCCGTTGGCATAGGAAACGGGTCCGTGCCACATCCCGTCAAGCTGGTTCACAAGCTGGTTCACGATCAAAAGCGAGTAGGCAAACACCCCCGCGATCATATTGACGGCAAAGATCGGAAACCATTTTTTCAGTTCGCACAGCCCTTTAGTTTCGTTTATCATATCTGAATCACCTATCCCCCGAACTCCCCTTTTGCTCTTTCACTCAGATCACACAGGTCTTCTTGTCACCCCGTAATAATGTCGTTTACTGCGCCGGATTTCGGCCGCTGAAGGCGGCATCATTCCTCGCAAAATCCGTGCGCATCCTCGCGGAGCGTTATAGTGAACGGCAGATTTATCTGACGTTCACTATACCATAGAATAAAGAGTTTATCAAACCGCAGACATTATTTTATTGCTTTTCACAGGATACGGTGATAAACTTATGACATTTAGGCGGGGGAGATTTTATTCCATAAATCCAAAAGCATGATCTGCTACACAAATCCGGTAAAAAAAGACAGGTTTTTCATATCTGTGATCATAACATCTGTGATCATGGCACTGATCATAACCTTTATCGGTCTGAAAACATATGCTTCTCCCGGATTGTACATTTCGGAAGTATGTCCGCATAATGATGATGCCATATATGATTCTGTAGGATTTCATCATGATTTTATCATACTCACAAACCCATTATCCGTACCGATCGATCTGAAGGGGTACGGATTGTCCGACGACAGTACACAGTTAAATAAATTCATATTTCCAGAGGTGATGCTTAACGGCGGCGAAAGCGTTACCGTCTGGGCGGACGAAAAGACCGTTTTCGGTGACGGTTACGCAGATGACGAGGCGCTTTTTGCCGGATTTCGGCTGAACGATCATGATTACCTGTACCTGAGCGATCCGAATGGTCTGGTCATTGATTCTCTGCGGCTTCCGCAGATGAAGCGAAATACATCTGTTCTGCGAAGTCATGCAGGGGACAGGGGGAAAAAGGGGGCGTCAAGCGGCCTGGATGCGCCGGATATTATGGTGTCTGACAGCGTTAAGCCGCCGGAATTCTCCGCTTCGTCCGGATATTACGAAGAGCCTTTTTTTCTTTCGATAGACGGCGGCGGTAATACGGTCTATTTCACGGTTGACGCAGGCAGCCCCTATACATCGGGAATGCAATACGGTGAGGCAGTTCCCGTTACCGACCGGAGTATCCTTGACAATTATTATTCCGCGCTCGGTCCTGTATCCGTAACGGCAGATCCCTATATACCGGCAGAACCGGTCAGCAAGGCAACCGTGATACGGGCCGTGGCGCAGGGAGATGACGGTACCTTTTCCCGGGAAGCCGTTGCGGTATATTTTGTGGGGGAAGAGATCCGCAGAATATGTGAGGGATCATACACGCTTTCGATCGTATCGGATCCGCAGGGATTGTTTTCGGGTAAAAGAGGGATATATGTTACCGGCAACGTATGGGATATGAACAAAGACAGGATCCCCGATGACGCGGATCTTCACGAAGTGCCGGTAAACTACAATATGAGAGGGAGCGATTGGCGCAGAGAGGCAAGGTTCACTCTTTTTGACCCAAACGGCGTATGCCTTTATGAGGAAGACGGGCTGATCAATATCCGGGGCGGCTATTCGCGGTCCGTGATACAAAAGGGCTTTAACCTAAGGCCGGCAGCTGCCGGGCAAAAGGTTTTCGACGGCCTGTTTGACAATAACGGAGATATCATCGCCGTACGGACGGGCGGTGAGACAGATGTATACAGCACAAACTTCAGAGACGCTCTGGATAGCAGAATCGCCGAGAACCTGAATTTATCCGCTCAAAGATCGTATTGCTGCCAGGTATATCTGGATGGGGAATACTGGGGCTGTTATAATCTGCAGGAGCATCTGGATGAAACCTTTGTCGAAGCAAGATATTCCGTTCCCGCCGATAATGTGAACCTGATAAGGCTGTACGGTATGCCGGAGGCCGTCTCAGGACGGCAAAAGGATCTGGCACAGTATCATGAAGTCAAAGACTTTGCGGACGGGCATGATCTGGGGGAAGAGGAATATTACCTGGAATTTTGCGATATGGTCGATATGGACAGCCTGATCGACTATTACTGCACCCAGCTGTTTTTCGGCAATACCGACGGGTATATATATAACAATGCCATGTGGCGCTCCCGGGAAACGGGTTCCGGATCGTATGAGGACGGAAAATGGCGTTTCCTGCTCTTTGATCTTGATAATACGGATGCTTACGGCGCATCGGACGGAGCAGCCGAAGCAGCGGTGGATCCATTTACGGAGCTGACATGGATCGATTCGGATCAGTTTTATCCGAATCTGTCCCATAACGCGTCATTTCGTAAAAGACTGCGCGACCGGCTGAATGAATTGCTGGCAGGAGATTTTTCCTACGAAGCTGTCAGGCCTGTCATCGATGAATTTGAAGCCACATACTCGGATGCCATGGTCTTATCCGTGCGCAGATTCCATGATCCGTACTTTACAAAAGAACAATATGCGCGGAACGTCCGGGTCGTTCGCGATTTCTTTAAGGCAAGGGGCTATTATATGTCAAAATATCTGCAGGAACATGTGGGGGATTGACCGGCGTGCGTCACGAGGAGAAATACATCTGTTCAGAAAGGCAGCTGTTTATCATAGAGAGCCGCCTGAAAGCGATCATGCCGGCCGACAGCCATCAGACGGGAAACGATTACCGTATCAGGAGCCTTTATTACGACACGGCAAGCGACAGACTGTACCGGGAAAGCCTGAGCGGCGCAGACAGAAGAAGCAAATACCGTCTCCGGTTTTATGATCTGAACACCGGTTTTTTCAGGCTGGAACGAAAAGATTCCATCGGAAACCTGAAGCAGAAGTACTCTGCCAATATCGATATTGAAACCGCTTTGTCATTTCTTGATAATGATCTCTTTCACGAAACAGATGACGGCCTTCTTCGCGAATTATACGTCCTGCAGCAGACGGAGGGACTTCATCCCGTAATGATCGTGGATTATCGCAGGACAGCATTTACATATCCCGAAGGAAACATACGGATCACGCTTGACCGGGATATCGCCTGCACCTTCCGGACGGAGGAATTCCTGGATAAGAAAGCGCTTCTTTATCCGGTAATGCCGCGCGACAGGCACATTCTGGAGATCAAATATGACAGTATTCTGCCGGGATATATAAAAGCGATGATCGATACAGGCAATCTGGAAAGAGTATCATTTTCCAAGTATGCGTATGCCAGAAGCGTGATCAGCGGAAACGGAAGAAAGGAAGACGGATATGAGTTTTAAAGACATGATCAAGACCTCTGTGATGAATAATTTCATCAGTGATATAACGATCGGGAGGATAGCGATCGTTCTCGCTGTATCACTGGTGTTGGGACTGTATGTATTTATCGTGTACAGAATGGCGGTCAACAACGAGTTTTATTCAAAGGACTTCAACAGAACGCTCGTACTCATGGCGGTGGTTACGGCCGCGATCGTATTAGCCGTGCAGTCAAATCTCGTCATTTCTCTCGGTATGGTCGGTGCTCTGTCAATCGTCAGATACCGTACGGCGATCAAGAGCTCGTTAGATCTGTTCTTTCTGTTTTGGGCGATCAGCATAGGGATCATATGCGGTGCCGGCCTGTATGTCCTTGCGGTTGCGTTATGCCTGATCGTAACGCTCGGACTGTTTATCACCGGGAAGATGGCAAGCCCCGTAGCGCTGGGACTGCTTGTTATCAACTGCGATAAAGCGGAGGTGGCTGATCAGATCACGGAAACGATCAAGCCGCTTACCCGCTTTCTCAGAATGAAGAACAGAACGGTTTCAAAAGACAGTGTTGAACTCATTCTGGAATACAAGGCTGATGATGATAAGGCTTTGGAAAACGCGATCGGCGGGATCGATGGCGTTAATCGGTTTGCGTTCATGAATTTTGACAGGGAAACAAGGATCTGACCGGCAGCATTTGGATATCGATAAAAAAAGAGCCTTCCGACCGCAAAGCGCGATACTTTAGGCTCTTCTTTGTTCCGGAGAGTGTGGGATTCGAATAATGCAGAGACCCTTCAAACCCGCATATTTACTGCATTTTTGCTTTTTAAAAAACTGTTGCAACGTTTCTGCAACAGTTTTTTTATCAATAAACTTCTCATGGTGTGAACTCGTCAATCGGCTCTTCCAGATGGCATAATACATCCGAAATATCACAATGCAATCGATTACATATATTATCTATGGTTGAGGTTTTGAGCGGCTTATCGTGTCTGAGTCTGTCGATCGTATAGCTGTTGATACCATACGTATAGATCAGCATGTATGTGCTGATCCGCCGTTTCTGCAAATATTCCCAAAAAGGCTTGTAGGTAATCACCGATCATATCTCCGTCTGACGCATTTTTCTCAATTTTATCAATGTGGTAGGCTTGAATATGATTGGCAAACCTATTATAATCATACTTGATAGCATTATTCATAAGAATAATTATATAAAATCCGTTAATTCTATATATTATAGCGAAAAGAAGCGATGAAAGAACCAAAAGAAGGCTGGTATTCCGGCAAGGAAACCATGTTTGGGGATAAATACGTTTTCACAGACGATGGTGGAACAAGCATTGAAGATGAATACGGGAACCTTCATCCAACATGGAAAACAGCCCAAAAGCAAAAACGTAAAAAAGCCGAAGAAGAACGCGCAAACGCCGTAAAAAACCAGCCCGGCACCTCATATGATGATATCTATGATTCCGGCATTAACAAAATGCAGCAGGAGATTGAAGAAACCTTATTCTCTCATCCCGGAAAAGATTTAAAGACTATAGCAATAATAGCTGTGATTATCGTAGCCATTTTAACCGGTCTTTCAATTATCGGATCAATAGGGTCAATTCTCGTGACAACCGTGTTGGGTATTCCTACAATGGTTTTTCACTATGTCGTCACGATGGCAGAGGCTGAGAGCATCCATCCAATATCAATCGTTCAAGGCATTATTATGGTCTTCGAGGTAGTTCTATTTATTAGATATGCCATTGTGACGCTTCATGGTGGCAGAAAAAAATATGCTCTTCGTTTTGCTTTACTGACCGGGATTCCACACCTATTAATATATTTTGTTATGAGTGCAGATATAAAAGGCAGTCTGTTCTATGCCTATGAAATGACTGCACTACCTGTAATTCTGCTTTGCATTTTCAAGTGTACCTCTCAAAAGAAAAGACAAAGCGTCTAAATATGTATAAAATGTATTACTTTAAATAAAATCACATCAGTTCTTCCATTTCATTATTAAGCAACAAGAAGGAGTACAGATTATGAATGAAAAAAGCGAACTCATTAATTCTCTAAAGTGCTTGTATAACTCATTACTTGGCATAGAGGAGATATGTGCCCATAAGGATGCGCTGATCGCAAGCATTGGAAACTATCAGACAGAAATACAGAATGAAAAGAGACGTGGAAGAAATTCCGGGACGATGACAGATCTGGCAAAAACGGGGGCTTCCGCCGGAAAAATCATCGGAATCGTTGCTACGGTCATAATCCTACTTATATTATATGGAATCGTTGGGCTCATCATGGGCCTCATGGGGGCCAGCATAACGGCAGTTCGTATTTTTGGATTTGTACTTGTCCTTATAGGAGCCGGCATTATCTACCTTATTTTAAAAGGAACAAATGCCCTTTCCAATAAGTCGGTCCAAAAATCGAGAAATGCCAATTTAACCATGCAAAATAATATATCCAATTATCAGGCCCAGATCCAGGATATACAGGAGCGACAGATTCCGGAGACAGAAGCCAGGATAATCATTGCCTATCAGGACTCTCAGGAATTGATCGAATCCTTTCCTCCCGACTATCGTTATTCCGATGCTGTTGGTCGGGTCATCTTCTATTTGGAAAATCAACGAGCAGACACTTTGAAAGAAGCTCTGAATATGTATGAAAACGAAGTATATCAGAACAAAATGCTTGCGGAACAGCAGAAGCAGACGCAAGCGGCACAGATTTCTGCAAAGGCCAATATGATATCTGCTGCAGCTAACGTTGTGACCGCGTTCAATACCGGGCAGATCGCGGCAAATACCAGTCAAATGGTAGGATCACTGCGTAATATCGAAGGATACAGTGCCCAGACGGCAGCCAATACTGCGGCAGCTGCTTCCAATTCCGCAAGAGCAGCAAACAGCGCCGCTCAAATGGCCGATTATGCACATACAATTAAAACAAATCTATTTGGCGGGTTTTGAATGAATAGGATTCATTGTCAATAGAAGTATTCTTAACGAGATTGAAATAAACATTCTCACAACCGTTAATACTTAACAATATTCAGGTGGAGGAACCCAACCATGAAAACAATAAAGAAACTTTTTTCACTAATCCTTGCTTTCACCTTAACTGTGACTTCTTTGAATCTCACAGTATATGCTGATCCAGTTCCTACTTTTACAGAACTTGCAGCTAAAATAGCACTGGTCGATTACAAATCCGATCAAATCATAAACCAAATGAACAGCACCTATCCAAATCTTACAGATCTGGAAAAGGCTCTATATCTTCATGATTGGCTTGTAATGCACGTCAATTATGACAATGATGAAAGCAATCTTCATAACCGTACGGCATATGGCGCTATTGTCGATAATGAAGCTGTATGTTTAGGATATTCAAATGCTTATAAATATCTTCTTTCAAAAGTTAGCATAACAGCAAAAGATGTACTAACAGAATCTCTTGATCATGCCTGGAATCTGGTTACGATCAATAACAAAAACTATTACGTAGATTGTACATGGGAACATAAAACAGATCCCCCTCTTCGTACAAACAAGCCAACTCGTTGGTATTTCCTCTTGAGCCGTGATTCATTTCATGATGGCCGCAGCTGGAATGAAACAATAGAAGGAGTCGGATACTCTGTAGACACTACTGAACACAATTCCGAAGACTGGAAATATTCTACTGTTGGAAGCGAAAATGTTTATAATACAGTACAAACTTCAACAGATTATGATGATTATAGTACTTGCAACTGGAGAGAATACGACTATACGTTCGATGATTCAATCTTCAATGAATCTTACTCTCAGGAAACGACTTCTATTGAGATGAACGGTTACGCTGTAGCAGCTTCATATGATGAGATATTCCTTATAAACAAAATCGATACAGGAAACCTGTATTTTGATGAAAGCAATAACTACAACATCATCACTTCCGAATCCCTCTCCGCTTCCGAAGCTGCTAATTACTATATCCACGATATCTCAGCTGACGGTACTACCGTCACCTATCATACCTGGTTAAAGGATAACGGCTCTGAAAGTACTCAGCAGACCCATACCATCGACTGGTCACAATATTTTACAGGCTCTGTCGGATCAAACGTAACCTGGTCCTATCTTAACGGAACACTTACCTTATCAGGTACCGGAGCCATGGACGATTATTCCGCCTCCAACACCTGCCCCTGGGCAGATTTCTTTCATGATATCACTACAATCGATATCGGAAGCGGCATAACAGATATCACTCTTACTTTCAATGAAACAAATCTTGCCACCGTTAATTTCGATGGTTCGCTTTCCCAGTGGAATGATAGAGCCGAAAACAAAGGGATGATATCTATAAACAATATCACCTTAAACTTCTCAAAGCACGATGTCGTCTTCAAGAACAAGAACGGAAGCACTATCCAGACATCCGTCGTTAATAATAACAGCACGGTAAGCGCCATAAACGCTCCGACTGTTTCTAACTATACCTTCGTCTGCTGGTGCAGCGACACGGCGCTTAACAATCCTTTTGATTTTACGCAGCCTGTAACATCAAACACTACGCTTTATCCGAAGTACAAAAAGACCTACGTTACCGTCACCTTCTATACAAACGGCGGCTCAAGCGTTTCAAGGCAGAGAATCCTTAACGGGAACAAGATCTCCCAGCCGTCTACAAGCAGAACCAACTATACGCTGGAAGGCTGGTATACAGACAGTAATCTCTCTACAAGGTTTAACTTCAATAACCCGATTACTGACGACACGAACCTTTACGCCAAATGGAACGAAAACCAGAAGGTTACCGTTACTTTCTACGTAGACGGTTCGTACTACAGCCAAACGCAGGTTTATGCCGGAAACAGGGTTTCAAGTCCCGGTACTCCGACAAGATACAACAATACCT
>JAILQQ010000201.1 GCA_024698885.1 Lachnospiraceae bacterium | reverse complement strand
TGATCTCTCATGAAATGTTTGTCAAATATTGGTCAGGTTCATACTTCCCAACGCTCAAACATGCATGAATGCTGGCTTTTATTTGTCGAGTGACTTAAGTTGCGGCCAAAGCAGCACGTCTCTGATGCTGGGGCTGTTGGTGAGCAGCATGCAAAGTCTGTCGATGCCGTAGCCGATGCCGCCTGTGGGAGGCATACCGATCTCCAATGCGTTTAAGAAGTCTTCATCGGTGGTGTTGGCTTCTTCGTCGCCCTGGCTGAGGAGCTCCTCCTGGGCCTTAAAGCGCTCCCGCTGATCGATGGGATCGTTGAGCTCGGAGTAGGCGTTTGCCATTTCCCAGCCGTTCATGAAGAACTCGAAGCGCTCCACATAATCCGGGTTCGAGGGCTTGCGCTTTGTTAAAGGAGAGATCTCCACCGGGTGATCCATTAAGAAGGTGGGCTGGATCAGATGCTCCTCCACGAACTCCTCAAAGAAGAGGTTCAGGATATCTCCCTTTTTATGCCATTCCTCGTATTCGATATGATGCTTCTTCGCAAGCGCCCGCGCTTCCTCTAACGTTGCGACGGTATTGAAGTCGATATCCGCGTATTTTTTCACGGCGTCCACCATGGTGATCCGCTCGAAGGGCTTTCCGAGATCCATCTCTACGCCGTTGTAGACGATCTTCGTCGTTCCGAGTACCTCGTTTGCGACGTAGCGGTACAGATTCTCCGTCAGGTCCATCATGCCCTCGTAATCGGTATAAGCCTGATAGAGCTCCATGAGGGTGAACTCCGGGTTATGCCTGGTATCCAGGCCTTCGTTTCGGAAAACGCGGCCGATCTCATAGACGCGCTCGAGGCCGCCGACGATCAGGCGCTTCAGATAAAGCTCTAAGGATATGCGAAGCTTCAGATCCTCATCCAGCGCGTTAAAATGCGTTTCGAAGGGTCTTGCGGCCGCGCCGCCCGCATTTGAAACGAGCATCGGGGTCTCGACCTCGATAAAGCCCTGCGCGTCCAGATATTTGCGGATCGCGCTGATGATCCGGGAACGCTTGATGAAGGTCTCCTTAACGTCCTCGTTCATGATCAGATCCACATAGCGCTGGCGGTACCGCAGATCGGTATTTGTCAGGCCGTGGAATTTTTCGGGAAGGACCTGCAGGCTCTTGGAAAGCAGGATAATCTCCGCGGCGTGCACGGACATCTCGCCCTTCTGCGTCTTGAAGACCTCGCCCTTGACGCCGATGATATCCCCGACGTCAAATTTCTTAAACGCGGCATAGGGTTCCTCGCCTACGGCGTCCCTTGCCACATAAACCTGTATATTGCCCTTCAGATCGGACACGTTGCAGAAGGAGGCCTTTCCCATGACCCGCTTTAACATCATTCTGCCGGCGATGGATACGGTTTTACCCTCCAGCTCGTCAAAATGATCCTTGATGTCCTGGCTGTGGTGGGTCTGGTCATACTTCATGATCTGGAAAGGGTCCTTGCCCTCCGCCTGAAGACCTGCCAGCTTTTCTCTCTTGTTCTTCAGGATCTGATTCAGATCCTGGGTCTGTACTTCCGCGTTCTTATTCTGATTATTTCCGTTTCCCAAAATCTTTCTCCTCTTTTTTCGGATATTACCAGCGCTTAACCCTTCTGGATCTCCAGGATCTTGTATTTGATAACGCCTGTAATTGTTTCGACAGATACGGTCTGGTTCTTCTTGGCGCCGATCAGGGCTTTTCCGACCGGTGACTCATTCGAGATCTTGCCGTTTAAGCTGTCTGCCTCGGTGGAGCCGACGATCTTGTATACCAGATCCTCCTTATATTCCATATCCCGGATCTTTACCGTGCAGCCGACGCTGACCTTGCCGGTATCCACTTCCTCGTCCAGCACGACCTCGGCGTTCTTTAAGATCTTCTCGATCTCCTCTATTCTGGCATGGATATCCCGCTGCTCATCCTTCGCGGCGTCGTATTCGGCGTTCTCCGACAGGTCGCCCTGTGCTCTGGCTTCCTTGAGCTTTTCCGCGTTTTCCGCCCGTTTATTGACCTTCAGATCCTGCAGCTCGTCCTCCAGTGCCTTTAAGCCTTCATAGGTTAAAATATGCTTTTTTTCTTCCATTTCAACTCCCTCTTTCCAGAATCTCCATAATGCATACAGGAAACGCTCTGATCCCGTCCCCTGTAAATACCAGTAAATTTAAAGAAAGGCGGAAGCTCTTCCGCCTGCCTGAAAACACTTTACGAAGTATACAACAAACCGTCCCTGACGTCAAGTCGGGACGGCTCTGAATGCTTCCATCAGTTCTTCGAGCTCGGAAAGAGTCTCCACCTCGTTAAGGCGGCCGCGGATCTTTGCGCCGTGCTTCATGCCGCTCAGATACCAGGACGCGTGCTTGCGCATTTCCCGGATGCCGGTGTATTCTCCCTTATGCTCTGTTAATGCCCGGGCATGACGTAGGATCATGGCGACAATCGCATCCCGGGACGGTTTCTCGTAAGCCCTGCCCTCTTCTCCCGCGCAAAGCTCTTGAAAGATCCAGGGGTTCCCTCTGGCCGCGCGGCCTACCGCAACGGCGTCGCACCCGGTTTCCCGCATCATTTTTTCGGCCGACGCGTAATCCCTTACGTCTCCGTTTCCGATGACCGGGATCGAAACGTTCTGCTTTACCTTCGCGATGATATCCCAGTCCGCCTCGCCTGCATAGAAATCCTCTCTGGTCCTTGCGTGGACAGTCACCGCCTTCGCACCGCTTTCCTGTGCGATATGCGCGATCTCCGGTGCATTGACATGCTCTCTGTCAAAGCCCTTGCGGATCTTGACGGTAACCGGCTTCTTCGTGGCCCGTGCCATGCTCTCGATGATCCGTCCGGTCAGCACCGGATCCTTCATCAGGGCGGAACCCTCCCCGTTTTTCACGACTTTCGGTACCGGACAGCCCATGTTAAAGTCCAGGATGTCAAAGTCACGGTCCTCTATCCGCGCGGCGATTGTTCCCAGAATATCCGGATCGGAGCCGAAAAGCTGCAGCGAAACGGGATGCTCCCCGGGCCCGGTCTGCATAAGCGCCTCCGTATTCTGATTACGGTACAGGATCGCCTTGGCGCTGACCATTTCCGTACAGACCATGCCGGCTCCCATTTCCAGTGCCAGCATCCGGAAGGGCAGGTCGCAGACGCCCGCCATCGGCGCGAGGATCCAGGGGTTCTTCAGGGGAACGTCACCGATTTTTATCATAAAGGATCCTCAGCCCCGTCAGGGTCAGATCAGGGTCATAGGCATCGATCATATCCGTTTCCCCGTTCATGAGCCGTCCCAGCCCGCCGGTTGAGATGACCTTCAGATCGTCATAGCCGGTTTCCTTCTTTACCTGACGGATAATGTACTCCGTCTGGCCGATCTGGCCGTACATGAGACCCGCCTGCATACTGGAGATCGTATCCTGAGCGAGGATCGACTTTGGCTTTGCGATCTCGATCTCCGGAAGCTTCGCGGTATCCTCCCAGAGCGCTTTGGCGGAGATCCGGATACCGGGTGCCGTGATGCCGGCCGTAAACCGTCCGTCTTCCGTAACCAGGTCATAGGTGGTGGCCGTTCCGAAATCGATCACTAAGATCGGCCCGCCGTGCAGCTCATACGCCGCCACCGCATCCACGATACGGTCCGGCCCGATCTCCTTCGGATTCGGCGTATCGATCCGGATCCCCGTTTTGATGCCGGGCCCGACCAGTAAAGGCGTGATATTCAGATATTTGATCAGGGCGTTGATCAGGGAATGCATGATATTCGGCACGACGCTTGCGATGATCGCGCCTGTGATCTGCTCCGTCCCGATATCCTCCTGGGACAGAAGCTCCCGGAACAATAAGCCGTACTCGTCCGAAGTGCGCGGAAGCTTCGTGGTGATCCGGAAGGTGGCAAGCAGCTTTTTCTTTTCAAAAATACCAACAGTAATGTTCGTATTACCAACATCGATTCCAAGAATCATATCTATTCCTCCAGCATATCCTCGGGAAGCGGTATTCCCAGTATTACGGCCTTATAATATAAGGAAAGCGAATTGAAAAGATCCTGCCGTTTTCTCCGGACCTCCCGGACCAGCAACCCGCTTCCGATCTCATCGTACAGAATATCGTCCTCATCCGCGTCCGTTTCCAGTAAAAGCTCCCCGTTTTCATCAAAAGAGATCATAAAAACTCCGCCGATCTCCTCCGTAAACAATACGCAGATGATATGCAGCTCGTCCTGAATGGAGGTCGGAAGCCCGGAAAAGGCCTCATTGAAATAGTATTTTTTCTCGTAGGCGTTTGCCCCGCAGAGAACCGTTTTCTCAGTCATAGTTCCTTCCATTTATAAAGCAAAATAAGAATATACGGAAGCACCTGCCAGTAACCCCGCGCAGACGGCGTAGATATAGCGCGTCGGCGTCTTAAGCCGGAAGCCCTTATACGTATTGATGACGCAAAGAATAAGGGCCAGCAGGAAAGTGATCTTTAAATTGGCTTTATCCCCTTCGATCAGCGCGATAACGGAAATCACTATGATCGCAAGGCCGAGGAGGATGCTCAGAATATCCACGTAAAAGCTTTCCTGGCGGATACTGTTTCTCAGGTAAGACAGAATGACCTTCCGCATATCGATCCTATCCTAACGTCGCGGCGATCACGGCCTTTATGGTATGCATGCGGTTTTCCGCTTCATCGAATACGACCTCCGCGTATTTCTGGAACACCTCGTCGGTCACCTCCATCTCCGTCAGGTGGAACCGTTCGCCCATTTCCTTGCCGATCTCTGTCTTCAGATCGTGGAAGGAAGGCAGGCAGTGCAGGAAGATCGCGTCCTTTTTGGCGGTGTTCATGATATCCATGGTCACCTTATAGGGGGTCAGATCCCGGATCCTCTCTTCCCAGACCTCATCCGGCTCTCCCATGGATACCCAGACGTCCGTATAGATAATATCCGCGTCCTTCGCCGCCTTCATCGCGTCCTCCTCAAAAGAGATGCTCCCGCGGGAGGCTGCGGCAAAAGCCTTGCATTCCTGTACTAACGCGGGGTTGGGATGGTATTTCTTCGGGGCCGCGGCGACAAAATGCATTCCCATCTTACTGCATGCGATCATCAGGGAATTACCCATGTTATATCTGGCGTCTCCCATGTATACAAACTTCAGTCCCTTAAAGTCTCCCTTATGCTCCTTTATCGTCAGAAGGTCCGCTAACATCTGCGTCGGATGATATTCATTGGTCAGGCCGTTCCATACCGGCACACCGGCATATTTTGCCAGCTCCTCGACAACCGACTGCCCGAAGCCCCTGTATTCGATCCCGTCATACATCCGCCCGAGCACACGGGCAGTATCGGCAATGCTTTCCTTTTTTCCGATCTGCGATACCCGGGAGTCGAGATAAGTCGTTCCGATGCCCATATCATGCGCGGCTGTTTCAAAGGCGCAGCGGGTACGCGTACTGGTCTTTTCAAATATCAGGGCGATATTTTTCCCCTGATATACCTTGTCGAAAATGCCCTTCTTTTTCTTCTCCTTCAGTTCTGCCGCTAACGTCAGAAAATCCATGATCTCCTCACCGGTGAAGTCCTTGAGCGTCAGAAAATTCCTTCCTTTTAAATTCGAAAGCATAATGATCTCCTTTCCGCGCCAATCCGGTCTGTCCGTGAACCGGATCATTTCTATGATTTACGATAAAAGGGTGACTGACCTGCAGTCACCCTGTTTGAAACCCCGCTCTGTTTTGCGATATCCGGTCTTCCTGCGGCCGGATCACTTCCTTATTATTAATTACCAGAATACGTGACTGCCGATGACGATCCCCAGGTGACCGGAGCTTATGCTTCGGAACGAAGTGGCCGTCCCGACATAGGAAACGCCTGAAATAGCCTCGGAAGCCGCCGCCATACAGGTCGCCTTCGGGCCGCTTGCGTAAACCTGCGCCACCTTTCCGCTGCCTGCCGGTCCGAACTGGCCGTTCGCGTAAATAACCGAGTAAATGCTGGAGCCAAACCGACCGGTACGTAACCGGTTCATAACGACATTTCCGATCGCGACCTGGCCTTCATGGCACTCATTTCCCGCCTCGCACTGGATCAATGCTGCCAAAAGCTGCACATCGTTGATGCTGGAAGGATCAAGTGAAGCGGACGGTTTGCTGCCGCTTGCTTCCTGTTTCTTTCCCTCACTGCCGCCGGAAGATTCTTTCTTATTTCCGGCCATTTCCTTTGCCGCTGCCGCTTCCAGCGCTTTCCGCGACGCTTCCCTGCTCTCGATCGACTCTATGGTTTCGCCGTAGGGAAGCTCCGAAGAGATCGATACAAACTGTGATGCGACATAGCATTCGGTTCCGTCAGAGTATTCCGCCTTGATCCAGTCTCCCTGATCCTCGATGGCGTCTATTGTATCGCCCTCTGCTAAAAGGCCCAGAACGGTAGAGTTTTCATTAGGCTCCGTTCTGACTCTTAACGTCATCGTCTGCGAGGTAGCCACCAGATTGACCACCTGGTCGGCTAACTGCTTTGCTTCCTCTCCGAAAAGAAGGTAATCGTTCTTGACGTACCCGGTCACCTTACCGGATCTTACCTTCGTCCAGCCGTCCGCGTTTTCAAGGATTTCTCCGCCACATTCCTTATACAGCTTTCCGACGATCTTTGCTTCCTCGGAAGGCTCTTCGCGGATATTTACCGCCTCCATGACATTCGCCATCACCAGCCGGTCATAGGGAATCCCTGCTACTTCACCGGATAATTCCTCTGTTTCCTCCGTCCGGGACGTTCCTTCATCCGTCTCCGATGCCACCGTTAAAGTGATGGCCGGTGAGGCATTTGCCCTGGTAGTCTCTGTTTTTCTTATTTCAACCTGTAACCCCTTTGCGTCCTTTGCCGCATGAACATAATGCATACCCCCCAAACCGCCGGCTATGACAGCGATCACCGCTATCACCACCAGACAAGTATGCAATTTGCCTTTCATGGTACGCTCCTGACTTGTTGTTCTACTTGTTACAAATTTGTTACATTTTGATGTTATTGTAACAAAGAAATATGATTTTGTCAAATTTGTGCTTGTCAATTATCAATTTTATGGTATAATACGTTTTGCGTGTAACGCAAAAAGCTCAGATAGCTCAGTTGGTAGAGCAGTGGACTGAAAATCCACGTGTCGCTGGTTCGATTCCGGCTCTGAGCACGCAGGCGTGGTTCAATGGTAGAACATCAGCCTTCCAAGCTGAAAACGTGGGTTCGATTCCCATCGCCTGCTTCTAGTTTTGCCCGCAGTTGCGGGCTTTTTTCATTTTCAGAGCTAGTACGCTTTAGTACGCTAAAGTGCGCCATGCCCATTTTTCGGGGGTTACAGGGCTTTTTCCAGGATATCCAGGTCGATCTCGTCGCAGATTTCCGAGCGGCAGTACCCGTTTGTCGTCCGGATGTCGGAGTGCCCTGCCGCCACCTGGATCTTCGTGGGAGCGACCCCGTTGTCGAACAGGGCGGTGATATTGGTCACCCGGATGCTGTGCGAGGACAGGTACCGGATACCCGCCTTTTTGCAGTATCTCCTGAGATGTTCATTGACCTTGTTCGTCATAAGCGCTGTCCCGCTCTGGCTCACAAATACATACTCCCCGAAAGGGTTTCTCCGCCTCTGCTCCTTCAGGACCTCGACTGCCTTCGAGTTCAGCTTGAGCTTCCGCTTTCCCAGATCCGTGTTAGTAAACTTCCCCGCCTTGGTATGGGGGACGTACTCATAGGTGGTTACCCCGTCCCTTTTCTTCCTGACAATCTGGGCATGGAGCAAGACTGTATTGGCGTCAAAATCAATATCATGCCATTTCAGAGCCTCCAGCTCCCCAATCCTTGCCACAAGGCAGAAATCCAGGCGTAAAATCCTGGCATACACGTCATCTTCATGCTCCAGGACCTCGCGCAGTCGCCTGACCTCTTCGGGGGTGTAAGCCTCATGCCCTTTTTCCGGAGCGCAGACCAGCTTGTCGGTCCGGACCTGCC
>JAILQQ010000189.1 GCA_024698885.1 Lachnospiraceae bacterium | reverse complement strand
TCCTGATCATACTCTCCATACTTTTTAATTTTGCATTCGGATTACTGATTGAAAAATGGGATGACAGTCCCGGACGCAGGCGCACGGCGTTTATCCTGATGCTGTGCCTGAATATCGGGCTGCTGCTGTATTTTAAGTATGCCGCTTTCTTCGTGGAAAACCTGAATGCGTTCTGCGGCCTGTCCCTTCCGGTACCGGATATCGCCTTGCCGCTTGGGATCAGCTTTTACACCTTTCAGATCATGTCCTACGGGATCGATCTGTACCGGCGAAAGATCAGGGCAGCGCATTCGCTTCTTAAGCTTGGCACCTATATTGTGATGTTCCCGCAGCTGATCGCGGGCCCGATCGTGGTCTATTCGGAGGTGGAGGAGGATCTTCGGAGCCGGACGATATCATTTTCTGCGGTGGAAGAGGGGATCCGGATCTTTATCCTGGGCCTTGCCTCCAAGGTATTGATCGCAAACAATGTGGGCCAGCTCTGGGAGGAGCTTCAGGTCCTGGGCTATGACAATATCTCCACGCCGCTTGCCTGGCTCGGCGCGCTTGCGTTTACGCTGCAGATCTATTTTGATTTTAACGGCTATTCCCTGATGGCGATCGGACTGGGCAGGATGCTTGGCTTTTCCTTCCCGAAGAACTTTGACTTCCCCTATATTTCCGCTTCGATCACCGAATTCTGGCGCAGATGGCATATGACGTTAAGCGCCTGGTTTCGCGAGTATCTGTATATTCCTCTTGGTGGGAACAGACGGGGAAAGGGAAGAAGCTGCTTCAATCTTTTTGTTGTCTGGTTTCTGACCGGCTTCTGGCACGGGGCCGCGTGGAATTTTATCCTGTGGGGACTTTATTTCTTTGTTCTGCTTCTTTTGGAACGCGCGTTCCTTCGGGATTTTCTGCGGAAGCACCGGATCTTTTCACATGTTTATACGATGTTTTTTGTGATGATCAGCTGGGTGATCTTTGCGATCACGGAGCTTCCGTCTCTGACGCAGTACCTTGGCAGGATGTTTTCCGCTTGCGGCGGCCGGGATATCATCTATTATTATCTGGGAAATTACGGCGTCGTTCTGGCTCTCGGCTGCCTGCTTTCCACACCGGCGCTTCGCAGGGCATACGGGCGGATCCGGGAAAGCTTTGGGGGCGTACTGCTACATATGGCGCTTTTGCTTTTGTCCGTGGCGTATCTGGCGGATCTCAGCTTTAATCCGTTTTTATACTTCCGGTTTTAATTTACGGAGGATTGATAGAACAGCGTGATGAATGAACAGAATGGACGGGGGCCTCTGTCCCTCGGAAATTTCATAAAACGGTATCCCTTAAGCCTGCTCTGCGGGGTTTTTATGACCGCCTTTTTGGCTGCGTATCTGATCAAGCCGGATACCGGCTTTTCCGAGCTTGAAAACCGGGTGCTTACGGGCCGCCCGACGCTTACGGGAGCGGGACTTTGGGACGGAAGCTTCATGGAAAGCTTTGAGCTCTATACCGGCGAGCAGCTGCCCTTGCGGGACAGCTTTATCCGCTTAAAGGCTTTTGCGGAGCGGCTGCTATTAAAGAAGGAAAACAACGGCATCGTACGGGGCAAGGACGGGCAGCTCTTTGAAAAGGCGTTACAATACCCGGACACGCTGAAACGGAACGAAGAGATCCTGTCCTCCTTTATCAGGGGACTTGACCGTCCCGCTTATTTAGGGATCATCCCGAATTCCTTCGAGATCCAGTCAGACCGGCTTCCGGCAGGGCTGCCGCGCGTGAATGAGAAGGAAGAAACGGACGCGTTTTACGATACAATTTCCCGGGAATCGGATTGCGTAACGATTCCATTCTATGATACACTAAAACAGCATGAAAACGAGGATATCTATTACCGTACGGATCACCACTGGACGACTCTCGGGGCATATTACGGATACGAGACGATCTGCAACACCATGGATCTTGAGCCTGTTTCACTGTCATCCCTGAAGGCCTCTCAGACCGGGGACTTTTACGGGACCTATTACGCGAAGTATAAGGGCATCGGGATCCGGCCCGACGTGATCACCTGGTATGAGATGCCGGTGTCAAGTTATGTAAACCTGGATACCGGAGAGACCCATGATGGTCTTTATGATGAGAGCCGGCTGACGGTATATGATAAGTATGCGCTTTTCCTGTATGGAAACCCGGGACTGGCGGAAATCCGCGGAGAGGAGAGCCCGGCCGCAGATGAGCGTACGCTGATCATTTTCAAGGATTCCTACGCGAACTGCCTGATCCCGTTTCTGACAAAGCATTTTGACCGGATCCTTGTGGTCGATCTGCGGTATTTTGGCGGCAGTGTACAGTCGCTGCTTGCGGAGGAGAAGCCAGCGGAGCTGTTATTTCTATATAATTTTATGCACTTCAGCGAGGATTCGCATTATTA